>JASLLE010000009.1 GCA_030747175.1 Dehalococcoidia bacterium | reverse complement strand
CCAGACGCTCGTGCAGTTCCGGGATCTCGCCGTACTGGATTCGTGCAGCGGCCTCAAGATGACCGCCGCGCTGCGCCTGCTCCAACTCGACACGGGCCGCGTCGATCCGTTCCTTGACCGCGCTGATCTCATCCAATTCGGACTTCTCGACCTCCCAGCGGGCAGTCAGCGACTGGTTGCGTTCTTCGAGATCCGCGAGTTCCGACTCGATGGCGTCAAGCCGCGAACGGGCGTCGTCGTCCTTTTCCTTGCGGAGCGCTTCCCGTTCGATCTCAACCTGCAAGATGCGTCTGCGAAGTTCATCGAGTTCGGCTGGCATCGAGTCGCTTTCGATGCGGAGTTGCGAGGCTGCCTCGTCGAGCAGGTCGATCGCCTTGTCGGGAAGGAAACGATCCGAGATGTATCGGTTCGAGAGCGTTGCTGCAGCTAGGAGGGCGGCGTCCTGAATGCGAATGCCGTGGTGCGCTTCGTACCGACCCTTGAGTCCTCTCAGGATGGCGACGGTGTCTTCGACGCTTGGTTCCTGTACGAACACCGGCTGGAATCGCCGCTCGAATGCCGCGTCCTTTTCGATGTGCTGGCGATACTCGTCGAGCGTGGTGGCGCCAATACATCGCAGCTCGCCCCGTGCGAGGGCTGGCTTGAGCAGATTCCCGGCGCTCACGGCACCTTCGGCCTGGCCCGCGCCGACGATCGTGTGGAGCTCGTCGATGAAGAGCACGACTCTGCCCTCGGCCGCAGTGACTTCGCGGAGCACCGCCTTGAGGCGATCTTCGAACTCGCCGCGGAACTTGGCGCCAGCCAGCAACCGGCCCACGTCCAGGGCCATGATTCGCGCGTTTCGAAGCGATGTTGGGCAGTCGCGATCGACGATCCGCTGCGCCAGCCCTTCGGCGATGGCCGTCTTGCCCACACCGGGCTCACCAATGAGGACGGGGTTGTTCTTTGTGCGGCGGCTCAGGATCTGGACCACGCGCTGAACTTCGTCTTCTCTGCCGACCACCGGGTCAAGTTTGCCCTGCCGTGCCCATGACGTCAGGTCCACGCCTAATTCGTCCAGCGTAGGCGTGCGCGTTCCCGTCTGGGACTGTCCGCCGCCTTGCTGTCCGCCGCCCTGTGCGCTCTGCTCCGGTATCCGGGCCGTTTCTGCACGTACCTTGTCGAGTGAAACACCGAGGCTTTCAAGGACACCCGCGGCGACGCCCTCGCCCTCCCGCATCAATCCGATGAGAAGGTGGTTGGTCCCGATGTAGTGGTGGTTGAGGCGGCGGGCCTCGTCGACCGCCAGTTCAATGACCTTTTTGGCGCGCGGGGTAAGTCCGATCTCGCTGGACGAAGGGCGTTCGCCGCGACCGATTATGAATTCGACCGCGGATCGCACCTTCGTCAGCTCGACGTTCAAATTGGACAGGACCTTTGCGGCGGACCCTTCCGTCTCGCGCACAAGTCCGAGCAGGATGTGTTCTGTCCCGATGTAGTTGTGGTTGAAGCGTTGAGCTTCTTCCTGGGCAAGGGACAAAACCCGTCTTGCTCGTTCCGAGAACTTTTCGAACCTACCTGGCATAAGTTGCCCTTCCTGGTGTTGGGTCGATTCCTCTATTCGCTGTCTGAGAAGACTTCTGCGATCTCCGATAGCGACTGTGCGTCAAAAATCCCGGTCGATCGCGGCGCTGCTGGTTCGGCGACGCGATCGTCCGAGGGCTCGTACGCATCGTCCCGGGCCTGCTTGAGGCTCAACCCGAGCCGGCGCCGTTCGGGCTCGATGCGAAGAATCCTGAGCTCGAGGTCGTCGCCTTCCGTGACGACCTCGCGCGGGTGCTTGATCATCTGTTGGCTGAGCTCTGAAATATGGATCAGCCCTTCGATCCCGCCTTCGATCCTGGCGAACGCCCCGAAGTTGGCGAGCTTGGTCACCGTGCCGTTCACCGTCTGGCCGACCGAGTACTTCTCCTCGATCGTCTCCCACGGTTCTGGACCCAGCCGCCGCAGGCTGAGTGCAATCTTGAGGTTATCCCTGTCGACGCGCAGCACATGCACGTCCAGCTCGTCGCCAATCGTGACAACGTCCTCGGGGCTCTTGACCGGTTCCCAGGACAACTCCGAGATGTGGATCAGGCCGTCAGCGCCGCCGAGGTCTACAAATGCGCCGAAGGAGGAGATTCCGGTCACGCGGCCTTTAACAACGTCGCCCTCGTTGAGTTCCTGCACAAGCCGCTTCTTCTGCGTAAGCTTCCACGCCTGCAGCGCAGATCGCTCGGAGAAAATTGCACGGTTGCGCCGGCGGTTGAGTTCTATGACCTTGAACTCGATGTCCATCCCGATGAACCCCTCTTTGGGGTCCTCGCCGCCGGGCACGTAAAGCTCACGAGCCTTGCCGACAAGCTGGGACAGCGGAATAAAGCCCTGCACACCCTCGGACTCAACCACGGCGCCGCCGCGGTTGGAACCGACGATCTTGCCAGTGACGGTCTCCTCAATCTCCATCGCTTTCTCAAGAACACGCCAGCCCTGTTCGCCGCGTGCCCTGTCGATGGAAAGGATGGCCGAGCCGTCATGGCCTTCGGGGTTGAGAACGTATGCGATCACTTCTTCGCCGACCGTCAGGTCAGAGACGTCCTCTTCGGTCAGGGTTCGCATCTCCTTGGAGAGCACGACCCCTTCAGATTTGTGTCCGATGTTGACCAGCAATCCGTCGTTGTCGTGGCGCATCACACGCCCATCGATGATGTCCCCGCGCCGAAGCGATCGCGACGGCATGTACTCGTCGAGCAGGTCCGCCATGGTCAGGCTGGACTCGTCCACGACAGGAGCCGCAGGCTCTGGTTCGACCGCGGGCGGATCAGCCACGGCGACGGCGCCTTCTGTCTCAGCGCTATCGGCCGCTGCGGCCGGAGCTTCGGAGACTGCTTCCGACGTTGCAGTTGCGTCGTCGGCCTCCGCGACGGGCGCGACGGTCTCCGTGCTCTCGGGGGTTGCATCGATTCCCTCGTCGTCGCCGTCGGCGGTTTCGGGGGTCTGGTGTTCGTTCGTGTCAGTCAAACTTGGTTACCTGCGGCCTTTCATCGGGTTTAGATGCTCACATTATATGTAACGCCCGATGGAGTGCCTAGTGAACAGGGGGTACGTATTTGATCGTGCCCGCAAGCTTGCGGTCCGCAAGCCACCTGTTCTTCGCACCTGGACCTAATCGTACGACGGCCGGACTTCTGCCCAAAGCGAGATATAGCCAGTACGTATGGGCATGTTCGCCTAGTGGATTGACCGAATCCGCAAGTCAACGACCCGGAGCGTCCCCCCTTAGCGGATGCAGCTCCGACACGGGACGCGAATGTGCATACAAGCTTTCGTAACGGGGTGACCGGCATCCGCAAATGCACCACATCCAGGCTCGGAAACGATCGATGGAACTGCATCGGGTCTGTCAGACCCAGGCGCCGACGGAACCCGGTCGGTGTCATTCCAACAGGGGGGCGGTCGAGTGTGACGCGTAAGGCCGGAAACAAAAAAGGGGCCGTATCGCGGCCCCGAAGTGGTCTCCAGTAACAGGTCCCTGGCAGCGCGCGGCGGCCAGGGATTGCCGGAAAAAGAAAAGCCCCCTGGCAGTGGTCTATTTTCCCACGCCGTCGCCGGCGCAGTATCGTGAACGCTACAACGTTTCACTGCCGTGTTCGGGATGGGAACGGGTGGGTCCGTTGCGCTCTAACCACCAGGGGACTGTTCACAAATAAAAGCCCGGACTCGTAAGTCCGGGCGGTTGTTCTTTGGTCGCGGGGGGCGGATTCGAACCGCCGACCTTTGGGTTATGAGCCCAACGAGCTGCCGCTGCTCCACCCCGCAAGCTAATCCTAACGTACCAGCCTGTGTGAGTCCAGCGCATCGGCGGGTTTGCGAAACCCCTCGCGCAATTAAACAACCGTTTATTCGTAAATAAACTGACTCCAAAAATCTCCGAATAACCGAGAGACAGCCGCACCTTAATGTGGGTCAAGCCCTCGATCCATTAGTACCACTCAGCTGAGGACATTGCTGCCCTTACACCTGTGGCCTATCTACCACGTAGTCTACGTGGGATCTTACCCCTTCCTAAGAAGGGCGGGACAACTAATCTTGGGGAGGGCTTCGCACTTATATGCTTTCAGCGCTTATCCCGTCCAGACATGGCTACCCGGCGATGCATCTGGCGATACAACCGGCACACCAGAGGTCTGTCCACTCCGGTCCTCTCGTACTAAGAGCGGCACCCCTCAATTGTCCTGCGCCCACGGCGGATAGAGACCGAGCTGTCTCACGACGCTCTGAACCCAGCTCGCGTGCCGCTTTAATGGGCGAACAGCCCAACCCTTGGGACCGCCTTCAGCCCCAGGATGCGACGAGCCGACATCGAGGTGCCAAACCTCGCCGTCGATATGAACTCTTGGGCGAGATCAGCCTGTTATCCCCGGGGTAGCTTTTATCCGTTAAGCCACGGCCCTTCCACTCGGTACCGTGGGATCACTTTGCCCGACTTTCGTCCCTGCTCGACTTGTTGGTCTCGCAGTCAAGCCACCTTATGCCAATGCACTCTTAGACTGATTTCCATCCAGCCTGAGGTGACCTTTGGGCGCCTCCGTTACATTTTGGGAGGCGACCGCCCCAGTCAAACTGCCTGCCAGACAATGTCCCTTATTAAAGGTTAGGATCGCTATTAATGAAGAGTGGTATCTCAACGACGGCTCCACCCTGACCGAAGTCAGAATTTCAAAGCCTCCCACCTATCCTGCGCACCATTAACTACGATTCAATGCCAAGCTGCAGTAAAGCTCCACGGGGTCTTTTTGTCCTGCCGCGGGTAACCCGCATCTTTACGGGTCCTGCAATTTCACCGAGTCCACCGTTGAGACAGCGCCCAAGTCGTTACGCCTTTCGTGCAGGTCGGAACTTACCCGACAAGGGACTTCGCTACCTTAGGACCGTTATAGTTACGGCCGCCGTTCACCGGGGCTTCAGTTCGGAGCTCTCACTCCTCCCCTTAACCTTCCGGCACTGGGCAGGCGTCAGCCCGTATACGTCAGCTTGCGCTTTAGCACGGACCTATGTTTTTGGTAAACAGTCGCTTGGGCCTATTCTCTGCGGCCGCCGACGCTTTTCGAAGTAAATTCGTATACGCCAACGGCACCCCTTATCCCGAAGTTACGGGGTTAGATTGCCGAGTTCCTTAACGATGGTTCTCCCGGTCACCTGAGGGCATTTACCCTTGTCCACCTGTGTCGGTTTGCGGTACGGTCACTCGTTTCCTTGTTTCGAGGCTTTTCTTGGCGGTCCAACTTCAACGAAGTTCCCGAAGGAGTTCCTAAGGGTTCGCATTCCTCTCAGCTCAAACACCACGGCACTTTTAACGCCGCAGCTCGCCTGCAGGAATAAACACACCATGTCCAATAGGCATGCTTCGCATAGCTCTCCGCGTCCCCCCGAGACTTTAAAACGGAAGTTAAGTGGTGCAGGAATTTTGACCTGCTGTCCATCGACATCGCCTTTCGGCTTCGCCTTAGGACCGACTAACCCTACGTCGATCAACGTTGCGTAGGAAACCTTGGACTTCCGGTGTCCTGGATTCTTACCAGGATTGTCGCTACTCATGCCGGCATTCGCACTTCTCAGCGGTCCAGCAGATCTTCCAATCTACCTTCGACCCCCTGAGAACGTTCCCCTACCGATCCCAGAATTACTCTGGAATCCCGCAGCTTCGGCAACGGACTTGAGCCCCGTTTATTTTCCGCGCAGGAACCCTCGACCAGTGAGCTGTTACGCACTCTTTAAAGGATGGCTGCTTCTAAGCCAACCTCCTGGCTGTCTGAGCATTCCAACTACGTTTCACACTTAGTCCGTATTTTGGGGCCTTAGCTGGCGATCTGGGCTGTTTCCCTTTTGACAATGGCGCTTATCCGTCACTGTCTCACTCCCGGATTAAACCTCTACGGCATTTGGAGTTTGGTTGGGTTTGGTAAGCTCACGCCCCCTAGTCCATCCAGAGCTCTACCTCCGCGAGGCAATTATCCGAGGCTGTACCTAAATGCATTTCGGGGAAAACCAGCTATCTCCGTGTTCGTTTGGCATTTCACCCCTACCCACAGCTCATCCCATCACTTTGCAACGTAAACGGGTTCGGACCTTCACCCGGATATTATCCGGGCTTCATCCTGGCCATGGGTAGCTCACACGGTTTCAGGTCTAATCCGCACAACCCTCGACAGAAAGATTTCACTGTCTCATTCACTCGGCGCTAATTACTTTCATATTTCATTCTTCATAAATCCGAAGATTTAATCAAAAATCAATAATCCAGCGTTCACTAAGAGCTTCAAAGACGATTTCCTCTTAAGTCGGTGTTCGCCCTGTTCAGACTCGCTTTCGCTACGGCTCCGGTACGTCATACCTTAACCTAGCTACGCAGATTAACTCGCCGGCTCATTCTTCAATAGGCACGCGGTCATCCCGACGAATCGGGACTTCCACGGTTTGTAGGCGCACGGTTTCAGTTCTATTTCACTCCCCTACTTGGGGTGCTTTTCACCTTTCCCTCACGGTACTTGTTCACTATCGGTCACCAGAAGTATTTAGCCTTGGAGGGTGGTCCCCCCAGATTCCCACAGGGTTTCCCGTGCCCCGTGGTACTCAAGAACACATCAGAGAGTTGTTTACTTTTCGCCTACGGGTCTATCACCCTCTATGGCCGTCCTTTCCAGGACGTTCGGCTAAGCAAACAGTTTGTAACTCTCCGGAAGCTCTGAAGCGCTTCCACGTTGCGTCTTACAACACCGCTCAGGCATAGGACTTCAGTCCGTTAGGCCCCAACGGTTTAGGCTGATCCCATTTCGCTCGCCGCTACTATGGGAATCTCGGTTGATTTCTTTTCCTCGGGGTACTTAGATGTTTCAGTTCCCCCGCTTACCCCCCGGTTTACACCGGGCTCCTGCTCGCGCAGGCTGGTTACCCAATTCGGGAATCCACGGCTAAGCTCGCTGGACAGCTAACCGTGGCATATCGCAGTCTAGCCACGCCCTTCATCGGCTTCTGGTGCCAAGGCATCCCCCGTGCGCCCTTAATAGCTTGACCCACATTAAGGTTCGGCTATCTCTCGGCTACTCGGAGTTTTGGAGTCAGATATTCAGTTTTCAAGGTCCTGATCCCCGTTTCCCTGCGGGCGACCGAAGTCCCCGGCAGGTTCTCACGAGGCGTCCCGAATACCGAGGTATTTCAGGGCGACTTCCAAATATACCGCTACCGATTGGGCGGGTCAACAGATTTGGGAGGCAATCCGGGGCGGATCGCGACCCGCCAACGGCGGCTCTCGCGGGTATAATCTGGAGGCGCTCTCCGGTGGACTAGTCGCCATCGAAGAGCCGTTTGCGCGCGTGCGACCTTTTGCACGCGTTAGGGAACAGGTCCCGCATCGCCGGACGGCTCCGGCGGGGCGGGTTGAGGCAACGGCATGCCGGCATACGCCGTGATCGGTGGACAATGGGGCGACGAAGGCAAAGGCAAGATCATTGATTATCTCGCCCGAGATGCTTCCGCCGTGGCGCGTTACTCGGGCGGAAACAACGCCGGACATACCGTTATCAACGACGCCGGAACCTTCAAACTCCACCTCGTGCCGAGCGGTATCTGCTGGCCCCACGTCACCAACATCATCGGGAACGGCGTCGTGGTGGACCCGGACGTCCTGCTCGGCGAGATCAACGAGCTGAACCTGACCCCGGACAATCTCGTGGTGAGCGATCGCGCCCACCTGATCCTGCCCTACCATGTAGAACTCGACAAACTGGAAGAAGCCCGGCGTGGAAACGCCGCGATCGGCACCACCGGTCGCGGTGTAGGTCCGGCTTACCTGGACAAGGTGAATCGCACGGGCCTCCGCGCCGGAGAGCTTCTTGATCCGGAAGACCTGTCGCTGCGCCTCCCGGGGATTGTCGATTTCAAAAACGAGGTCCTCACAAAGATCTACGGCGCGGATCCCGTCGATATCGATGCGATATTCGAGGCCGCCAGTCGGTGGGCGACCGAACTCGGTCCATACATCAAACCCGCCGAGTACTTTGTCGCAGAGGCGCTCGAGTCCGGCGAGAACCTGATCCTGGAAGGTGCCCAGGGCGCGCTGCTCGACCTCGACCACGGGAGCTACCCCTACGTCACGTCGTCCAACCCCACGGTCGGTGGAGCACTCTCCGGTCTGGGGATTGGTCCCCGCGCGTTTGCCGGGGTGGCCGGTGTGTTCAAAGCCTATACAACACGGGTAGGCGCAGGCCCGTTCCCCACGGAGTTGGAAGACGAAACCGGGGAGAGAATCAGGACCATCGGCAAAGAGGTCGGCACCACCACCGGGCGGCCCCGCCGGTGCGGCTGGTTTGACGGCGTCGCTGGCCGCTACAGCGCCAAGGTAAATGGCTTTGACGCCCTGATCATCACCAAGCTCGATATCCTGGACGGCTTTGACACGGTCAAGGTGTGCGTCGCATACGAGATCGACGGCGTACGCACCGAGAACTTCCCGATCGATAGCTCACTCCTGGCGAGAAGCACACCGATCTACGAAGAACTCCCGGGCTGGACCGGATCGACGGCGGGCATCACACGTCCAGAAGACGTGCCGCCAAACGCCATGGCTTACATACGGTTCATCGAGGATCTTCTCGGCGTGAAGGCTTCCATCATTTCGAGCGGTCCGAGGCGAGAAGAGACCGTCGTATTGAGCGACATAGTCCCGCGGTAAATTGGGCCGTGACAATAGGGCCATAAAGGCCCGTCGACGAAGACCATAAAAGAGGAAGCCCCCGGGTCAATCCCGGGGGCTTCCTCTTTTATCAATGGTTCTCAGTGTCCGTTCAGCTGACGGGGAGATCCATCTCGTAACGGTCCAGCATTTCGTCCAGGCGCTTCCTCGCTCCCGGGTCCGCCTCTTCCATGCTCACCATCGGCAAACGGTGCGTCCCGGCGTCGAAACCCGTCCGGTTTACGGCGTACTTGATCGGGATCGGGTTGGTCACCCAGAAGATCGCCTTGAATAGCGGCAACAGGCGCCGATGTTCGGCGGCCGCTGCCTCGATATCGCCCTCGAGGATCAGCCCCATCATCGTCTTGATCTGCCGGCTCACGATGTGACCGGCGACGCTAACGATGCCGTGGCCCCCGGTGGCCATGATGGAAAAGGTCTCATCGTCGTTCCCGCTCCACACCCGGAAGCCCTCCGGCGCGCCGTCAATCACCATCGTGATCTGTACCGGATCGCTTGACGCTTCCTTGACGCCGACCACGTTGTCGATTTCGGCAACACGTAGCGTCGTCTCGGCGGTCATATTGAGCGCCGTCCTTGAGGGAACGTTGTAAAGCAGGCAGGGCAGGGAGGTGGATTCGGCGAGCCCGCGGAAGTACTGGAACAGACCTTCTTGAGGCGGCTTGTTGTAGGCCGGTACCGTCAGCAGTACTCCGTCGGCGCCGGTCGCCTCCGCTTCCTTCGTCAACACCAGTGAGTTAGGGAAGTCGTTGTCAGATGTTCCGACGACGACACTTCCGCGATCGCCGATCTCTTCCTTTACCTCGGTGAAGAGCTGGATCTTTTCGTCGTTGCTGAGAGCCGGAGCTTCTCCGGTGGTGCCGCCGATTACAAGACCATCGTTACCGGCGTCTATCAGGGCGCTGGCCAGCTTTCTGGCCTTCCCGTAGTTCAACTCACCGTCCTCATCGAACGGCGTGATCATCGCTGTGAGCAGTCGGCCGAAATCTGTCATTGCCGTTACTCCCGTGAGAACTCACGATTATTTCTGCCGCCGGACCCTGTCCGGCGGCGGTTGCGGTGCGCGTGACTGTGGTGTCGGACCATGCCGGACACCGGGGGTGGGCGGGTCTACCGTCCCGGTTTCACGCAATTTCGCCGCACCGCCTCGTCCATGATCTGGAGTGCGTTCAAAGCGGCGCCTTTTCTCAGGTTGTCGCACGCAATCCAGAGTGCCAGGCCATTCGGGTGCGACGCGTCCCTGCGTATCCGTCCCACGAACACCTCGTCTTTGCCCGATGCCTGGGAGGGCATAGGGTAGACGCTGGCCTGTGGCTCGTCCACCACGACTATGCCGGGGAATTCGGACAGCAACCGGGTCGCCTCTTTCGGACTCACGGACCGTTCGAACTCCACCTGTACCGCTTCGCTGTGCGTCACCGGCACGGGCACGCGTACGCAGGTCGGAGATATTGCGATATCGGAGTCGTGGAGAATCTTTCGCGTCTCGTTGATCATCTTGTGCTCTTCACCGGTATAGCCATCGGCGGCAAAATCGTCGACTTGCGGCAACACATTGAACGCGATCTGGTGCGGGTACTCCCTGGGATTTGCCGGCCGGCCGGCAAGCAGATCGCTGGCCTGTTCATCCAGCTCTCGAACCGCCGCGGCGCCGGTACCGGACACGGCCTGGTACGTCGCCACCGTAACGCGGGTTACCGTAGCGACCTGGCCGAGCGCCGCCAGGGACATCGCCAGTGGCGTGGTCGTGCAGTTCGGGATCGAGACGATTCCCTGGTGCCATTCAAGGTCTGCGCCATTCACTTCCGGCACGACAAGCGGCACAGCCGGATCCATTCGGAACGCCGATCCGTCGTCGATCACCAGCGCCCCCCGTTTCACGGCTTCCGGCGCAAGCGCACGGCTCACGTCCGCGCTGGCGGATATGAATGCCACATCCACGCCATCGAAAGCATCCGGGGTGGCCTCTATGACGGTCAACTCCGTACCGAGGTACGGCAATTTCTTGCCGGCCGAGCGCGATGACGCCATGGCGATAATCCGCTCGGCGGGATAGGACCTGTCGGCGAGGAGTTCCAGTGCGACCGCCCCTACGGCGCCGGTCGCCCCGACGATAGCGATGGTCAGGTTACTGTCAGACATTTCTTCAACCGTTCTAATTTCAGGAGGTCCGCGATTTTACAGCGCGGGATGGATCAGTCGTGATAGTAGACGCCGTCAGAAACCGGCGCAGCGTGATGGAGAGGCATCGCGCTCGGCCGGCGGCCCGTTGGCGGTATCGCCGCGGTTCGCCTCATCGCGTCCCGGGTTCGCGTTTGCGAAACGGGACCGTGGCGTCCGCGGCTACGGCTTAGCGGGATCTCGGAGGCCCAGTACCTGGTCAAGACCGAGCATCAGCCCCTTGAGCGACATCACCCGTTTAACAGCCGCCAGCACGCCGGGCATGTAGCAATCACGGTTAATCGTGTCGTGGATGATCGAGAGCGTCTGCCCGGAGGTCCCGAAAACGAGTTCGTGACGTGCCATGCGGCCGGGCATGCGAGCGCTGTGCACATTCACGCCGCCCAGGATCCCGCCACGAACCTCGTCCAGCGTCACCTTTTCAGGTTCGTTGTAGGTGAAGTCACCGTCGCGACCGGCCCGTGCCGCTTCCGCTATCGAAAGTGCGGTGCCGGAGGGCGCGTCGATTTTTGCCTCGTGGTGGCTTTCGATCAGGTCGGCGTACCCGAAATGGGGTCCGGCGATTTCCGCCAGGTACATCATCATCACCGCGCCCAGCGCGAAGTTTGATGCGCTGATGATTCCGATGCCGGCTTCTTCCGCCACGCCGCCCAGCCGCTCAAGTTCTCCGGCCGGCACACCGGTCGATCCAGACACAACCCGGACCCCAGAACCCGTCGCCGCCTCCATTGCCTGGACCGCTCCATCTCCGTTGGAGAAGTCGACCACCACATCGGCGTCGACCTTCGTTAATAGCTCGGCCAGTGAGGGTGCGAGCGGAACCGGGCTTCCGCCCGGCACCGAAACGATATCAGCCGATGCGGCGCTATCCGCGCCGCCCACAGCGATCGTGGCCGGGTCGCCATTCACCGCACCCAGGACCGTCTGTCCCATGCGGCCAAGCGCACCGTTTACGACAACTTTTATCGGCTGATCCGTCATTTCAAAAACCTATCTGGAAGGCGGGCCCTGCCGGCGTTCGCCGTCGAAACCGCCGACTCGCCTGCGCGGTCCGCCGCCGCCGGGTCCATCCCGGCGTGGTCCGCCGCGTCCGCCGCGGTCGCCGCCACGTCCACCCCGGTCCCCGCCGCGTCCGCCGCCGCGACCGCCGCGGTCGAAACTGCGCGGCCGGTCGCCGCCGCCGTTACGTCCGCTACCGTCGGATCCAATCTTTTCATCCCCGGACAACACCGCCGGCCTTGCCGACAGGTTGACCCGCCCCATCCCGTCAATCTCGGTGACGAGAACCTCCAGCTCATCCCCGATGTTGACGACCGCTTCTACGGAAGGCACTCGCTCGTCAGCGAGCTCGCTGATGTGCACCAGGCCGTCTTTGCCCGGGAACAACTCGACGAATGCGCCGAACGTCATCAACCGGACGACCTTGCCCTTGTACCGGGTGCCGACCTCGACCTCGCCCGTCATCGCCTCGATCTGCGCGAGAGCCGCTTCTGCCGATTCCGCGTTCGGCGAGCCGATCACCACCGTACCGTCGTCCGACACGTCGATCGTCACACCGAACTCGTCGATCATGCCCCGGATCACCTTGCCGCCCGGGCCGATGATGGTGCCGATCTTGTCGGTCGGGACTGATGTGGAGATCATTCGCGGGGCGAACTCATTCATCTCGGCGCGGTGCGTCGGGATGGTCGTCGCCATGTGATCCAGGATGGCGTTGCGGGCGTCCTTGGCCTGAGCCAGGGCGTCGCTCATCAACTCCCAGGTAATCCCTTTGACCTTGATATCCATCTGGAGCGCCGTGATGCCGTCACGGGTTCCGGCCACCTTGAAGTCCATGTCGCCGGAGTGGTCTTCTGCGCCCTGGATGTCCGTCAGAACGGCGCGCTGACCGTCTTCGCCGGACACCAGCCCCATGGCAATCCCGGCCACCGGCGCTTTGATCGGCACACCGGCGTCCATCAGGCTCAGCGTGGAGCCGCAGACGCTCGCCATCGAGCTGCTGCCGTTTGAACTCATGATTTCGGACACCACTCGAACGGTGTACGGGAAATCTTCTTTGCTCGGCAGTACCGGTACGAGAGCGCGCTCTGCGAGCATGCCGTGACCGATCTCCCGACGACCCGTGAACATCCGACCGGTCTCGCCGGTGGAGTAAGGCGGGAAGTTGTAGTGGTGCATGTAGTGCTTTTCACTGGTCGGACTAAGCGTGTCCAATCGCTGACGTTCGCCCGGCGAGCCCAGGGTCACGATCGAAAGCGCCTGCGTCTCGCCACGCGTAAAGATGGCGCTTCCGTGCGTCCTCGGCAGGTAGCCGACCTCTGACGAGAGGTCACGTAGGTCGCCGAGTGCGCGGTCGTCAGGCCGGCGGCCATCCTCAAGAATTGCGGAGCGAACGGCTTCCGTCTCCAGCGCGTAGAACGCTCCCTGGAGATGTCGCTCGTCGTGCGACTCCTTGAGGGCTTCCTTCATCGCATGGTTGATCTCTTCCAGCGCGTTCTCACGTGAGGACTTGTCGCCGGGCGCCGCAAGGGCGTCAACGATCTGGTTGCCGATGTGGGCACGGGCGGCTGCCTCTGCCTCCGCCTCCGTGGGGTCGGCTTCGACGGCCCACTTCTCTTTGCCGACCTTTGCCTGTATCTCGCGGATGAGCTCAACGATCTCGCCGTTGACTTCCTGGGCGAGCCGCAGAGCTTCGACGATTACGTCCTCGGAGACTTCTTTGGAACCAGCTTCTACCATCATGATGGCGTCGGCGGTCCCGGCGACCACGAGGTCGAGAAGGCTCTCCTCGATCTCGTCGTACGTCGGGTTCACTACGAGTTCATCGTCGATGAGGCCGATGCGGCAGGCGCCGATCGGGTCGTCATACGGAATTTCGGAGATAGTCAAAGCTGCGGACGCGCCGATGATCCCGAGGACATCGGTCGGATTCTCCATATCGACGGAGAGGGCGCTCGCGACGATCTGGACCTCGTTCTTGTATCCCTTGGGGAACAGAGGCCGAAGTGGCCGGTCGGTGATCCTCGCCATGAGGGTCGCTTCGCTGCTCGGCCGCCCTTCACGTTTGAAGAAGCTGCCGGGGATCTTCCCCCGGGCGTACATCTTCTCTTCGTAATCGACGGTCAGCGGGAAAAAATCTTGCCCGGGCCGCGGCCGTTTGGACCCGCAGGCCGTGACCAGCATCATCGTGTCGCCGTATCGAAGCGTGACCGCACCCCCGGCGAGATTTGCTATCCGGCCGACCTCTAACTTGAGCGTGCGCGCTCCAAATTCGATCTCAAAATTGGAAATCATGAACTGACTAATCCCATCTTCTGGCCCATCCGGGGAAGGGCCGGCCGGACTCTGTACCGGCTCCATTTTTGTTCATCCGGGCTGACCTGAATCCAGGCCGGTCCCATAAAAAAACACCCCCACTCTTTATCGAAGGGGTGCAATCCGGCTTACCTTCGCAAGCCGAGCTTTTCAACGATGGCGCGATAACGCCCTACGTCATTGTTGTTGAGATAACTCAGGAGCCTTCGTCGTTGACCGACAAGTTTCAGAAGGCCGCGCCTTGACGCGTGGTCGTGCTTGTGCTCTCTGAGGTGTTCCGTGAGTTCGGTAATCCGTCCCGTGAGGATCGCCACCTGGACCTCGACCGACCCTTTGTCGGTATCGTGTCGCCTGTGTTCCTCGACTATCGTCGCTTTTGTCGCCTGGTCCAAGTGGTAGGTATCTCCTGGAGATTACGCAATTCGAATACCGAATAGCTCGGTGGAATAACCCTCGCCGTCCGCCTGAATAATGCAGGCCCGGGACGACCATATTCCGCGTGGCGAAATCCGTCGGGCGCGAGGGCGAACAAAGTATAGCACGCAGCGGACCCCGGCCTGACGCGCAACAAACACGATGCCGCCGCTCTTGAAAATTGGATGCAAGGCCGGGCCGGGATGACGACATCACACAACCGCCCGCGGCTGGAATATTGTGCGCAACTCCTGCGGTTTACACGGTTACGTGACGGTCAGGAGAGCCACTTTGTTGATAACCTGCGGCCGATCCGACATCGAGTGAACTAGATTCAGCAGCGTTTGCGCATCGTATTGACTGAACCTGTACGGGGCATCGCGGTCCCCTGAATCTACCTTGACACCCGCGAAGGGCCTGAGATATTGTTGGCGAGCGCTCACAGGGGGCTAAAATGCCGCGGCTGAGTGCAAATTTTTCTAGTGTGGCTGGCCACTTAAGACCCGCCGTTCCAAAAAGAAGAATGGCGTTCCCGCCCGGGCTTGCGCCGATACACCTCAAGGATGGAGGACGGGGCTCAATGAATCTATTCATGCGCGGAAGAGGAAAACTGATCTTCCTCACGCTTTCGTTAGTTGCCGTGTTGGCGCTTGCGGCCTGCACGGGCGACGCTGGCCCTCCCGGACCGCAGGGTGATCCAGGTCTACCCGGCAACCCGGGTAACCCCGGCGAATCTGGAAAACCCGGACTTCCTGGAAAACCCGGACTTCCCGGTAACCCGGGTAACCCCGGACTTCCCGGCGCACCAGGCGAACCCGGCGAACCCGGCAAACCCGGTAACCCCGGCCTACCGGGTGTCCCCGGCGCCGACGGTGCAGACGGTAAAGACGGCGTACAGACCGCCACCGCGATTCTCGTGGTTGACGCCGGTACCGGCTCCGCAGGGTTTATCGAACTCAAAGAGGCTGACGGCAGCACGACCGAGGCCAACGTCATCGGCGCTGGCTTCCTCGGCACCGAGAAAGTCGCACTCCGTGTAACCACGGTCGGCGACGACGGCCGTTTCGGCACCGTGGTACTCGCTGAGGTTGAGGCCAACGGCGCGGGCGCATTCTCGGTCACAGTTGACCTGTCGAACTCGGCGTTCTCCGCCGGTTCAGTCCACACCCTTGACGCACTGGGTGAGGACAACATCGCAACCGGAGCATTCGCTATCGTCAACAAGGTAGCGACCGACTAACCTCGGGATCCGATTCGAGAACATAAACAGGCCCCGGCATTTGCCGGGGCCTGTTTTGCGTTTGACGCTGATTCAGAATTTTGAGAGGCGGCCCGGTCGCCGGGTTCAGGCACCGTGTTGATCTTGAAGTTGGGCTACAGCAGAGCGCGAGCTCTGGCGCAATCAACATACGAAGATCAACAGAGCCGGGCGGCCCCGGCAGGCCGTAACCGAACTCAGATCCGGTTGGTCTGTCCGAGCGCCGTCAATTGCCACCGCTCACGCGGCTGCGCGCATTGGGTGGGTGGCTCATACACCGTTGAAACGTATTACGGCCGCTCCATTCCGGGACAACGGTCTGGACGGGAAGCAACTACGCCGTTCAGGCGCTCTTCCTCTCGGCCGCCTGCCGGACGACTCTTATCTGTCTGATGCGCCGGCCGATCGTGGATTCCACCGTCATCTCAAGCGTGTCCACTGACACCTTGTCGCCCACGACCGGCATGCGGCCGAGCTCCCTGTAGACAAGTCCGCCCACGGTATCGAAACCGTCTCCTTCTATCGCCGTATCAAACGTTTCGTTCAGCGAATCCAGCGTCAACCGTGCGTCGACGAGCGACTCGTCATCATTGATTTTCTGCAGCTCGGGTTCGTCCTGGTCGAACTCGTCTTCAAGCTCCCCGACGATCTCCTCCACCAGGTCCTCGTAAGTCACCAACCCGGAGACGCCGCCGTATTCGTCCACGACGATCGCCACCTTGACGTGATGACGTTGGAATTCCTGCAACAGGCGCTCCAGGAATTGCGATTCCGGAACGAAAATAGCCGGGCGGACCAGGTCCAGGATTCCGCTGTCGCCATCTGGCTCGGTGAGTTGAAGCCGGAGCAGATCCCGTGCGTACACAATCCCGAGGACATCATCGATCTGTCCCCGGAATACGGGGATCTTTGAATAACCCTCTCCGATCATCAGATCTGCGACCTCGCGCCTGGTCGCATCCGCTTCCGCTACCACCATGTCCACGCGCGGGCGCATGATCTCCCGGACGCGAGTGGTGTCCAGATCCAGTACGCCGCGGATCATCCGCAGCTCTTCCACATCCGTGGCAACGCCGGCCGCTTCCAGGAGCTCAAGGTTCTGTTCGAAAGCCGCCGTAACCACGTCATCTGAATTGTCGATAAGCGCGGCCGTTCCCGAAACCCTTAGCAGCAGCGATCTCAGCCCGGGGATGCGAGCTATCGCGCCGAACAGCTTCTCGGCCGGTCTGACCGCCATCTCGACGCCATTCCGCTCATTAATACGTAGCGCCCCGGCGATGAGATGAGTTGTGGCGAGGCCGCCGACTATGCCGCCCACGACGAAGACGCCGCGTTGCAACTCACCGGACAGATACTCACCAAGCGCCACAAACAACGCCGCCGCCGTAACCACGAGCGACACATAAACAACTGCGCGAGAGGCGACCGGAACGGCGGCATCGTAATGAGAACGGCGCCCGTTACCGCCGTTTTCGCCCTCGCCTGAACTTCTCAGCAGCCGGACTCCCGGCGCACGCCTGGCGGCCACGCCGGCGACCAGCGACGCGATGACGTAAATAACGATCGCCACCCCGAATACCACCCACCCGGCCAGAGTTTCGCCACTCATTGGCCGGTCCCCGCCGAACGACCGCCGGACCGTTGGCGATCACGCCCGAAGCTTGTACCGGGCGGTTCGTCCTCGCAGGCCGGGTTGTCGGCCCCGCTCGAAGCCAGCCGGAACTGGCTCAACGACATTGCACGGTTGTCAGATCGTCTATCGCCGGGGTCGTCGCTGTTACTCATTTCTACGTTCTGAACTCCTGGTCATACCTTGTCGCAATAGATCAACTGCGGGCCGAAAGAGCCGTTTGATGATCAGATTCCGGTGTCCTGGCCCGTGTTCACATCTGTGTCCGGCATCGGCTTCGCCGGCACCCCGGCGACACGTGACCCGGGAGGCACGTCGTGTGTGACCACCGAGCCCGCCCCGGTGCTGGCCCCGGCGCCTATAGAAATCGGCGCCACGAGCATGCTGCCGGATCCGATGAAAGCGTTTTCTCCTACATACGTCTGGTGCTTCGCATCACCATCGTAATTGCAGGTCACCGTTCCCGCACCGATGTTTGCACCGGCGCCGATCGTCGCATCTCCCACGTAGCTGAAGTGACCGATCTTTGCGCCGGGCCCGACGACACTGTTCTTTACCTCGGCGTAATTCCCTACGTGAACATCGGAGCCGATCACTGCACCCGGTCTCAGGTGACTGAACGGACCGATACTCGCCCGTTCGCCGATCCGAGCCGATTCAACGTGCGAGGAAACGATATCGGCGCCATCGCCGACCCGGGTGTCTTTTAAAACACTGCCCGGCCCGATCACGGCGCCGAGGCCGATTGTAGTCGACCCGAGGAGGTGGGTATTGGGCCGAACAGTCGTGTCCTGGCCGATCACCACGCTGGAGTCGATGTATGTGGTTTCGGGGTCGATCATCGTCACCCCCTCGATCATCCAGTGACGCCGGATCCTGGCGCGCAACGCCGCCTCGGCCGCTGCGAGCTCCGTTCGGTCGTTTACTCCCGTGACCTCGGAGAGATCTGACGCCAACACGGTCTCGACCGTCGCCTCGGCGTTCCCGGAGACCTGCGCGGCGGCAACGGCGTCCGTGATGTAAATTTCGCCCCCGGGTGAAGGCGCCAGACCGACGAGCACGTTCCACGCCAGGCTCGCATCCATGCAGTAATAACCGGCATTGAACTCGTTGACGGATAACGTAGCTTCATCGGCATCGGCCTCTTCCACGATCTCGGTCACGCGGCCGTCCGCGTCCCGTCTCACGCGTCCGAACCCGGCCGGAGCACTCCCCTTGCCTGTGAGCAGCGTGATCGCCGCTCGTGAATCGGTGTGAGTATCGAGCATCGTGCGGACCGTCTCGGCGGTGATGAGCGGCATGTCGGCGTTGGCGACCAGGATGTGTGAGGCATCGCCGGCGGCGTCCGAGGCTGACAACAGGGCGTCACCCGTTCCGCGTGGTTCTGACTGGATGGCGACCGTTGCGAGGGCTCCGGGGACCTCGCCGATAATTTCAAGGAATCGCCGGTCCGCCGCGAGCGTCGGCGATGCGACGACCACAACCCGTTCAATCCCGGCTTTGTGGAGGATCCACATCGTCTGTTCGAGCAGCGTGCGGCCACACAGGGTGTGCAGTGGCTTCGGGATGGAAGACCGCATCCGGGAACCGGCCCCGGCAGCGAGGATCACGCCCACCCACTCATTGCGGGAATCAGAGGTCATGTGACAGTCGGGGGGTGCGCTGAGCTTGAAAAGCGTTTAAAAAGCAGACGAGCCACCCGGGCGTCGAGATTCGACGTAACGGACGACTCGTGTGAACGGATTGATATCTTGTGGTGCATTACTGACCGGTTCGGTCGCGATCATGGTATGAGGCCGGGATCGGGCTGGTCAAGGCAATGGTCGACCGGCAATCGCAGCGTTTTTGAGGGCTTGGGACCGATCAATCAGCCGAAACCGTTGCTATACTCTCCCGTTGGAGAGGTGGCTGAGTGGCTTAAGGCGCCGCTCTCGAAAAGCGGTGTACGGCAACGTACCGCGGGTTCGAATCCCGCCCTCTCCGCCACTCACCACTCCCGTTCGCACCCGGGGGCGGGTCGTTCAATCGACTATCGGTGGTTTCCGGGTACTTCTGCGGAGAGGTGCGAGAGTGGCTTAATCGGCACGCCTGGAAAGCGTGTGTGCCGGCAACGGTACCGCGGGTTCGAATCCCGCCCTCTCCGCCAGACCCGTCTGAGAGCGCCCGGAATCCCTGGATTCAAGAAGTCGAGGGATCCCGGGGCTGGCGAGTTCTCCGGTGAGTGCCAGGGCAGACGGGAAGGGATGTTGTGATGGCTGAACCGGTTTCAGATCTCAAATACTGGGTCGCATTCAACCGCATACGCAGACTCGGACCGATCCGGCTCCGCCAGATCGAGGCGCGATTCGGCGACCTGTCTATCGCGTGGAAAGCCGGTCAGTCTGACCTGGCGAGCGTGGGACTCGATAGATCCACCGTCCGTGAGATCGTCTCGGGGCGGCCTGAGATCGACCCAGACTCAGAGATGGAGGCGCTGGAATCGGCGGGGATCGGGGTGATCTGTCTCAGGTCGCCGGAATACCCAGCCCGGCTCGCCGAAATATATGATCCGCCTCCCGTCCTTTACATCAGGGGCAAACTGGTCCCCGGGGACGAGCGCTCCGTTGCGGTGGTCGGAACACGTGCCAGCAGCGGGTACGGACGCGAGATGGCGACTCGGCTCGCCGGGGATCTGGCCGCCAATGGCGTGACCGTGGTCAGTGGGCTGGCGGCCGGCATCGACGCCGCCGCTCATCGCGCGGCGCTGGATGTCGGCGGCCGGACCATCGCCGGTGTCGGTTCCGGGTTGGACCAGGTCTACCCGGCGGCACATGCGGATCTGGCTCGAAAGATCGCCGAGTCAGGCGCCGTCTTGAGTGAGTACCCGCCCGGCGTCAAACCTCACGCCAGGAATTTTCCGCGTCGAAATCGCATCTTGAGCGGCATGACTCTTGGAACGCTGGTCGTAGAGGCCGGATATCGGAGTGGTGCTCTACTGACGGTCACACACGCCCTGGAACAGAACCGTGAAGTGTTTGCCGTGCCGGGGAGCGCCCTGTCCGACCGAAGTTCTGGCGCTAACTGGCTGATTCAGCAAGGCGCGAAACTCGTTATTGACGTACAGGACATACTGGAGGAGTTGAACATTGCGGGACTCGGAGTTCAACTTGGACTATCTGCGCCGGCGCCTGTTACGGGTACAGTAGAGTCAGAGTTACTTAATATGTTGCGGGGGGAGCCGGTGCATGTGGATGAGATCACGCGTCGCACCGGAAAGCCAATTTCGGTTGTCAGCGCATCACTGACCATGCTGGAATTGAACGGACTGGTTCGCCAGGCCGGCTCCATGATGTACATCGCCGTCCCGGGCCAACACCGGAACAGCCCGTCGGACAACTCAATCGAATCAAGAGAAGACAGTTAGGCAGAAATTGGCCAAAGCGAAAACGAAATCAAAAGACCTCGTCGTCGTCGAGTCACCCGCAAAAGCGCGGACGGTAGGACGTTTCCTGGGATCGGACTACGAGGTCGTCGCCTCAATGGGTCACGTGCGTGATCTGCCACAGCGGAAACTTGGCGTAGACGTAGATAACGACTTTGAACCGACTTATGTCGATGTCGGCGGCCGGGAATCCGTGCTCAAAGACATCAGGAAATCTCTCGGCGGCGCCCGAACCGTATACCTCGCCACCGACCCGGACAGGGAAGGCGAGGCGATTTCATGGCATCTCGTTGAGGCGCTTGGCCTGAGGGGTATGAAAGACGTTGAGCTGCGCCGCGTGGTTTTCCACGAGATCACGCGTGCCGCCGTCGAAGAGGCATTCGCCGATTACCGCGACATTGACATGCAGCTTGTTAACGCCCAGCAAGCCCGCCGGGTCCTGGACCGCATCGTCGGCTACAAGCTCTCGCCGGTCCTCTGGGGCAAGATCCGCCGTGGACTCTCGGCCGGTCGCGTCCAGTCGGTCGCGCTGCGGCTGATAGTGGATCGAGAGCGCGAGATCGAGGCCTTTAACCCGGTCGAGTACTGGAATGTCATCGCCCGGCTCGCGAAATCGGCCGACGCATCTCAGACCTTCCGGGCCAACCTGCACGCTATCGACGGCAAAACCGGACGCCACCTCGTTCACAACGGCGAGGAGTCGGCAAAGGTCGTGCGGGATCTTGAGGCGTCTTCGTACCTGGTATCGAAAGTCGTCAAGCGTGAGGTCAAATCACGTCCGGCGGCTCCTTTTACCACGAGCACGCTTCAGCAGGAAGCGGCCAGGCGATTGCGGTTTGGCGCTCAACGGACGATGCGCGCTGCCCAGGGTCTGTATGAAGGGATACAGCTCGGAACGGGCGACCCCGTCGGGCTGATCACTTATATGCGGACAGACTCCACGAATCTCGCCGCTACGGCGGTCGCAGAGATCGGTGATTTCATCAAGGACCGATACGGGGCCGAGTACTTCGGCAAGCCCCGGGTCTACCGGACACGCAGCAAGAACGCGCAGGAAGCCCACGAGGCCATCCGGGCCACTTCCGTATTGCGCACGCCGGAGAGCGTCGCAGCCCACCTGAGCGCCGACCAGCGTTCCCTGTACGACCTGATCTGGAAGCGCATGGTCGCCAGCCAGATGACTGATTCGATCTCCGACGCCACGACGGTCGATATCGAAGCTACGGGAGGACCGTCGGGTACGCCGTACACGCTCAGAGCGACCGGATCAGTGCTCAAGTTCCAGGGATTCCGGGCGGTGTATGTCGAAGCAAAAGACGCCACCAATGAAAACGACGACGATGAGGATGATTCCGACACGTCTCGCGCTCTCATTCCGCTGGATGAGGGAGAGGTCGTAAACCTGGACGAGCTCAAGTCCGAGCAGAAATTCACGCAGCCGCCGCCCCGGTACTCAGAGGCGATGCTGATTCGAACCCTGGAAGAAAACGGTATCGGCAGGCCTAGCACATTTGCCAGCATCGTCGCCACAATCGAGTCACGCGACTACGTCGCCCGGGAAAGGGCGCGGTTCAAGCCGACCAAACTTGGCGTCGCCGTCAACGACTTCCTGATCGAATGGTTCCCGGACATCATGGACACCGGGTTCACGGCTGGCATGGAAGAAAAGCTCGACGAAGTAGCTCGCGGGGACATCGACTGGGTGCCCATGCTCCAGGAGTTCTACGCACCGTTCGACGGGTCGGTCGAGGGCGCCAGGGAAAAAGCCGAGCGCGTACCGCGCTCACAACTCGATGAAGAGAGCGATGAGGTCTGCGAAGAATGCGAACGGCCGATGGTCATCAAGACCGGCCGGTACGGTAAATTCCTTTCCTGTTCCGGATTCCCTGATTGCCGAAACTCGAAACCGCTCCGTCTCACTACCGGCGCAAAGTGCCCGGAAGACGGTGGCGAGTTGCTCGAGCGCAAGGGGAGGGGACCGCGCGGCCGCCGATTCTACGGGTGCGAGAACTACCCGGAGTGTGAATTCTCGACACGGCAGCGGCCACTCAAAGCGCCTTGCCCCGAGTGCGGCGGCTTGCTCGTGGCTCGTGGACGCAACGGGGCGAAGTGCGTCACAAAGGAAGACTACGACGGCCCGGCTCCCGAGGCGGAAAGCGACGGAGAGTCCGAGGGCGCACAGGTCAAGGTCGAGGCTTAACGCCTCTCCGAACGGGCTCCCGATCGCCGGGAGATCCCAAACTTCCAGCGTTCCGGCCATTATGTGCGCCTCCTTGCGGGGGGGTGCGCAGTGACCACGCGATCCGACCGCCGCCGCAGGTCTCGGAACGAGTCCGGCGGATCCTTTGACGACGCGCGCTGGAACTCCCTGGTAGAAGACTTCGGCGACCACCTCCGCACAAACCGACAGCTATCTGCATATACCGTTCGTAACTACACATCGGACATCGCCGCCTACGGCGAGTTCATGCGGCTTCGGCGTGTGTCAGACCTGGGGGTGGCGGACCGACGGTTCCTGCGCGACTACCTGGCCTGGCTTCTGGAACTCGGGTACGTAAAACCAAGTGTGAGTCGAAAGTTGACGGCGCTCCGGGCCTTTTATCGATTCCTCACCGACCGCGGCGATGTCGAACGTGATCAAACCGACCTCGTCACAGCGCCGAGACTTGATCGGCGGCTTCCCGTAGCGGCCACGAAGCGGGAAGTAGAAACACTTCTCGATGCACCGGATACCGGTACCGCAATCGGTGTACGCGACCGGGCTATCCTTGAGGTGCTGTACTCGGCGGGACTGCGGGTTGCGGAGATATGTTCCCTGGACATTGGAGGAATTGACTTCGCTGCCAGTGAACTCCGGGTGGTCGGGAAGGGCAACAAGGAGCGCGTCGCACTGCTCGGAAGGCCCGCGTTAGCGGCGCTAGATGCTTACTTGAAAAGGTCCCGCCCGGAGCTGTCTGGTAGACCATCTGAGATGGCGCTGTTTTTGAACCGCTACGGCGGCCGTCTAAGCGCACGGAGCGTGGAACGGCTCGTCAAGACCTGCGCGCTGAAGGCCGGGCTGGACCCGGACTTCCACACCCACACACTTCGCCACAGCTTCGCAACACACCTCCTCGATGGCGGCGCAGATCTCCGAGTCGTGCAGGACCTGATGGGGCACTCCAGCCCGGCCACGACGCAGATCTACACCTATGTGTCGACGGAGCAGGCGCGCCGGGTCTACTTGCAGTCCCATCCGCGAGCGGCCCGCAAAGTTAGGGAATCGTCGTCCAACGATTAAACAACTCCCTCTCCCATTGGGAGAGGATCCAGGTGAGGGGAACCGGGACGTACCGCAGTGCGTCCCGTCGTCCAGAGCGCTGATACATCCGATCAATCTCACCAACCCCGCGCACCTCGGCCCCGGAAGAAAGTGACTCCCCGGAAGCTCGGAAGTCCGTACGCGTTGTACCCTATCTGCCGATGCGCTCCAAAATGAGGCTGCCCTCAGTGCACACGTGTACGTAGCGCAGCCGGGAGATCCGATATCGCGTGACCAAGATTCTCGTCATCAACGGACCAAATCTGAATAACCTGGGCCGCCGAGACCCCGGTCAATACGGGAGCATGACGCTCCCGGAGATCGAGACGGCCATCACCGAACGCGCTCGGGAACTGGGCGTTGAGATCGCGTTCTTCCAGTCCAACTATGAAGGCGCGATAGTCGATTACCTTCAGCAGAATTCGGGCGGCGCGGACGGCATCGTCATCAACCCGGCTGCGCTGACCGGCGTCGGCTACTCACTAGGAGATGCAATCCGCGACGCAGGGCTGCCCCTCATCGAAGTGCACCTTTCGAACATCCACGCCCGTGAGGAGTTCCGGCGCCACTCCGTCATTGCGCCCATAGCCGTCGGACAGATCGCCGGCCTGGGCTGGCGCGGGTACCTGTACGCGCTGGAGCACATGACACACCACCTCCGGGAAGTTGGCCCCGCTTGAGCGCGATCGCCGGCCGGATCGACAACCTGCGATCAAAGTTCGAAGAACTCGGCGTGGACGCCATGCTGGTTACGGACGACGAGAACCGGCGTTACCTGTCAGGATTCGTCGGAACCGCCGGGTATCTGTTCATCACGCAAGAAAACGCAGTGCTGGCTACCGACTCCCGTTATACGGAGCAGGCCGGCAACCAGGCGCCGGACTATCGCATCGACAGGATCACCGGCCGCCTTGAATGGTTGCCGGCGCTGGTCGGCGAGTTCGGAGTCAAGCGCCTGGGTTTCGAGGCGGACAACGTGACCGTCCAACTTCTCGATCGTTTCAAGGCGGCGATTGCTGAATCCGAGAACGGCGCGGCAGACCTGGAACTGTCGCCAACCACCGGCGTACCGCTCGGGCTACGTGCCTTCAAAGATGCGGACGAGCTGGCGTTGCTTCAGCGCTCTATAGACATCGCAGACCACGCCTTCACCGAAGTATCGAAAACGATCCGCGCCGGGGACACGGAAGACGAAATCGCATGGCGGATCGAGGTGGCGGTGCGAGAGCAGGGCGCAGAGTCGCTGTCGTTCCCTACCATCGTCGGCTCCGGTCCAAACGCCGCGCTGCCGCACCACCGTGCTGGCGATCGGGTGATCCAGGAAGGCGAGCCAATCGTTATCGACATGGGCGCCCGATATCAGGGCTATTGCAGCGACCTGACGCGTACCGTCGTGGTGGGCGAGTCTGACGACCAGTTCAAGAAGGTCTACGACACCGTCCTGGCGGCGCAACTGACCGCCATAGAGACCGTCGAGGCCGGCATGACGGGTGCGGAGGCGGACAACCTTGCGCGCGCCGTTATCGTGGAGGCGGGATACGGCGAGCAATTCGGGCACAGCCTCGGCCACGGCGTCGGGCTGGAAGTCCATGAAGCGCCGTGGGTCGCGTCCAGGGTCGAAGCCAAACTCGAAGACGGAATGGCGTTTACCATCGAACCCGGAATCTACATATCTGGCTGGGGCGGCGTCCGGATTGAGGATATCGTCGTGCTGGAAAACGGCAGGGCGCGCCTGCTCAGTCACGCCCCAAAAATCGAAAACTAGAGTAGTGGCGGCCTCCCGGGCGCGCGACAAGACGAATCCATAACACTGGCCCGTGTGACGGGCAGCCACTCCCAGTTGTTTCCCATCTCCCAGTTGTTTCGAGGACCAGAGAATGACCATCAGCTCAAGTGAAATCAAGCGCAACATGAGCATCCTCTTCGAGGGAGAGGTGTACACCATCATGGAGTGGCAGCATCGCCAGGCGCCCAAGGCCCCGCCGACCCTCACCATGAAGCTGCGCAACGTCAAGACGGGCAACGTGTTCGAGCGAAAGGTCCACGGCAACCACAAGCTGACCGTCGCCCCGATGGACCGCCGTTCGTCGCAGTTCCTTTACTCGGAAGGCGACCTCCACACTTTCATGGACAACGAGACCTACGACCAGTTCCCAGTAGGCGCTGAGGTCCTTGGCGATGCCCTGGATTACATCAAGGAAGGCGAGAGCCTGGACCTGCTTTTCTACGAAGGCAGCGTCATCCAGGTGGAGCCGCCGATCACGGTGAACCTCGCCGTCGTCGAGACGGAGGCGGCGGTGGCGGGCAACACTGCCACCGGCGCAACCAAGCAGGCCAGACTTGAGACTGGGATCTCGGTAACCGTGCCCCTGTTCATCAGCGAGGGCGAAGTGCTCAAGGTCGATACCAGAACCGGAGAGTACCTGGAGAGGGTCAGGGACTAGGATGACTGGCCCGGGGACAATCCTGGTGATCTCGTGGAGGTTGTTTGCGATTGAAACTCCAATTGAGCACAAGTCCATGTCCATAAGGTCCCGGCAGGGATGACGACGCAGACCGCCTACACAGTCTCCCAGGTCGCCGGCTACCTGAAGGACCTGCTTGAGGCCGACCCGAGCCTGTCCGACCTGTGGGTGAGGGGCGAGGTTTCGAACCATGTCCGGGCGGGATCCGGGCACCATTACTTCACGCTACGCGACGCCGAAGGCCAGTTGCGGTGCGTCCAGTTCAGGCCGGCACGCGGCTCTGAATTCCTGCAGGAAGGAGCCGAGGTCCTCGTCCATGGCCGAGTCTCGATCTACACGGTGCGGGGCGACCTCCAGTTCTACGCCGACATGGTCAAACCGGAAGGCGTCGGCGCGCTCCAGCAGGCGTTCGAAGAGCTCAGGCGCCGGCTGGATGCCGAAGGGCTATTCGGCGTCGCCCGCAAAAGGGAACTCCCGGCGTTTCCGAAACGAATCGGAGTTGTGACTTCACCGACCGGAGCGGTAATCCAGGACATCACCAACGTCCTGCGCCGCCGTTACCCGCTGGCCGAGCTGGTACTGGCGCCGACACGGGTCCAGGGCGATGCAGCGGCGCCCGGCATCGTCGATGCGATCGGCGCTCTGAATGCGGAGCCCGGGATCGATGTCATCATCGTGGCCCGTGGCGGCGGCTCCCTTGAAGACCTGTGGGCGTTCAACGAGGAGATCGTGGCGCGTGCTATCTTCGGCTCAGGAATTCCCGTGATAAGTGGAGTTGGACACGAGACGGACGTTACGATCGCCGATCTCGTCGCCGATGTGCGAGCGCCTACACCCTCGGCCGCAGCGGAGCTCGTGGCGCCGGACCGTCGCGAGCTATCGGCCGTCGTGGCCGGTTTCGCCGGACGGCTCTCGGAACGAGCGTCCCGGGGGGTTAGCGATCACCGGATGCGACTCGAACAGGCCGTGGACCGGCTGGCGTTCCTGGCGCCGGAAACCCGAAACCAGCGACAGCAAGTGGACCAACTCCTCAGAACCGCCGGTCAGGCGCTCGGCCAAACGCTGCAAATCCACCGTGAGCGTCTTCGCTCACTGGAACTCCAGCTATCGGCCCTGGACCCGTCCGCCATCCTCTCGCGCGGGTATGCGGTTATCCGGGGTGAAGACGGATCGATCGTAAGCTCGGTCATCGGCCTGAACCCGGGCGACTCATTCGACGTGGCGCTGGCGGACGGCGAGGCGAGCGCCGAGGTCAAGGAAGTGCGACCGCGACGCGGTGACGGCCCGTCCACGCGCTGATAACCTGAATCACGTAATACTCGCTCTCAGGGACATCCCGCACGACCCCGGGCGTGCAGCCGACACCGCCAGATTCCGAAGGTCTTCTCCCGGATCTCATCAATCAAGGAACAGGAACACACCGAACATGAGTCCCAGACGGACGCAAGGGGCCGGCGACACTCGAGGCGGCGACGAGCCGGCGAGTTTCGAGGACGCCTTTTCCCGGCTTGAAGAGACGGTCCGCAAACTCGAAACGGGCCCGCTCTCTCTCGACGATTCGACACGCCTGTTCGAGGAGGGCATGGGGCTGGCGAAACGCTGCAACGAACTGCTGTCGGCGACGGAGCTAAAGGTCACCCGGCTCCAGTCCGCATTCGCCGAGCAGATGCGTTTCGTCCCGGACGATTCCGATCCTGACGACGATTCGGATCCAGACGACGACGTTGACGACTAGCGCCGAAATGTCCGCGGACCGCGTTCCGCTCAAGCTCGGCTGGTTCTCGACCGGCCGTGGAGAAGGGTCTCGCGGCCTGTTGATCGCCGCCCTGGACGCGATCGACTCCGGAACGCTGAAAGCGAACATCGAGTTCGTGTTCGTCAACCGTGAGCGCGGCCAGCACAAAGGTACAGATCGTTACATGGACCTCGTCGAGGAACGAGGCATTCCGCTCGTCACCCTGTCATCGCAGCGATTCAGGACCGAGCACGGCCGCGCTCCGTGGGCCGAGTTACGCGGGCGGTTTGATGAAGCCGTGATGGAGTTGCTGCAACCCTATTCGGTCGATGTGTCTGTCACCGCCGGCTACATGCTCATCGCGCCGGTGCTGTGCCGTCACTTCATCATGGTGAACCTGCATCCGGCACTGCCGGGGGGACCGATCGGCATGATCGATCAAGTTATCTGGGAGCTGATCCGGACCCGTGCGGCCGAATCCGGTGTGATGATCCATGTGGCGACCGAGGTTCTGGATCTTGGTCCGGTGATCGCCTACTGCCGATTCCCTCTTTCCGGCCCGGGATATGAGTCAGCGTGGTCAGAGACCGCCGGCCGCACCATTGAAGAGCTCCAGGCGAACGCCGGCGAAGGCCTCGCCCTGTTTCAGGCGATACGCGCCGCAGGAGTGGGACGCGAGCGGCCCTTGCTTGTCGCCACTCTTGCCGCGATCGGAGACGGCAGGATCGATCTGAACGCGGCCGGAGATGTTGAGGCTCTCGATCTTACGGACGAGATCGAGCCCGGCCTTAATCAGGCGTGATTGACGCGAAAACGGGATTCAAACGCCCGGGCGTCCGGATCCCGTCTCCCTGATTATTGGTTCCCGGCCTTTCGGCCATTGCTCTACGCCGCCGGCCGCTCCGGCATCTCGAAAGCTACTCGTGAACCTTCACCGTCCATCAACTCCGGCGCCGCGCCGTCGGTGACGGTCGGCGCGTCGATGATGCAGCGTTCGACTGCATCCATCGACGGAATCTCGTACATGATGTCGAGCAGCGTCTCTTCCAGGATGGCGCGCAGGCCCCGTGCTCCGGCCCGTCGTTTCTTGGCGTCTGACGCCATCGCCACCAGGGACGCCGGCGTGAACTCAAGCTCCACGTCATCCATCTCGAACAGCGCCTGGTACTGCTTGATGAGCGCGTTTCGCGGCTCAGTGAGCACCTCAACCAGTTGTGATTCGCTCAGATCGGACAATCCGACGCTCAACGGTACACGGCCGATGAACTCCGGAATGAAGCCGTACTCCAGCAGGTCCTCGGGAGTGACGTGGGTGAAGATCTGATCCTGGTCTTCATCGGTCACACGTCTCATTCCTGCATTACCGAAGCCCATGCTGGAACCGGCGGTCAGGCGTCGTTCGATCACGCTGTTCAGATCCTCAAAAGCGCCGCCGAGGATGAACAGGATGTTCGACGTGTCGATCTGGATGAATTCCTGGTGCGGGTGCTTGCGGCCACCCTGTGGCGGCACGCTTGCGACAGACCCCTCAAGTATCTTCAATAGCGCCTGCTGCACGCCTTCACCCGACACGTCACGAGTGATCGACGGGTTCGCCGCCTTGCGGGCGATCTTGTCGATTTCGTCGATATAGATGATCCCCTGCTCGGCGCGACCGATGTCAAAATCCGCCGCCTGGATGAGTCGAAGCAGAATGTTCTCCACGTCCTCACCGACGTACCCGGCTTCCGTAAGAGGAGTGGCGTCCGTGATAGCGAATGGCACGTCCAGGATGCGGGCGAGGGTCTGGGCCAGGTGTGTCTTTCCGGAGCCCGTCGGACCGACCAGCATGATGTTCGTCTTCGCCAGTTCCACGTCGGAATCCGGGCTGGGCCGCCACACTCGCTTGTAATGGTTGTACACGCCCACGCTGACGACCCGCTTGGCCCGTTCCTGCCCGATGACATACTCGTTGAGCCGCTCGAAAACCTCGCGCGGAGTACGTGGAAGGCCGTGTGGAATGGCCGCTATCGGCGCCTGATCGTCTGCGATGATCTGGTGGCAGTGGTCCACGCACTCGTCGCAGATGAATATCTTTGACGGGCCGGCTATGAGTCGCCTTACCGCCTGCTGCGATTTACCGCAGAACGAACAGACGTAAGTTTCTGGCGGCTGGCCTTCGGGACCCTGCGGGCCTTGTGGAGTGTTAGTTGTCATCGCCTCTACCGAGCCTTCGCCGACCGGATGCCAGCGCAGATTCTGTGCGCATAACCGCGGTCATGTGGCGAGCTTTTCTGGAATCGTGGGGGAGTTAGTCGGCTGCCTGGTCACCTTCCTGGACATTCTCAGGCTTGTGAAGGACCTCGTCGATAAGGCCGTACTCAACTGCCTGCTCTGCTGTCATAAAGCGGTCCCGATCGGTATCCCGCGCAACCGTGTCGTACGGCTGGCCGGTGGTATCGACGAGAATCCCACGAAGCGTGTCCTGCAAGCGCAGAATCTCGCGGGCGTGGATCTCGATATCACTGGCCTGGCCCGATGCGCCGCCAAGCGGCTGGTGCATGTGGATAGTTGAGTTGGGGAGGGCGTAACGCTTCCCCTTCTGTCCGGCCGCCAGGAGGATCGTACCCATGCTGGCGGCGGCGCCGACACAGATCGTGGACACGTCGGCCCGGAGCATCTGCATCGTGTCAAAGATCGCCAGGCCGGCGTAGATCACTCCGCCCGGCGAGTTGATGTACATATTGATATCACGGTCCGGGTCTTCCCGGTCCAGGTACAGGAGCTGGGCCACGATCAAGTTCGCCACCTGGTCGTTGATCGGGGTGCCGAGGAAGATAATCCGCTCCTTCAACAGGAGCGAGTAGATGTCGAAGGCTCGTTCGCCGCGGGCGCCGGTCTCGATGACCATCGGAACGATGTCTTCGGGACGCTGCATTGAATGTTCGGGCCTCATCAGCATTCAAATGTCCTTTATCCAGGTGGCCGGATTATTCCGGCCGGTAGTGCTACAGGCTGGCTCAGAGAGATTGCGTACGCGAACGGGGTATACGTGCTTTACGGCCCGGGAACTCGGGCCGGTGAAATTCAGTTCCCGGATTCCTCGGGGGACTCTTCGCCCTCGTCTTCTTCCGGTATTTCTTTATCGTCCTCGGGCGCCTCGGTTTCTGCCGATGTCGCCTTCGCGGGTGTTCCTCCCTTTGACTGTACTATCTCCGCCAGCTTTTCGACGGACTTTCGTCGCAACAACATCGATCTGATCGAAGATTGTGCCTCTTCAGATTCGACCTGGGACCGGTCCGCTTGCGGTCCGGCGTTTGCGAGCAGCGTTTCGATCTCGGCCTCGACTTCCTCGTCGGAAACCTCAAGCTCCTCCGTTTTCGCCACCTCCTCGATCAAAATCGTTCGCTTGAGTCGTGTCAGCGCAGACTCTTTGGCCTCTTCAAGCAACTCTTCGCCGCTTTTGCCGGCGTTCTGCATGTAGTCCTGCAAGGAAACCTGGTAGCGGGCCAGCGCTTCCTGCTGGTCGTGCAGCACATGTTCCGCTTCATGTTCCACGATCAGCGGCGGGATTTCGAATTCGCTGGATTCCAGAAGCGCGTCCAGGATGCTTTCCTGGAGTTGCCGTTGGGCCGCCGTGCTCGCCGCTTCTTCGAACTGCGTGCGCAATCCCGTTTTCATCTCGTCAAGTGATTCGTAACCCTGCCCGGCGCTTCGGGCGAGATCGTCGTCGATCTCGGGGAGATTGTGGAGCTTCACTTCGAACAGCTCGACCTTGCATTCGACGGTCTTGCCGGCGACCTGGTCGCCCGGGAAGTCGTCGGCTATCTCCAGTGAGAACTCTTTCGTCTGCCCGGCTTCCATCCCGACGATCTCTTCGGTAAATCCGGGGATGGGTGTCTGGGCATCTGGGGTGAGAACGAACTCAACGTTGTCGCCGTTCAGCACCTCTTCGTCGCCAGCCTTGCCCAGCACGGTCAGCACGGCGAGATCTCCGATTTCAAGGGGACGCTCGACCGGATCCCATGTGGCGAGGCTCAATTGAGCCTGCTCCACGGCCTGATCGATCTGCTCGTCCGTGACTTCTTCGGGTTCCTCTTTCATCTCCAGTCCGGAGTAATCTCCGACATCGACGGAGGGTCTCAAGGGCACCGTGACATCCAGCTTCGGGACCGGCTCGGATTCCGTCACGTTAACCCGCGGCGTGCCGTAAGCGTCGATCTCTTCTTGCTCGATCGCCGCGGCAACGGCGTCCGGTACAAGCGTCTCAAGCGCCTCTTCCACGAGCACCGACCGGCCGATCATCTGTTCGAACAACCTGCGGGGCGCCTTTCCTTTACGGAATCCGGGAATGGTGGTCCGTTGGACGAGTTTCTGGTAGGCGCGTTGCAAATGCGTCTCAAGCCGTTCGTCTTCGATCTCAACGTGGAGCAACGCCTGCCGGTCCACGACCTCGTCCTGGGTGACCTTCAAGTTCGATTTCTCCCGTGCCGCGCTAACCCTCGGCTTACGATTGGAGGGTGCGTGAAATTATATCACCGCAGAAGCCATGCTCATGGCAGCGGTGCGTCTACCTGCTGAGCCTTGCAGTTATCCGCCAGACTCGACTACGCGAATCGACAACTCTTCCAGTTGTTCATCCGTGATCGCGCCGGGCGCCTCGAACAAGGGATCCACCGCCGCCTGCGTTTTCGGAAAAGCGATCACCTCCCGGATGTTGTCTTCACCCGCCAGAAGCATCACGATTCGGTCCAGCCCGAGGCCCATTCCGCCATGCGGAGGCGCGCCGTACTGAAACGCTCGCAGCAGATGTCCGAAACGTTCTTCCACCTGCTCCGGAGAGTGGCCGATCAATTCGAACACCTTCTCCTGGATGGCCCGATCCACGATGCGGATACTTCCGCTGCCGAGTTCGACGCCGTTCAAAACGAGGTCGTACAACTGGCCGAGCACCGCCCCCGGGTCACTGTCCAGCATGCCCACGTCCTGGGGGCGCGGTGAACTGAATACGTGGTGCATGGCCGCCCACCCGTCCCGGTCGTCGTCCCACTCAAACAGCGGGAAATCGACAACGAACAGGAAGTTGAACACGCCGGGGTCCGCCAGCCCAAGTCTGCGGCCCATCTCGACACGAAGGTTGCTGATGGCTACGTTTACCACCTGCTCCGGTCCGGCGATGATCAACATCAGATCGCCCGGTTCCGCGTCCGTCGTCCGTGCCATCTCCTTGAGAGTTTCCAGGGATACGTGGTTCCGGATAGGAGAGCGGATGTCTTCCAGCGTCACCTCTTCCAGGCTGTCGGCCTCCGCCGCGATGTGCATCGGGATTAGTCCCTGTGCGCCGCTGCTCTTCACGAACTCGATCAATTCATCCGTCTGCCGGCGCGTGTAATCGGCACAACCCGGTGCAACGATCGCACGGACCGCCCCGCCCGCAGCGGCAACGGACTCGAAAACGCCGAACCCCGAGTCAGCCACGATATCGGTCAGGCGAGACACTTCCATCCCGAAGCGGACGTCCGGCTTGTCACTCCCGTAACGTTCGATCGCCTCCGCATACGTCATGCGGGGGAACGGCGTCGGCACCTCCAGGTCGGGCCGGGTCTCCCTGACCATCGCCGTGTACAGCCCTTCGAGTATCTGCAACACGTCTTCCTGTTCGACAAACGACATCTCGAAATCGATCTGCGTGTGTTCCGGCTGCCGATCCGCCCGCAGGTCCTCGTCGCGGAAGCAGTGAGCGAACTGGAAGTAGCGATCCATCCCGGAGACCATCAGCAGTTGCTTGAGTTGTTGCGGGGATTGTGGGAGTGCGTAGAAACTCCCCGGATGCACCCGGCTCGGCACGACATAGTCGCGTGCGCCCTCCGGCGTCGACTTCAAAAGGATCGGTGTTTCGATCTCCAGGAAGTCTTCGCCGACCATGTAGTTGCGGGCCGCCTGGATGACGTCGTGTCGCAACTTCATGTTCCTGTACATCCGCGGCCTGCGCAGGTCCATAAACCGGTAGCGCAACCGGGTCTCGTCGGCGACGTTGAGGTCGTCTTCGACCTCGAAGGGCGGCGTCTCGGACCGGTTGAGAACGGTTAACTCCGAGGCGATTATCTCCACGGTTCCGGTAGGCAGGTCCGGGTTGTCTGCGCCGACCCGGCGTTCTTGCACCGTGCCCTTCACCTGGATCACCCACTCGCTCCTCAGATCGCCGGCGAGCGCGTGAGCTTCCGGTGCGCTGTCTTCGTTGAACACCACCTGCATCAGGCCCGAGAAGTCCCGCAGGTCGATGAACGTAAGTCCGCCGTGGTCACGGCGACGGTGAACCCAGCCCGAGAGGGTGATGGTTTTGCCGGAGTCTGACTGGCGCGGCTGGCCGCAGGTCATGTCTCGATACATCTGGCTATTCCCCGCGTTTGACCCGCCTCATGACGGATCGCAACAGTGTGTATCAGACCGGGATTTTCCGGTCTGACATGAAACAATTATCGACGAGGGGTCCGGCGACCTGAGGCGGCGACCTGACCCCTACGGATTACCGTCGGGGTTCCGATCGCGTCGTGCCCGGGGGTCGTATCGGTCGTAAAGCGACCACGCCGCGGGCAACGCCAGGGACACGAGAACGATCTTCGCAAGGTCACCCGCGATGAACGGCCAGAGGCCCAGCTCAAGGGTGTTATCGAAGGTACTTCCGCCCGGGATCAGGGTTTGCAGCTCATGGTGCAGCCACCATACCCCCGGGACGTAAATCAAGGCGTTCGCGGCAACGAGCGCGGCGAGCAGCCATGGACCACGATCCCAGCCTCTCTCGGCCAGGAAACCAACAAGGAACGCAGCCGGGATGAATCCGATGATGTAACCGCCGGAGGTGATACTCCACGCGACGCCGGAAGCGCCGCCCGCCCAGAAGGGAAGGCCGATCGATCCTTCGAAGAGATAAAGCGCCGCGGCGAGCCCGCCCCGCCTGGATCCAACGGTGGCCGCCACAAGCAGGACAGCGAAGGTCTGGCCCGTAATCGGGACAGGCGTCCACGGAAGAGAGAATCTGAGTTGAGCGAACGCCGCGATCACCAGGCTGCCGACGATTATCGTCGCGATGTTTGCCCAGATACCGGAATACGGAACGAGAACGTCGAAAAGAGTGCGATTTTGTCTGGAAACCGCAGAGGTCATTAATGCTCCAGTACGCAAAATCCATCGGCGATCAAAGATGGATCGTTGCCATTAGTCCCATGTGTTCACGGGCGAGCGAAGGCGCGAGTTTGTCACTTTGCTCAAATTCGCGCAAGCCCCTTCGCCCACTAACTTCGACCCGTTTGGGGCCCCGGGATATCAGGCCGCCATGCCGCTGGATTAGGCGACCGGGATGCCGTAATCCCGCTTGCGAATCGCAAGGGTGACGAACGTCTCGGTGCGACGCACACCCGGAATCACGCCAACCTTTTCCCGGAGGAAGCGGCCCAGCTTCTCGGCGTCCGGCAGCGTCGCCCAGGCGAAGATGTCGAAGGTGCCGGTCGCCAGGGCAACCCAGCGCGTGTTTTCCAGGTTGGAGAGTTCCGTCGCAACCTGGTCCATCTTGTCAGGGTCGACCTGGACCCCGATTAGCGCCTCTGACTCGAAGCCGAGGGCTTTTGGATCTGGAAACGCCATAACCCTGATGACCTCGTCGCCTATCAGGCGCTTCAGCCGCCTCCGGACCGTCCCTTCACTCACGCCGACTTCGCGGGCGATAGTGGCGTTGGCGGTCCTTCCGTCTTTTTCCAGGATGGTGATGATCTGTCGATCTAGCTCGTCCATGCGCGGGGCATTCCCCATTCCTAAAGTAATAATCTGATGTGAGGAGGATCGGTGGTGGACGGTTCCCGGTTCTTGGGAATCCATCATCGAGCGGGTGACTCAACCGTCATATCCAGATTGCGATACCGGGCGGTTAACGCTATGTTCCCGACGGAACCATTCGTTAAATAAGTCACATTAGTCATGTTACGCCACAATCATGCGTCTTGGAACTATTGGTATACGATATGTGACGACGGTTAAGAGAACTTCGACGTAATACGTTAATCGCGCGAAAATGCACAACTATTTCATACAGGCCGTACAATGGCCTTGAGTGGTTGAACGCAGACCATCTGAAGATACGGAGAACCATATGGTGATCGAGAACTCGGCTCTGCTCACGGTTACTGAGACAGCTTCGGAAAAGTTCAAGGAAGTGCTGGCTGAACAGGACGCTGATGAGGGCCTTATCCGAATCTCACTGGCGCCGGGCGCGATGGGCGGCGTGGAATACATTCTTGGCCTCGAAGAGTCTCCCGATGACAACGACACCCTGGTCGAGTACTTCGGTGTGAAAATCGTCGTGGACGCCGAGAGTTCACCGCTTTTGCAGGGCTCGAATATCGACTACGTTGATGGCCTGCAACGCAGTGGATTTGTAATCTCCAACCCGAACTTTGCCAGCGCTGGTGGCTGCGGCGGCGCCGGCGGCTGTGCATGCGGTGGTGGCGGTGGCGGAGGATGTGGTGGCGGCGGCGGCGGCGCCTGCGCATGCGGCGGCCACTAACTCCGTGTTTCTGATCTTAATAAAAAGGGCGGTCCGCCAGCGGGCCGCCCTTTTGTATTACCCGGTTCTCTTTCCTACCTGTCTGGCCCACCTGGCGCGGCGATCAAACCCGGCAGACAGACCTGGTTTCAAACACCTGCGATCTTGACCCGGGCAGATGGGCTCTGATCGCGTTTGCAACGGCGCCGGCATTGAATTCGATGGTCTGATGTTCAGTGGCCCGCGCCAGCCGACTCTCCCCAGATGAGTGGAGAAGACGCGAAAAGGCGGCCGCCTCTCAGGAGGCGACCGCCCACGGGCCAGTGACCGCAACCACACAACACTGTCCGCACGTACATCGGGTTTGAAGAAAACCTGTACCGGCCGGCGAATGATTTACCTAACGGAGATCCATGATCGATTTGAGGCCGCTCGGCAGGGTTCGCTCGATGTTGAGCGTGGCGCCGCGATCCGTCTTGATCTCGATGGTCCACTTATCGTCGATTCCCGGGACCGTCGACGTGTCGGCGAGGCCGGCGGCGCCGCCATCGGTGGCTGAGCCGTCCATGAGGGCGATACCGCCGGAGTCGGTGGCGTTCGTCACCGCCGTCACCCGATCAGCCAGCCAGACCGTGATCTCAGCGGTCTCCCCGACCTCCAGCAGGTTATCTCCGTTGTCGTAACCGGGCCAGGAAACGGTCCAGGGTAGATCGCTCAAAAACTGGTTCGCGTCGGCGTACGAAACGATCGTCTTGGTCACTGCGCCGGTGGAGATGTCAGGGTCATCGCCGTCATTGCCCACCGTGTAAGGCGGTGTCAGGTTTATCGCTTCACCCTCCATAGCGTTGGACACAACGAAGCTGACCTTGTAGATCGTGTCTGTCGTTCCGTCGAGCGCGCCCTTGTAGGCGATCACGCTGCCGCGTGGTTGGAGCGAAGAACGTACTTCGTTCAGCCCTGCGAACACCGTCTCTTTGCTTCTCTCCGACGAGAAGATACCCGTGCTGAGCACCGTGATGGCAAACACAGAGGCGACCACCACGAACGCGATCATCACTATCGCCGTTTCGAGGCCTGTGATTCCTCGCTGCGTCTTTACCCGTCCACGCGAATGTTTGAGCATTTACAACTTCCAATGGTCGGCTACCTGGATGATCGCCACCGGCGCATGGCGCAATCCGGCTCATCTCATGCTGGCATGGGGAGTCAGAGACGGACTCAGAGCGGCAACTCTTCACGCAAAGTTATTGGATCGTGACCCGTGGTAACACGTGGCGGGCCGTCAATCGACCTCGTACTTTGCATGGCGAAGACAGACCGCCCGTTTGCGGGTGAGCACGCAGAGCATTTCACTGCCGTCGAGCGGCCGGGTCCGCGATGGGGGGCAGACCGGTTTCCAGAGCGTAAGAAAACCGGCGAGGGCGCTCCCGAAACGCGTCGGGAACACAGAAGCCCCCGCCTCGGCGGGGGCTTTTGAACAAGATATTTCGAGTGGAGCGGAAGACGAGATTCGAACTCGCGACCCTCACCTTGGCAAGGTGATGCTCTACCACTGAGCCACTTCCGCTCGAAAATCCGTGGTAGCGGGACACTTCAAATGTATATCGCACCACGCGAGAGGGTCAAGGTACTGTGCCCTCACGTACGATGTCCGGCATGCCTGATTCACAGCACATCCGCCTCGGGATCATCGGTTTCGGTTCGTGGGCGATCAACGCCTACCTGCCGGCGGAGGCCCGCATTGCCGGCGCAGAAGTAATCGCCGCTGCCGGCCGAAGCGACGCCACGCGGGAAGCGGCTCGCGCCGCCCTGGGCCGGGAAGCCTTCGTAACACCGGATTTTCACGAACTTCTCGACCCGGATGTTGCCGATGCCGTGATGATCGCAGTTACCGAAGATCAGCACGCCGCCGTCATCGGCGCGGCGCTGGATTCTGGATTGCCGGTGTTCTACGAGCCGCCGCTCTCCGATAGACGCAGCGAGATCCGAGGCGAGATCGCCCGTCTCACTTTGGTCAGCCAGGTAACGCATGCTGATCTTGAACTGTCGTACCTTCCCGTCGTAGATCGTGCCGCTGCCTTCATAGCGGAAGGGGCGATTGGCACGCCGCATACGGCCCTGGTGACCATGACATCTGGATGGGGACCGGTGCCCGGGTCTGACATCAGCCTGGCCCTGCAACTCATCCCCTGGTACCTCGATCCACTCAACCGGATGATCGGCCGCCGTCCGTCGCGTGTGCTTGTTCAGGACGGATCAGGCGTACCCGGCAGGATGCAGTCTCAGACGCTTGTGCAGCTTGACTACGATGGCATCCGCGGGACCTTCGACGCCAATATCGAGTCGGTCGGCGGACTCGGCGCCTGGATCGCCGTCCACGGGAGCGACGGCGATCTTGAGGCTGACCTGTTTCGTGGAGAACTGCGTTTTCGATCCGGCGGGCATCCCGGTTGGCAAACCGAACCACACCCGGCCCGGCAGCCGCACGCCTCCTGGCCGGGCATGCACGAATCTGTAGCCGCGTTCATTGACGCCGTAAACTCCGGCCGGGGATCGCACACCGGTTCGGCAACGATGGCAGATCTGCAACTGACCGGCCTGGCCGCCGAGGACTCGATCGACTCGGGGACATGGGCAACCGTTGAGTACCTGGAGTAGCACGGCGGCTTGACTCCGTTGCCCGGGTCTGGCTTTATGCGCCGCACAGAGGCAAAACAGACGACTTCAGCGAACACGCAGGGGAGAACAGCCAGTGATCTACGACATGCGCACCTACGACATCGCCGTTGGACAGGTCCCGAAATACCTGGAAGCGGTGCAGAAGGTCGGCCTCAAGGTCCGCGAGGACCACGGCATCAAGCTCGCCGGCTGGTACTACACCGACATCGGAACCCTGAACCGGGTCGTCCACATCTGGGCCTACGAGGACTACGCGCACTACGAAAAGGCACGGGCAGCATTCCGCGCCGATCCCCGCTGGGTCAACGAGTACCAGCCGATGACCAAAGGACTGATCGTGAAACAGTCCACCCAGATGATGAACGCAGCCCCGTTCTCGCCGCAGCCATAGTCCCGCAAGGGCGCAAGACGGAGGCACCACCACACCAAAAGTTCATTCCGATCCTTCCGATACCGGAAGGACGAGGGACCTGAACCGCGCGACCCTCCCACCAGAACACCCAATCCCCTGAAAACACTCCCACACAAACCCCCTCTCCCGTCGGGAGAGGGCCGGGGTGACGGGACCGTGTTCGGATAGCGATCCGATCACGAGCTAGGCGCGCGCTCGGGTCCTTCGGGAGCCTCAGGACACGGCATCACCGCTCCGTACCTCTCCCGGCGTGCGAGGGAACTGGGAGAAAACTCCGTGAAGGATGACACTACAGGGGCGTATGGCAATACGCCCACGGGCGGAACTCGCCCCGCCCTTACCCGTAATCAGGCGCTAGGGCCTCGTTCTCTGTCTCGCTTAACCGATGCGTAGACCAGTGAGCGTTCACCCGCGCACGCCGAGCCGGGTAGGGGGCATACGTCTCCGGGTCCGGAACCACGAACCTGTCCAGCAACAACTCATCCATCAACCGCCCATTTACCGGGTCGTTATGCGCCTCCAGGAAGGCATCGCGCAGCCCAACGGACGGCTCCCCGGAACATGCGAGCATCGGAATCGGCGTCTTCTCAGTTCTGCCGATCACCCGCACTCGTTCGATCAATTCTGGAGCGTGCCGCGCCAGCAAGTCGAAACCGTAACTATCGATAGGCGCCAGATCGGCCCGGCCTTCCGCCACGGCCTTTACGTTCTCCAGCACCGTGATGGTCGGTCCCACCAGTTCCGCGTAAAGCGGCTCACGCCCCTCAAACTCCATGAGCGTGTGAAGAGCGGCGTAGAAACCGGATTGCGACTCGTTCGTCGTGAGCGCCAGCCGGCCGCCGAACGTATCGGAGACAGACCTGTGTCCGGAGTCCGCTGGCACAACCAGGTAACTCCAGTAAACCGGCTTGCCGCCATATGCCTCCGGCCATGGAACCGGGGCGACCACTATCCCGTCATCCCGCTCGCCCAGGCTGTAGGGCAGGCCGCACATGAAAACCGCTGCCTTGTCATCACGCGCCCACAGCGGCCCCAGCGGCTGCGGCGGCGGGTAGTCGAGGACTTCGTGATTTCCGCCGCTAGCCTGCACTATGTTGTCCAGCAACCGGTTCCACAACACACCGACCGATGGTGTTACCGAGTACATCCTCGCGTTAACGATCATGTGAACGAATTTCGAACGTATCCATCAATTCGACTCGGCGGCCGTGTGTACCCGATACGTTCTCCGATTCAAGTTACAACTGCGGCACGATCGGCAACTCATCGATCGCCTTCCCCGTGGCGTCCCGTACGGCGTTAGCTATGGCGGCAGCAATAGGAACGATGCCCGGTTCGCCTGCGCCCGATGACAGCGTCTCGGGGTCGCCCGTGAACACCACTTCGATCTCCGGCGTATCCGCAATCCGGGGCACGTGATAGCGGCTCAACTTGCCGTTCAAAACGCGTCCACCGTCGAACTCCACCGCCTCCCACAGCGCCGTTCCCATCCCCATGATGATCGAACCCTCAATCTGGTTGCGGGCGCCGTCGGGATTCACGACCAGGCCGCAGTCGAAGCCCACGACCACGCGTTTCACCTGCACATCCTGGTTCTCGACCGAAACCTCGACGCACTGTGCCGTGAAACTCCCGGCGTCGTACCCGACCGCAACTCCGTAACCGATCCCCGGCCTGGATGCCCGGGATTCCCAGCCGAACGCCTCGGCCGCCGCCGTCAGGGCCGGCCTCAGGCGCGGGTGTGACAGGTTCGCCAACCGGAACTCCAGCGGGTCGAGCCCGATCCCGCGAGCGATCTCGTCCATGTGGACTTCGCGGGCGAAATGATTCGTTGCGCCGCCGAGCGAGCGATATGATCCGGCCTGCAGCGGTGAATCCGCCGCCGCGACCTTTATCCGAACGTTGCCGACGTCATACGGCGTGTCCGCTCCCCGCTGCCCGCGGAATGCGTTCTCACCCGCGTGGATGGCCGTGTAATCCCACGCCACGATGGTGCCGTCGGCGGCGACTCCGCTCTTGATATCAAACGTGGCGGCGGGCCGCACGGTGCTCCACGCGAACTCTTCTTCCCGATCGTATGCGACGCGCACCGGCGCGCCAACGGACTTCGCCAGACGCGCCGCTTCGTGCGAAACAGTAGCCGTTTTCGTGCCGAACGATCCCCCGACATCCATCGAGATCACCCGCACCTGTTCCGGGTCCACGCCGAGCGCCTCGACGAGACCGTCCCGCTCGGTGAACGGGCCGCGATTGGCACACCAGATGGTGAGGTGATCGCCGTCCCATCGGGCGACTGACGCGCTCGGCTCCATCTGGGCGTTGGATACGTACGGCACGAAGTAGCTGTTCTCGAAAGCCCGCTCCGCGGAGTCGAACGCAGAGTCCAGTGATCCTTCGTCCCGCAGGGTGACAAACTCCCCGGCCTTCTCCTTGAGTACCGCCGCCAGGTTCAGGTCGGAAGCCGCGTGCTGGATCTCCTCCCAGCGTGCACGGAGCGCCTCGATCGCATACTCCGCGATGTCCTCGCGCTCGGCCACCACGCCAACAAAATCGCCATCCCTTACGACCGATACCACCCCGGCGACGCGATCCGCCCGTGCCGTATCGAGTTGCTGCAGCTTTGCTCCGTATGACGGCGGTCGCAGGATCTTCCCGTACAGCATCCCCGGAACGACCACGTCCTGCGCGTACTTCGTACTTCCGGTGACGCGTGACACCGCGTCGATGCGCCGCGCTGGACGGCCCATCAGGTGGAAGTCCTCCACGCGCTTGGTCTCGACAACCTCCGGGATCGCCAGCGATAGGGTGTGTCCCGACAACAGGTTGGCGTACGAGACGGCGTCTGACTCACCGTCCGCAATCATGACCTGTCCGTCACGCGTAGCGAGCGATCCCGCTTCCACCTCCAGGCGTGTCGCCGCCAGGTCGATAAGAGCCCCGCGAGCAATTGCCGCGGCGCGGCGCAACTGGATACCCACGGTGCGGGTTGATGCGCTGCCGGTCGTGCCGCGATCATGTGGCACCAGCGCCGTGTCGCCGAGGATGATGTTCACTGAATCAATCGGGACGTCGAGTTCGTCGGCGATCTCCATGGCGAACCCGTTGCGGATCCCCTGGCCGTACTCCACCTTGCCGGAGAACGCGGTCACGCCGCCGTTTTTGTCGATCGTCAGGAGAGTCGCCGGGTCTCCGGGACCTCCGCGGGGATCGGGCTCGGGCGTCCACCGGGGTGTGCCGACGACAGAAAGGGCGACGTTCTCTTGCATCCGCGGTTCGGTCATCGAGCGCCACCCTCCCCGCCTGTCTTCCCGGCGGCGGACCTTACGGCCTGAAGAATGCGGACGTATGCGCCGCACCTGCAGATGTGGCCGCTTAAAGCGGAGCGGATCTGGTCGTCATCGGGCCCGGAAACCCGGTCGAGCAGGGCAGCGCTGCTCATGATGAACCCCGACGTGCAGTAGGCGCACTGGAACGCCGTATGCTCCACGAACGCTTCCTGTACAGGATGCAATTCGTCGCCGTCGGCAAGACCCTCGATAGTCGTCACCTCGCGCCCGACCGCGGCCGATACCGGCGTGTAGCAGGTTTGCGTCGGGTTGCCGTCGATCAGCACCGTGCAGGCGCCGCAAGTGCCTTCCCCGCACCCGTATTTGGTGCCCGTCAGCCCCAGCTCATGCCGGAGCACGCCCAACAACATCCTCTCAGCATCGACCGCCACCTCGTGCGATTCGCCGTTCACCCGAAGGTGCATTACCAGTTACTCCTTACTTGATCAGGCGCATGATACGGGCGAAACGCGGGTTTCGCCGGACGCACACACCGGGCGTACTCACTTGTTACCATTCCGCACCAGATCCGCGGTCTGAATCACCGAGGGATTCAGACTTCTAGAGGCTGCTGTGACATTCGCCTGTCCCGTCTCCCGATCGGGAGAGGGTCATTTCCTGGCGAGGAAATGACACGGCGCCAGCGCGTTGACGTACAACTCGGTCCTTCGAGAGCCTCAGGACACTATCGTCGTAAGGGTGTTTGGCAATACGCCCTTCGATATCCACCCTGATCCACACCTGTAAATGGAGCGCACCCGCCCGTGAAATACCGACGACTCGGCAGTACCGGACTACTCGTTTCAACCATAGGCCTCGGCGCCAACAACTTCGGGCAGATGAGCCCGAGCCAGGTCGCGGGCGACAGCGTCGACCTTGAGACCACCTCTGCGATCCTCGACGCCTGCCAGGAAAACGGCATCAACTTCGTTGACACATCTGACCTGTACTCGGAGGGACAATCCGAGGAGTTCATCGGCCAGTCGCTGAAGGGCCGCAGGCATGATTTCGTAATCGGCTCCAAGGCCGGCATGAAATGGGCGGGTGGAGTCAACCGTGAGGGGTTGACCGCGGCGCACTTGAAACGGTCGATTGACGACAGCCTGCGGCGATTACAGACCGATTACATCGACCTGTATCAGATGCATATTCAGGACCCCCTGACATCCATCGAAGAGACGCTACGCGCGCTGGACGATATCGTCGCATCCGGGAAGGTGCGCTACGTTGGATGTTCCAACTTCCTTGCGTGGGAGGTGGTCGAGGCAATCCAGATCTCACGACGGAACGGCTGGCCGGAGTTCGCGACCGTGGAAGCGGAGTTCTCGATGCTGGAGCGCGAGCCGGAGCGTGAACTTGTCCATGCCGCCGCGAAATACGAGACGGGCATTCTGCCGTACTACCCGCTGGCTTCAGGCTTTCTGACCGGCAAGTACAAGCGCGGGATGGACCTCCCGGAAGGGAGCCGCCTCGCGCGTATCCAGTGGATCGCCGACCGGCACATCAACGATGAGAGTTTCGATCTGTTGGAGTCGCTGGAAAGGTTCGCGTCCGAGCGAGGCCACACGATTGTCGAGCTGGCCTTCGCATGGCTGCTCGCGCATCCCGAAGTGTCCTCCGTCATAGCGGGCGCAACCCGGGTGGAGCAGGTCGTGCAGAACGCCGCGGCGTCCGAGTGGGAGCTAACCGCGGCCGATATGGCGGAGCTGGACGGGATCCTCCCCGGAACGCCGGGTCCGGGCACCGGAAACCTACCGAGACGACGGTCCCTGTAATAAGTGGACATCCCGCGCACCGTTGAACACATCACTCCTGAGTGGTTAACCGGGGCGTTGCGGGCCGGCGGTTCGCTCGAATCCGGGCAGGTCAAGTCCGTCCGTATCGAACCCATCGGCGAGGGTATGGGGTTCGTCGGTCGACTGGTCCGCGTGGTTGTGGAGTACTCGGGAGACACCGGTTCGGCTCCGCCGACACTTATCGCGAAGATAGCGATCTCAAACGACGAGGTCCGGGAATATGCGGCCGGACTCGGGTTGTACGAAAGAGAAACCCGGATCCACGTGGAGTTGGGTGACGACCTCGGTGTCCGAATCCCGAAGCTGTATTACGGCGAATCTGCTGCCAACGCGGGGCTTTTCGTCCTCCTGCTTGAAGACCTTTCGCACCTGCGTGTTGGCGACGAGGCAGGTGGCGGATCGATAGGGGACGCACGGGCGGCCATTCAAAATGCGGCACAACTGCACGCCCGATGGTGGAACGACAAGCGGCTCGTTCAACACGATTGGCTAAACCGGCCGCTGGATTCCGGGCAGGCGCAAACCCGCCAGCGGCTCTACCTTGACGCCTGGGAAGCCGTTTCCGGCCAGTTGAAATCGGCCCTGCCGGCCGAGGTATACGAAATCGGAAAACGGCTCGGCCCAAACCTCGCCGACGTGTGGTCCGCCGCCTCGCCGGCGGCGCTGACCCTGAACCACGGCGACTACCGGCTCGCCAACCTGTTCCTCGATGCCGGCGACGTCGTCACCTTCGACTGGCAGTACGCGCTACACGGCCCACCCGCCATCGATCTTGCCGACTTCCTCGTTTGGAGTCTTACAGAAGACCAGCGCCGAAAAAACGAAGAGTCATTGATCGATTTATACCTTGAGACGCTGGTCGCCTGTGGCGTCCATACGTACACGAGAGACCAGGCGATCCAGGATTGTTGCCTCGGGATGCTCCGAAACCTGGAGAATTACGTGGTATCGATACCGTTCCTGGCCATGGATAGCCCTTCGGGACGGATATGGGTCGATGCGGTATCGCCGCGCATGATCGCCCTCGCTGAGTGGGACTGTGAAGCGCTCGTCCCCGATTAAACGCTGCGCGCTTTTGTACATGACTTTGGTCAATACCCCTCCAACCTGGCCGTCCGCTTCACGAACGAACGCGACCCGTCTGGTACGCTCGCCCACGAACGAGCGACTCGCCCGTCCCAATCATGAAGCCCGTTCGTGGCGAATCAGCCAGAGGGGGATACCTTGGAAAACCTGAGTCTGCAGAGAGTAAGCGGTATCGGCGCCATCCTCACCGGGATTGTCGCCATCATCGGAATCATCTTGATCAGCTCGACCGACGCAATGACTGCGGAAGATTCGGCCGAATTGTTTCCCGTCGTACACGACGACAAGGCTGTCATCGGGGCAGGAATCTGGATGCTGACGCTCGCGCCTGTGCTCTTACTCGGAGCTGTGGCCGGCATCTATCAGAAGCTTCGTAGCGCTGGCGATGTGTTGCGCATTGCGCTCATCGCCGTCGCGGTTGACGCGCTGTTCATCATCATCAGTAACGTGCTCGCCCTGGGAGTTGTGTACGAGGTAGCGACCCCGTGGGTGGAAGGCGGCTCCGAAGCCGGTTCCAATCTCCTTGTACTCGGCGACACGCTGATGACCATGAGTCTCGTCATCCGGGTCGTCGGCGACGCATTGGGACTTGGCATCGGCATCTTGCTGTTCTCCATCGCCATCTTGAAAACCGGCCTCGCTCCAAAATGGATCGGATGGCTGGGACTGATCGCAGCACTGGGCGGATGGCTGGGACTGTTTGTGTCAACCTCGGAGGTCTTCGGCTTGCTGGGTCTCATCGGAGCCATCGCCCTGTTCATATGGCTCATCGGCATGGGTGTGACGATGGTCCGTTCTTCAGAGGCGTAAGCCAGAGGTCACACTACTGAGCAATGAACGGCCCCGGGGTGCAGAGTGCTCGCCGGGGTCGTTGTAACCCTTTCGCGGTAGCAGCCACGGGCGAACCCCGGTCCGCGCACACCGACTTCGGCCAATCGTTTCACCAACCGGGCCGGGTCGGACAGGCCATTGCTACGGGAACCATTCCGTGATGCGACCGTCCCTGCGAGATACCTTTTTCAATTTCTGGGCGAATTGGAGCCGATCAGGCCGATAACGATTGGCGGTCGTCGACCCGTCCCCGGTGAACGTGGAACCGACCGAAATCGCCTGCCGTTCCGAGCGTACGGAAAAGGCTACACCGGGCTCGTTACGGGAGGGTCTGCGGCCGCGGCGCCGTGGACGGGGTTGGAAGTGAACCTTCCGGAGTCCCCGGATACGGGAATCTGGACGCCGATTACGGAGGTGGTCGGCGCGCGAAGCGACGCCGACGGTGTTGCGCCGTTGCTGAGCGACGCGAACCAGGACCACCAGGCACAACGCCAGCGTCGTGATGATGACGAACCTGCGGGTCACGCCGGGCGTCGCAAATCAGCTCGGAGCATCTCTGTCCCCCGGGGCGTCCCGTCCGATTGACGATGGACGATACCGTGGAGGGTACAGCGGCCCGTGGCGTGGCACGTCAGAGGCCCGTGAATTAGCTTGCCAGATGCGTACCGCAGCCAGATATGGTCCCCGCTACCCCAACTTTCCCCGTTGAGAATCGTCCGCGACACGCGGGGGACTGAAGCCAATTCGGCGCCGGGCTGCACGAGAATTGGAGATCCGGTGAGATCCAGAACCCGGTCCGCCGATCAAGATCGCCCCATTCTGGCTAATCCAACCGGGTGACAATTCCCGAGGACGCGAAGCGGCCCCGGCAAACAGACGCTCGCCGGGGCCGCAATTCACGTTCAAGCCGGTGGTGCCGAGGGGCAGACTTGAACTGCCGACACACGGATTTTCAGTCCGTTGCTCTACCAACTGAGCTACCTCGGCACAGCGATCCATCGTCTCAGACAAGTCGCATCACTTCAACCGCGAAATTGGGCGGCATGTGACCATTTTTCGCCCTCGCTCGCCCATCCTCAGACAAACCTCACGGCATTGTCGGCCCACGGCGCGAGTGCGGGCCTAGAGACCGCTATAATTCTCGGCGGTCGCCCGCGCGCACAGTTTCAGGGTTCGTGAGGCGTCCCGTAACCAGGCTCCCCTACATTCAAGGATCCCATGCCGACCCTCCTCGTCGTCTCCACCTCGCCCGGCGCAGGCAAAACCGCCTTCGCCGCCACTTATGCCGCCCGGCTGCTGGCTGATGGAGCGTCCGTCTCGCTCGGCAAAGCCTTCAGCGCCGTGGATGATCCGGATGTGACGGCGATGAAGGAGCTGGTGGACGGCGCAACCCCGATCGACCCGGTCGCCGTCACCGGAACTCCAACGGAAGACCAGGTCAGGCAGGCCGCGCAGGCCGCCGGAGGCAACGACGCCAGCGCTGTATCCGTCGTGGAAGGACTATCGAGCGACCACGCCGTTAATCGTTCGCTGGCCGATGATCTGGACGCCAGCGTTGTACTGGTATCGGGGCAGTCTGACTACCTCTCCGCCATCGAGGCTGCACCGGCCTATGGCGACCGCCTGGTCGGCGTCGTCATCAACAACGCGCCCAGGCATCGCGGCCACGATCTCGACTCCGTAATTGTCCCGGCCCTTGAAGCCGCCGGACTGCCCTACATCGGCGCGGTTCCGGAGGACAGGCGTCTCATCGCCGTGACGGCACGGGCCATGCACGAATGCCTCGGCGGCGAATGGCTCGAATGGGAAGAGCACTCGGACGAGCTTGTCGAAAATGTCCTGATCGGCGGGATCGTCCTGGACTGGGGACCCATCTATTTCTCCTCGCAGGAAAACGCCGCCGTCCTTGTCCGCGGCGACCGCCCGGACCTCGCCATCGCCGCGCTTGCCACGCCCATCAAGGCGTTGATCCTGACCCGCGGCGTCAAGCCGGTCGAGTACGTCTATTACGAGGCCGACAAGCAGCAGATCCCCGTGACAGTGGTCGATAAAGACACCCACGAGGCAGCCGCAGAGCTTGAGCGTTTCCTTGAGTATTCACGTTTTGATCACCCGGCCAAGCTGGAACGTTTCAGCGAACTCGTCTCGGAACACCTGGATCTGGACCTTATTGACTCCGCCATCGCCCGCCCCGTCACCGGGTAGGGATCTGAGTCCCCTCTCCCGGTGGGAGAGAGTCAGGAGCCTGCCCTTCCGCTCGCCGGAAGGGTGAGGGAGGTAAAAGGGCGTGATTAGCATCCTCGTTACTCGCCCTCGCAACAAACCACCAACTTCCTGCTCCATCCCATTCGGTCGGCCCAACCCTTCCGGCCGCGGAAGCACGAGGGAGCTTCATCGGAAGGCCGGCAGTTGAATAAGACAGTTACCGTCCTTCACGCTTCTCCCTCATCCCCACCTTCTCTCGCTGGGAGACGGGGTTTGGCGCGGTACATTGAATCCAGACAGACCGGAGGAGGTGCACCCGATGACCCTCGACAACGCAACGATCCAACGCGTCCGATCAGAGCTGAACTCGTCCGTAATCTGTGACACTTTGGACTCTCTTGGCTATCTCAGCCAGGCAATGGACCGGAATATCCGGCCTCTGGACGACTCCAAAACGCTGTTCGGCGCGACGCGAACGGCGCTGATCGAAGAAGTCGTCCCGGGCACACCGCGACCCGACAACCCCTACGAACTGACCATAAACGTGATGGACGACCTGAATCCCGGGGACGTGGTGGTGCGGGCCTGCGGAACCGCTCGCACCGCTGCCACGTGGGGAGAACTTCTCACGGCCGCCGCGATGGGACGTGGCGCAGCGGGCCTGGTCACGGACGGCCAGATTCGGGATGTCCACCTGATCCGTGAAGTTGGATTCCCGGTCTTCACAAACGGCGTCAGCCCGCTCGATGGCGGAGGCAGGCACGAGATGACGGCCGCCGATGTCGATGTCGTGTGTGGAGGGGTCCCGGTCAGGCCCGGCGACTACATCTTTGGCGATGTAGACGGCATCGTCGTAATCCCGGCGGACATTCTGGATGCCACGATCAAGGGCGCGTTCAAAAAGACCGAGGGCGAGAACGCCACGAGAGATGAACTGCTAGCAGGCAAATCTCTCGCCGAGGTGTATGCAAAGTACGGGATTCTGTAGGGCAGGCTATACCCGGCGACCTTAGACCTCCCTCACCCCGGCCCTTTACCATCGGGAGAGGAGCCACGCGCCCACATGATCGAACCGTCATCCCGATCCTTCCGGACCCGGAAGGATCGGGACCTTCACTGACCGAGAATCCAGCGAACCAGACATGTTCTGGCGGGTTCCTGAACTCCCCCTCATATCAGCCCTCTTCCGGTCCTGGAAATGTCCAGTACCCCGGTTATTGATCGGGATCATTTCAGGGTCAGGCCGGTATCACGCCCATCTGGATCAGGTGTCCTGGTCGTGCATACCGGCCGAGGGGCTACCGTTCGCCTGTGGCAACGTAAAAAAGAACGTAGCTCCGGCCCCGACTTTCGATTCAGCCCAGATCTGTCCCCCGTGACGCTCTATTATCCGCTGGACAATGGCAAGACCCGCCCCGGTTCCGGAATAGTCTTCAGGGCGATGGAGCCGTTCAAATACCTTGAACACCTTGTCGATCCCGTCCATGTCAAAACCGACCCCGTTGTCGCGCACGTAATAAACCAGCCCGCCATCGACGCTTGTCGATCCCACTTCGATGGACGGCTCGGGTTCCGAGGCGGTGAACTTGTACGCATTGCTCAGGAGGTTGGTGAAGACAGCGCGCAGCAGACCCGGGTCAGCCTCGCATAGCGGCAAAGGATTCAGAGTCCATTTGACATCGGGGAAGCGATCAGCGAACTCAGCCTGGACGGAAACAGCGATCTCTTCCAGATCAACTTGCTGGACCATCAGGGATTGGTGTCCGACGCGTGCGAAGTTCAACAGATCGGCTACGAGGTCGGCGCTTGCCGCTGAAGACTGCGCTATCAGTTCGACATATTTCCTTGCGTGTTCGGGTAGCGCGGGCTCCTTTGAATCAAGCAGCCGTGACGCCAGGCTCGCCGACATGCCAAGCGGCCCGCGCAAGTCGTGGGAAACCATGTAGGAAAACGCCTCCAGTTCGGCGTTCGCCTCCTGCAACTCGGCAGTTCGTTCAATGACCCGTCGTTCCAGTTCAGCGTTCAGTTCAGAGATTTCATCTTCGGCCAATCGTCGGTCTGTGACATCTCGAATTATTGCCGTATAGGTCCTCCCCTGTGCCAGGTTGATCTCGGTTACTTCGAGTTCCATGGGGAACGCCAGACCGCTTTTCCGTGTGCCATTGACCTCACGAACCTGTCCGAACATGTGATGCATACCATTCTCAAGATATTCCTTCACATACATGCGATGCGTGTCTCGGAAGGCCGGGTTCGCCAGGATCATCACGTTCTGGCCGATCAGCTCTTCTCGGCGGTAGCCAAACATCTCGAGAATGGCGTCATTTACGGACTGCATAATCAACTGAGAGTCGGCTGTCACGATCCCGACGGCCGCAGTCTCGACCACGGCCCGCGTGCGAGATTCGTTGTCGGCGAGCGCCCGGTGCAGTTCGGCGTTCGCCACGGCCCCCGCAATCTGTGCTCCGATTCGCCGGGACAACTCCAGGTGCTTTTGTCCATATGCGTTCGGCCTGGAGGACCTCACCGAAAGAACGCCGATTATCTCTCCGTTGACGGTCATCGGAACGAAAAGCGCGGACAACAGACCAACCCGGTTCGCCGGTTGCATGACAAACCCGTACGGGCCGACATCGGCGTCGCCCCTGTTAACGATTACCGGACTCGGGGTAATAGATGACCAGCTGGAAGTTGGAGACAATCGTCTGGTGCGATCTCCCGGCTCAAAACCCGGAATCGGTGTCCCGATTGCGTAACGGGGCGCCCACTCCCGGGAATCACGTTCAAGTACCGTGACGGCCAGTCGATCGAACGGGATGAGTTTCTTGAACGGTTCGGCGATCGCC
>JASLLE010000099.1 GCA_030747175.1 Dehalococcoidia bacterium | reverse complement strand
AGGCCGAGGGTCGCGTCAAATACCCGGTCCCCTGCGGTTAATTCACCCGCGCGGACAAGTTGATCGCGTTCACCCCGCGCCAGGTACAGGAGGCGAATGGCAGACGTTCCTGTACCCCAACGCAGGTGTGTACCGCCTGTCCAAAGGGCGAGCCCGTCGTTCCCGAAAACAAACGCCGCAACAGCACTCTCCCCCGCGTGTTCCAAAGTGCGTTCGACCGACCGGCCGGACCGTTTGAGGTAAGGGAAGCCCCAGGCCGTGGCCTTTTCACGTGCGAAGGCGCGAGTCGTTGTGCTCGCAAGCCGACTGGTCGTGACGATTAACCCGGGGTCATCTCTCATTTCAGATCTGCCCGGACGGGCATTTCCGGACATCGCGCCGACAATGGAGCCATTGTGGCGCCCTTGACCTACGTGTTGCGGGCATTGAAGCACTCGTCGGACAACACGCCGGTGATGATTTTCACTCGTTCCTGGCGAGCCGTAAGTTCAATAAGCCGTTCCAGTGTGTAGTCGCCCCACTTTGACGTACCGGGTTCAGGACGGCCACCCAGGACCATCGTGGTTATCCCTGCTACCAGAATGGCGCCGCAACACATGGGGCATGGCTCGAAGGTCGAGTAGAGCGTCGTTCCGGCCAGTATCGGCGGGCTGGCGAAGTACTGGTTCCACGATCCCCGCATTCCTGGCGTGCCATGAGTTGCGGCGTAGTCCCTGATCGCCACCGACTCCGCGTGGGCGGTGGGATCGTGTTCGGTGTTCTCCATGTTTCGGCCGGTGGCGATGATCTCTCCGTCCCTGGCGATCACCGAACCGACGCCCTGGTTGCCCTCGGCCGCTGACTTCCGGGCTTCCACCAGCGCGGCCCGCATGAACGACTCGTGAGTCTTGAGCTCAGTCACTACGCCTCCGGAGAGTGGAAGTTCCCTCGTATTTAAATCGTGTCCAGAAAATCCCATAGCACCCGCCGGAAATCGACCGGCGCGTCTTTGTGCACGCTGTGACCGACGTCCAGCCTGACGTGGGTGCAGTCCGAAACCCCCGTCTGGATGCGTTCTGCGGCGGCACGGCCCACCACACCGCCCTGCCTCGAGTCGGCCTGAATCAACAGAAGCGGACACTCGATCTGGTGAAGCACCGTGTCGGGGTCAAAGTCATCAAACATCGCCCCATCAATGAACGGGTTGTATGTCTCCGGGTCCATTTTCACCGCCTGTGAAGCGTCCAGTCGATGAGCCGCCGCGTCCCTGCCCGAGTTGGCTTCCATCCCCTCGACCGCCTCAAGGAGTGAGGGAGAGGTTCGCAAGAAGTCCCGATTCTTTGCCATCCACACCCGGGCTTCGTCGGGGTACTCATTTGCGCTGGAAACGTGCGGATCTTCCAGCACGGCGGCCCTGGTCAGCTCCGGGTGAAGCGCAGCGACGCCCATCGCCGTCGCTCCACCCATGGAGTGCCCGACGAGGACAGCCGGCCCACCGGCGACGGCCTTGATGAATGAGGCCGCGTCCCTGGTCCTTGCGCCGTACCCGTAGTCACCCCCTTCAGAACCCGAAGAACCGCCATGACCCCGAGCGTCCGGGACAAGCACACGCCACCTGTTGGAGAGCAGGCCGATCTCCTGGGACCATGCCCGCCAGTCGCTTGTGAATCCGTGCAGAAGAACGAGTGGATCGCCCTCGCCGGCTTCGATGTAATTGAGTGTTACCTCACCCGTGTCGTGCGAACCCTGTTTCAACAATCTGAGGTCTCCAATCCCGTGCGTCATCGCGTGTCCTGGTCAGTCTTAACCGATGATTTTCCAGAAAGAGTTCTTGACGGCGATCTTCCCGTCCCTGAACTCGAAGTGATCGCAGCCCCGGACGTTCAGGCGCTCCCCGGAAGGCCGGGTTGCGGACAGCGTCCACTCGGAGACGCCGAAGTTTCCAGCAACCCAGTGGCGATCATCACCGTAATAAGCGTCCGGCAACCCCTCGAACCGTGAGGCCACGCCGGCCCTTACCTCGTTCTTGCCACAGAGCCGCAATCCACCGGGGCCAGCGCCCGCCGGCATCTCCATTACGCAGTCGTCCCCAAAGAACTCCATGATGTCGTCCAGATCATGGCTGTTGAATGCCGCAACGAGCAACTTCAGGGTTTCGATCGTAGCTCCACTGCTGGAGTCCATATCTTCGTCTCACTTCCCGGGGTCGTCCCGGCAGAATACCCGTAGTCGCGGTATGCTCTCGGCGAGCGAGCGGAGGCCTACGGGTGCAGATTACCCGACCGCGACTTTCTCACCAAACAAGACACACGAACGGACGTTCGCCGGCGAAGTACTGCTCACCGATCGGGTTTATGTGACTCCGATCACGAAGCTGCTTACTCAAAAGAGGGGGAGACCATGGCCTGGAATCTTGAAGGTTCGTATTTCGAGAACTGCAACTGCGACTCTGTTTGCCCTTGCGCGACCAGTGGATTCGCGCAGGCGGGTGACCATGACCGTTGCCTTGTGACTTTCGCTTTCCACATCGACACCGGATCCATCGACGGCGTGAGCCTTGACGATCGCAACGCCATACTGGTCGTCGACACGCCCGGCAACATGATGGATGGCGACTGGCAGGTTGGCCTGATAATCGACGACCGTGCCACCGACGAACAGGCCGAGGGCATCGGAAAGATACTGGGCGGCCCGATAGGCAGCCTGGCTCCGCTGGTTGGCGGAATGCTTGGCATGGAGCGGGCCCCGATCGAGTATTCGAACGACGGCCGCATCCACAGCGTCAAGGCCGGCAGCGCCGTTGACATCGAGATCGAAGATATCCAACACACGGAAGGCGGACCTGTTGCAAGGCTCACCGGCCTTACCGGCCACCCCGTGGCAGCAGATATGACTATCGCCCGCGCTAACCGCGCGAACATCACAGTGTTCGGCCGTGAGTGGGACAACGCCGGCAAGAACGGTAACTCCGCTCCTTTCTCCTGGAGCGCCTGATGATCAGGCCGGGCCTTGCCGCACGGCGGGCCCTGCGTGGCACGACCCCCCAGTTTGTCGTCTTGCTGCTTCTGGCGGGACTGGCGACGGCCTGGACGGTGGATCAAGCACGTTCAATGGGCGCCATGCCCGGGGCGATGGGCCTGGGGTTGCCCGCGTTCGTCCTCATGTGGACGGTCATGATGACGGCGATGATGCTGCCATCGGTGGCGCCTCTCGGCTCACTGTACGCGCGCACAATCCAATCTCCCCGGGCGGCACGGCTTGCGCTTTTCATCCTCGGATATCTACTGGTCTGGGGGGCGTCGGGCGTCCCGGCGTTCGGGCTCGCCTGGCTGAGCGGAGAGATCGCGGGGAACGGTTCCCTGGGCGTCGTTATAGCGGTCACCGTTTTCGGAGTGGCAGGCATCTACCAGCTCACGCCCCTGAAATCCCTCTGTCTCACCCACTGCCGCTCTCCCCTGTCCCACGTCCTGCATTACTCCTCGTTCCGGGGGCGGATGCGTGACCTCAAAGCGGGAATGCACAACGGTTATTACTGCTTTGGTTGCTGCTGGTCTTTGATGGTGCTCATGGTCGCGTTCGGAGTAATGAACGTTTACGGGATGGTGGCGCTGGCGGGAGTCGTCGCGGGGGAAAAACTGACCCCCGCCGGCGACCGATTCTCGCGGGCGGTGGGGGTCGGTCTGCTGGTGCTCGCCATCGCTGTCATATGGATTCCCGAACTCGCGCCGGGGCTAACCGACACCGCCTCGATGGGTGATATGGCGATGGCAGGAACAGGGACCGGGGCTAGTTAGCATCGGCTCCGTCATTCGCTCCGCCTCACCTGCTGCTCATGTTGCGTTTGTGGCGCCCCGCGTTCAAGATTTCGAAGGTTTCGCTGGCGGGCGAAAATCGTCGCCAGCGCTATAGCCGAGGCCACTTGCCCGCGGGGCGAACGTCGTACATGATCGGCAATTGATTCTTTAACACGCCCCTCGCCCACACGCGAGTTTTCCAGGGAGCCCACTCCGAAATTGACATCCCCCACATCATCACGCCCGAAGATCCTCGTTACACGACGCCAGTTCCAGGACCAGGTTGATCGGCTGAACGAGGTCTCAGACGCCCTCGTGCTTGACCGTCCAGCGCCGGCAACGCCGGACGAATTACGAGCGGCGGCGGCGGGCGCGCACGGCATCTTCGCCCACATCACAGATGCCGTTGACGGAGCGGTGATGGACGCCGCAGGACCCAATCTCAAGGTGATCGCAGAGTTCGGCGTCGGTTACGACAACATCGACGTGGACGCGGCATCGGAGCGCAACATCGCCGTCGGCAACACGCCGGGCGTGCTCACCGAGACGGCGGCCGACTTCGGGTTCACGATGATCCAGGCGGCTGGCCGGAGGATCGCCGAGAGCGACCGATTCGTCCGTCGTGGCGAGTGGCAGTGGTTTGAGCCGCTTGACCTGCTCGGCGTGGACATCTTCGGCTCAACGCTGGGAATCGTCGGCTTCGGGCGTATCGGCAGCGCAGTGGCGCGGCGCGCACTCGCATCCGGGATGGAAGTGATCTACGTGACTCGCAGCCAGCCGGAGAACGATCTCGGTTGCGAACGCGTGGGCACGCTTGACGAGTTACTGGAGCGGTCCGATTTCGTCTCACTTCACTGCCCGCTCACCCCGGAGACCAACGGCCTGATCGGACCAGATCAGCTCAAACGCATGAAGCCGGAGGCGTCGCTCATCAACACGGCGCGCGGCCCGATAGTGAACACGGACGCCCTGGCGGCAGCGCTGCGGGACGGCGATATCGCATACGCGGCGCTGGATGTCACGGACCCGGAACCAATTCCGCCGGATCATCCGCTGGTCACGATGGAAAACGTCACCATCGTCCCGCACATCGCATCGGCCACGGTTGGAACGCGCCGGAAGATGTCGGAGATGACGGTGGAAAACATCCTGGCGACGATAGACGGGAAACTGCCGCCGAACTGCGTGAACGCAGACAGGATCAACTGGGGTTAGGCCGGTCACATTGATCCCCTCTTCCAGCGGGAGAGGGATAGGGTGAGGGAGAAGTCCGAGCGTGGGTGACGCCCGGTTGGACGCTAACGCGTCCTGAGGTTCTCGAAGGGCGCGATCCGCTCAGTGGGTGCTGCCGAGTCCCCGCTGCCAGGCAAAAAAGGCGACGATGATCGGGAAAGCCAGGAATCCCAGGATTATGAATGGCGCGACCACTTTGATCAGCAAACTCGTGTTCATTCAGGTCTCTTTCACATCTAACCAGGGGATAACGGCGAGCTACTCCGCCGGAAGTCGCAACATCATACCGTCACCGAGAGGAAACAGTCCCGAACCAGGACGGCAGAGTTGGAGAAACAATGTTTGATGTCGTGATCAAGAACGGCCATGTCCTGGATGGCACCGGCGCGCCGGGATACCGGGCGGACGTCGGCGTTCGGGGAGATCGAATCCTCGCCATCGGCGAGATCACCGGCGAGGCGTCCCGGGTCATAGATGCCGCGGGTTCCGTGGTCGCACCCGGCTTTATCGACCTCCACGCACACAGCGATCTGTCGTTCCTCATCGACCCTAACGCCGACAGCAAGCTGCGCCAGGGCGTGACACTTGAGCTGGTCGGCAACTGCGGGATGAGCTACTGCGCGCCTTTGAATGAGCGTACGCGTGATATTTACGATGGCTGGATGTCCCGCATGGGCGGTGACGCCGCAGGGGGTGGACCCGTCTGGACCGAGTTCGGCGGTTTCCTGGATGCGCTCTCAGACTCCGGGTCCGCCATTAACGTAGCGACCCAGATCGGCCACAACCAGGTCCGGAGCGCTGTGATCGGCGCGGACGCCCGCGCCCCTTCCTATGAAGAGCTTGAAGCGATGCGCCGGATCGTCGCCGAGGCGCTCGATGCCGGGGCGATGGGATTCTCCACCGGACTTTACTTCCCGCCCGGCTACTACTCGTTGACCGACGAAATAATCGCCCTCAACCAGGAGGCGGCCGACCGCGACCGGCTGTACTCAAGTCATACGCGTTCGGAATCTGACGAGCCGCCGGGGCTTTTCGTGGCGCTCAACGAGGCTATCGAGATCGGCCGCCGCACTGGAGGACGGGTCGAGGTGTCGCATGTGAAGGCGCACGGGCCGCGTGTCTGGGATCGATCATCTCAGATACTTGAGACGATGCGTGATGCGCGCCGGGACGGCGTAGATGTCGCCGGCGACCAGTACCCGTACACAGCGTGCGGCACCCCCCTCAGCGGGGCGATCTTCAACCGGTGGGCGCACGACGGCGGCAGGCCCGCCCTGCTTGAACGAATACGCGACGCCGATCTCAGGCAGCGGCTGCGCGCCGAGGCGGACTACGCAATGGTTCGTTTCCAGGGTCCGGGCGGCTGCGTGATCTCAGGCTACGACCCTGATAACTCGCTGGAGGGCCAGACGCTGGCGGAGGTGGCGGAGGCTCGTGGCGCCGACGCGATCGACACGGCTTTCGAGCTACTCCTGGACGGCGAGGTCTCCGTGGTGCTCACATCGATGTGCGATCCGGATGTCGACACGATCGCAGCGAGCGAGTTCATATCCGTGGCCTCGGACGGCATGTCCTTACGGACCGAAGGCCCACTGTCCGCCGGCAAACCGCATCCGCGCAGCTACGGCACAAACGCCCGGTTCATCGAGCGCATGGTGCTTGAACGAAACGTGGTCGGGCTTGAAGAAGCAATTCGTAAAATGACCACCCTGCCCGCCCAGAGGCTGGGACTGGAGAATCGCGGACGGATTGCGCCCGGGCAGTTTGCCGATATCGCGGTGTTCGACCCGGCGGCTATAAAAGAACACGCCACATTTGCCGAGCCACACCAGTACTCGACGGGTGTGTCAGAAGTCCTGGTGAACGGGAAGATGGCAGTGGACGCGGGCGTGCCGACGGGAGCGACCGGGGGGCGAGTAGTTCGGGACAACGCCGGCTGATTTCCGATGGCGAACGACGCCCGGGAAACCTTTCATGCGCGTTTGCATCGTATGCCTGAGAGAAGCCGGGTTCGCGCAGGTGTCCCGCACGTGGCACACTGCCCCGGTCACTTCCACAGTAGGCGTTGAATCCCCGCAAGCGGGACCGCGGACGCCTGCCCGAGGTTGTGATTTCACCCATCACTGGTATTCGACTTGATCTTTTACGAAGACCCGGAAGAACAAAAAGGCTCTTTGTGGATGCGGATCTTCCGCAATCTCATGCTGGGCTGGGCCATGTTCATCGCCCTGTTCGGGGTCGGCTTGATCTCGTTATTGATCCTGTTTCCGCCCGGGGAAGCGATCTACAGATCCATAACGGACGGCGGCTGTGAGAGTGGCCCGACACATAGGGCGGTGGTAGACGTGGGAAAAGCAACCGTTCTGCGAGTCCTGGGCGTTCGCGGTGACCTATCGGTCGAAGGCCGGCCGGGCCGGGCCACGTTCCAGGTCGAAGGGCGAACGTGTGCGCGCATCGGATCGAAACGCCATCTCGAATCGATCGTCCTGAGGACATCCCATACAGGCGACGAAATCACGGTAATCGCTGATATGCCCGCCCGGGTCGATGACATCCGAATGAACCTCGTGATTCTTGTTCCGGAGGGCTTCCCCCGTGTTGAAGTGGAGCACGGGGACGGTCCGGTATCGGTAAATGACGTTACAGAACTCCAGGCTGTTGTAGGTTCCGGCAGTCTCATCGCCACCCGCATCGGCGGAAACGTCGATGTGTCCAGTCTCGATGGCTCGATGGCGTTGGTCGATGTCGAAGGGGATGTGGCGGTAAACGCCATACACGGGTACGGAGAAGTAGACCTGGCCGGCATCGGCGGGAATGTCACGATCGGGGACAACCAGAGCGGTCCGGCAAGGATCTCGGATATCGGCGGCGACGTGACGATCGGCAGCGCTGGGTCTGGTCGCCTTACCGTAAGCGACGTCGCCGGGGACGTGTCCGTGGACGAAAATCCCGGCGGGCACATTACGCTCGAACGTATAGAAGGTTCTGTCCATCTCCCTGGAAACGAGGAGCGACCCGGCACATGACCGACCGCCTCGCCTTCAATAACGTCAACGTGATCGATGGATTGGGCGCCGTGACGCCGGATGCCACGGTGCTCATCGCCGGATCCTCGATCGAGAGCGTTTCGTCCGCCCACACGGCCGATACCCTGCCCGCTGGCACGCGAATTATCGACGGCAGTGGAGGCTGGCTCATGCCGGGCCTCATCAACTGCCATGATCACCTGTGCAACAAGTGGCTCCGATCCACCCCCGCACCTGACTACCAGGCAGCACGGCTGCGGCGGCGTCACTCGAATCCCGGAGCGCACGCGCTTGAGGCCGCCGGGAACGCCACGTGGGAGCTGCGGCAAGGCGTCACGACCGTCCGTGAGTTGGGCGGTCCGGGCATGGAAATCGGCCAGGAGATGTTCACGAACGTGGACATCCGAAACGCCATCGCATCCGGCCAGATCGCGGGACCTCGTGTGCTCGCCAGTCGCCTGATGGTCGCCATGACCGGCGGTCACGGCACACCCTGGTACGGCGTCCGGGAGGCGGACGGGCCGGATGAAGTCCGGAAGGCGGTACGGGAGCAACTCAAGGGCGGCGCTGACTGCATCAAGATCATGAGCACCGCCGGACTCGCCAACTACCCCCACGAAAGCCCGGATACCGATGAATACACCCTCGAAGAGCTATCGGCGGGCGCCGACGAGGCGCATCGGTTCAACAGGCTGATCACCACGCACGCCATGTCAGACTCAGCCGTCAAACGGGCGATCGAGGCGGGCATAGACACGATCGAACATGCTTTCCTGGCGACACCCGGCGGTATCAGGGCCATGCAGGATGGCGGGGTGTCGTTTGTGCCAACGGCGCGCGTCGCCTGGCGTATGGCCCGGAACTCACCGCCGGCGCTCGCCGGATTACTTGAGCGCGCCAGCCACCGGGACCGTGTGCTTGAGGCCGTAGATCGAGGGGTGCCGGTAGGTGTCGGCACGGATTCGCGATTCACGGTGCTGGAAGAAATGGAGACGCTCGTAGAATACGGCGTGCCGGTGGAGACCGTGCTGAAGGGTGCAACGGGGACCGCCGCCGCTATTTGCGGGCTGGACGATTCCGGCTCCGTAGCGCCGGGCAAACGCGCCGATCTGCTGCTTTTGAAGACCAACCCGCTTGAGGGGTTGCGATCAGCTTTTGAGGGTCTGGAACTGGTTGTTAAGGCCGGAGAGGTCGTGGTCGCGTCGGGTCACTCGGGCGCCGCGTTGCGCCCGTTGCCGCCGCCTGACCCGCTCAATTAACCCTCGGCGGGCAAGACCCTGTCACGCAGGACGATACCTTTCGACGAGTTCGACCACGACGTGGTCGAACTCGTAGTCAAGAGGTCGCCCTGCATCCGAAAGAGCTATCGCCAGGTGAGCCTGTTTCAAGAGACGGTCGTAATCCGCCGTACCGCCATGCGATCCCTCAAGGTCACCGAAAATTGCGTCCAGGTCGGACTTTTCGAACAACGATTCACTCCTGTACCAATGCGATTTCCCGACAGGTCAATTCGGCCAGGTCCCGATAAACCGCTCACTCGTCGCCGACGGTCGAGCTTCCCTCGTCGAGAATGGTTTTCAACTCTTTGACGAACGCCGCCGCTTCCTCGGGGCTGGCGCCGTTGTCGCCGCTTTCCACCTTCTCCTTGAACTGGGCGAACAGCCACTCGTCTTTAGTGCCATGGGGAAATTCGAATAGTTCTCGATCGAAGGTCGGCAACTCGCCCGGACCGAAATAGCCTTTGTCTCGGATCGAAAAACCTTCAAGGTTGTGCGTGCGTTTGCCCAACACCTCGCCGGTCTCGACGTAGTGCTCCATCACGGGCTTCATGCCGTAACGCTGTATCGGGCAGGCCTTCATGCAGACCGCGCAGCCCTCATACGTAGACATCAACGGCCGGCACCGGTCGTAAATAAGCTTGTTTTTGTGGACGCCTCGGTACCACACCTTGTCCCGCATAATGGCCCTCGCCGGACACCTGTCGGCGCAAACCAGGCACTCCTGGCAGAACTTGTGGATTCCGTAATCCACCGGCTCGTCGTACGTGAGAGGTCCATCTGTTGTGATGATCGCAAGCCGTGCGCGTGACCCGAAATGCGGGGATAAAAGCTGGCCGTTCGCGCCAAGCTGGCCCATCCCAGCCTCCACGAACATCGGCAGGAAAGGTGCGCTGTTGTCGTTCGGGCTGTGAACCTGTGCGTGGTAACCGAGCGACCTTATGAAATTCGCCAGGACGAGACACTGCTCATTTTCGGCCTCGTAAGTACCGAAATGGGCGTATTCCGCTTCCAGGCTCGGGAGACTCTGGGTCTGGGCATAGTCCTGCTCCAGCGTCAGGCATATGGCGCCCAGGAACTTCACCCATCGCTTCTTGCTTGCAAAGGTGTATCGGCGATCGTACCGGGTGAACCCGACATCTCCGAAACCGAGCTCGTAAGCTTTCCGGCGTATGTCCTCGGTTATATCCCTCCCAACAGGATCCACAGTCGGTTCGATGTCCCCGGTGGTTGAAGCGGCGTCCACAAACGGCTTGTTCGCCGCTTCGTGGAGTTCCCTGTACGCATACACCTCGGGCGTGTAGACGCTCCAGGACCACTCGCGGTCCGCTGCTTTTTCTACGTTCTGAGTTTCAAGCGGATATTCACGGCTGTAAAAAGCGACATCCGATTCGATCTGCGGTATCCCCGGTTCCCCGGCGATATCCTCGGCGACCGGGATCTCGACAACGGGATCCTCAAGCCTCGTAGCGGTACGTCGCACGACGTGATGGATCTTCTTCGGCATATGAACCTCCCTCCGAAGTCGTCGTGGGCACTATATAGCGCGTCCACCTGCGAGCGCACGTCCCCGTACCACCACCCGGAAATGATCAATGCACTTGCCGTACAAACCTGCGCGAATCGACCACGGCCGCAATCGGGCCGCACGCTGGCGACTTCTATCAACCGCCGGTAGGTTAGGTTGATTGGAGGTTCAGGTTTGCGAAGAATTCGACGTAGACGTGTGGTGCGCGCTAGAAGGCACAATGGCAGCGCGCCTGAAGTCAACAACGAATCCGCGCAGGATGCCACGGCAGAATCCCCGAATCTTTATCGAGCGGTTCCCGGCGATGGGGATGACGCTCCCACCGTGATTACAGCAGGCGTCTCTGAAACCTCCCAGCCCCGGCGGCGATCGGTTCTTCC
>JASLLE010000098.1 GCA_030747175.1 Dehalococcoidia bacterium | reverse complement strand
ACGCGTCTTCGACCTGCCCACGGTCAATTACGAAGGCCTTGAAGGTGAACCGCACGTCCAGATCGCACGGGGGGATCTGACGGATTCCTCTGACGTGGGCGCTGCCTGCGACGGCGTCGATGCCGTCGCGCACCTAGCGGCCATCCTGCCGCCGGTGGCGGAGGCCAACCCGGATCTCACGCGTCACGTCAATATCGACGGCACACGTGTGGTCGTTGAAGCCTTGCAGGCCAGAGCGCCGTCCGCTCGCCTCGTGCTCAGCTCGTCGGTCAGCGTCTATGGAGATACGACGCCCCAGGGCGACGAAATCACGGTCCAACGGGCGGCGAACCCCGACGATGTGTATGCGGCGTCCAAGGCCGAGTCGGAACGCATCGTGGTCGAATCTGATCTCGACTGGGTCGCGCTGCGGATATCCGGGGTTGCCGTACCCGTGTTTCAGGAACCGCCTGCGGAGTGGCCGTTTACTCCTGACGAGCGGATCGAGTTTGTTCATCGTGACGACGCCGTGTCCGCTCTGTCCGCAGCCCTTACCGCAGGGGAGGCGGGCCAGAGTATTTATAACGTGAGTGGCGGACCGACCTGGCGCATGTCCGGAGAGAAGTACGTCAACGACTACTACGAACTGGTCGAAGCCGATCCGGCGCTGGCCGTGTACCAGGCCAATCCGGGCCACTTTGACTGGTACCAGTCGGCGGACGGCCAGGATGTGCTGTCGTACCAGAACACGCCGTACGAACGATACCTGGAGCAGATCCAGGAAGACATCATGAGGATGCTCGAAGGCTAGCAGCAGCGGCCGCGTTGGTGCGGGCTGTTCGTAGGAGCGGGGCTTGCGCCGCCCTTATGGACCGGGTTCCACACCAATCCGACCCATCGCCTCGAGAATACGCGTCGGGTTCATCGGCGTGTGTGTCATCCGCACTCCAAGCGCGTCATAGATGGCGTTCGCGATCGCTGCGACCGGCGGGACGATAGGAACCTCCCCTGCGCCACGGACACCGAACGGATGACGTGGATTAGGCACCTCGACGATGATCGTCTCGATCTCGGGCAGATCCAGCGCCGTCGGCATCCGATAGTCCGTGAAACCGGCATTCGCCATAGTCCCGTCCGGTTCCATGAAGTATCCCTCGTTCAAAGCCCACCCGATGCCCTGCGCCACTCCGCCCTGCATCTGCCCCTCCACGAGCGCCGGGTGGATTGCCGTTCCAGCGTCCTGGACCGCCGTGTACCGAATCACCCGGACCTTGCCGGTTTCAGGGTCGATCTCGACATCGGCGATATGTGTTCCGAATACACTGCCGCCGGGGGATTGCAGATCCACAGCAGCCACAGCGCTCGCCGCGCCTCCCGTGTCACCCAATCGCGCTGCCAGTTCCCGGAACGAGAGGCGAATGGCGGGGTCCGGCGCGGCGAAAAAGAGCCCGTCAGAGAAATTCACGTTTTCCTCGTCGATCCCCCATAGCAATGCAGCACGGCCCCGAAGCTCGTCGATAAGCCGCACGGCAGCCGAGTGCGCCGCCGCTCCCGTCGCGTAAGTCGTTCGACTGCCGTGTGAGATCTCGGTGAATCCGATCCCGAGCGTGTCGGCGACGGTCGGCCGGACGTCTCGGACGGGGATGCCGAGAACCTCGGCCGCCTGCATGGCGATACTGGTCCTGCTGCCCCCCATATCCACGGAGCCCATGGTCATCGCGACCGTGCCATCGCGGCCCACGTTGAGCGCCACGGACGACTCACGTCCGGCGTGCAAGACGAATCCGGAGGCGACGCCTCGTCCTCGGATACGCCGCCGCTTACGCTTACCTTCACGCTCTAAAGCCGTCCGCCAGTGGTCCGAGGAGCGGGCGGCCTCAAGGGTTTCAACGAACCCGATCTTTGTGAACGCGGGGCCGTCGGAACGGCGCGTGCCTTCACGCGCGGCGTTCTTCAATCGGAATTCGAACGGATCCCAGTTTCGCGCCCGGCAGATTTCGTCGATCAGGGTTTCCGTAGCGAAGGTGACCTGGGGCGCGCCCGGCGCCCTGTAGGCGCCCGATTTCGGTTTATTCACGAGCACGTCGTACCCATCCACCCGCGTGTTTGGGATGTCGTAGCAAGAGAAGATCGACTTCACACCGGTGTCCACAACCCACCCCGGATACGCGCCTGCCTCGAACCAAACGTCCGCCGTCGCGGCGGCTAGTCGGCCGTCATCCCGCACACCGATCTTCATGACCAGCCGGCCGCCCGGAGCCGGCGCAGATCCTTCAAAGACGGCTTTGCGATCCATCACCATCTTCACAGGCCTGCCCGATTTGCGTGCGAGCAGGGCGGCGATCGGCTCCAGGAACACGACCGTCTTACCCCCGAAGCCGCCACCGATCTCGACCGGCACAACTATGACGCGAGACGGATCCAATCCCAGCAGCGCCGCCGTCTGCGAACGTGCCCCGAATCCGCCCTGCGTGCTCGTCCAGAGGGTTACCCGGCCGTCCTCGTCCCAGGTTGCCGTTACGGCGTGAGGCTCGATGTATCCCTAGTGGACCGTATCGAACCGAAACTCACGCTCAAGCACCAGGCCGGCTCCATCGAAACCCGCGTCTGGATCGCCGAGTTCGTGCCTGAAATGCCACGCCATATTCGTCCCACGCACCGGTTCACCCAGGTGGTCGGCCACCATGTCTGGCAGTAACACAGGCGCGTCTCTGGCCGTTGCGGCGTCGACATCGATTGCCGCGGGCAGCGGCTCGTATGACACCCGAATGAGTTTCGACGCCTCGATCGCGCTGTTGCGGTCCCGTGCCGCCACGGCGGCGACGGCATGTCCGGCGTACAGAACGCGATCATCCGCCAGCACGTTGTCGGTCGCCTGGTTGATGTTCACCGGAGCTCCTGCAAGGTCTAACGTGCCTGATTCGACACGCGGCAGGTCGTTCCGGGTGACCACGGCGAGCACTCCCGGCGCCGATTCCGCCGAGGTAATGTCTATTCCCTTAATCAACGCGTGCGCATGCGGACTGCGAACCACTTCGCCCCATATCAACCCGGGCAGACTGACGTCCGCGCTGTACACGGCGCGCCCGGTCACTTTGTCGTTCCCGTCAGGCCGGGGCGGGGATGTGCCGATCACCCGGTAGGCACGTTTGAACTGGTGGCTGTCGTTCTCCTGAGCCAGGGCATCGCCTCCATGACGGACCCGTTATCGCACTGCATCGGCGGCGTCTCTCAGCCGAATCATCAGGGAAAGGATGCACTGCGGCTCGTGGCGACCGCATGCTCGCAATTCCACGACGGTCAGATGGTCCGAATCGACGCTCGCACCTGAATCTACTCCTCTTCGGTCCTATCCCTACTCTGGATCTCCTTGCGCAGACGTCGATTTTGTCTTCGATCGCGCCAGGCCGCCACCATCCATGTCACCCCCGCCGCCCCGAGACCGTACAGGGCGACGAAAGGCAGGGGAAGGGTGCGACACGCGAGCACATCTCCCTGGTCGGGACCGCGTTTGGGAGACCGGCCACTCATCCGCTTTTGTCCGTGTTCGAAGAGGGTCCGGAGATGGCGGAAGTTCGTGACTCCGCCCTGATCTCGTTCACCCTGTGCCAGATGAACCAGCCGATCAGTCCGGCCACGCCAAGAATAATCGGCACGTCGAACGGGCGAGTGATGGACCTTATGTCGTCGTAATTAGCGCCCAGGACAAATCCACCCAACGCCAGCCCGAAAGTCCACGGGAACGCTCCTACGAAGGTGAAGAGCGAAAATCGCCATACGTTCATACGTGCGATACCGGCGGGAATGGAGATGAAGCCGCGCACACCGGGGATCATGCGGGCGACGAATACAGTGAGCTCCCCACGCGTGGCAAACCAGCGATCTGCACGGTCCAGGTCCGAGTGCGTTATCAGAAGGTATTTGCCGTACTTCTCGATTAAAGGACGCCCCCCCGCGCGAGCCACGTAATACTCGATCAACGAACCGAGAAGACTTCCGATGGCTCCGGCAAGGCCCGCCAGGAAGACGAATCCGATCCCCAGATCCTTCTCCTCGACCAGCTTCCACCCGCCCAGGGGCATAACGATCTCGCTGGGAAGTGGGATAGCAGTGCTCTCGATAGCCATCAGGCCGACAAGGCCGAACCACCCGATTGCATCGAAGACGTTTGTGACGAACTCGAGGACCCAATCCTCGGTGCCATCAATCAGATCGCGGATGAAATCGATGGCGGACGCCTCCGGTAGTTAATGCTGAGGTTGGCAAGAAGTGAGCAGGGTAGGGCGTCGGCCCCGGAAATAGCCCCGGCGGGCCTGTTGGGAGAGTCGAGTCTAGCAAAGCTACGATGCGCGCTACTCGTTCGGATGTTTTGCGACGACAAGGCGGTTGGAACGTAACGACCGCCGGAGAGACCGGGTTTTGGCCTAAACATCCCTGAATACGGTCCGGAAGGCGGAAACGCCCTCTCTGGCAACCTTCGTCTCACCGATTGGGGAGATGGGCCGCCACATCTTGTTACCGGTGCGCGACGACCGGGGAACGTGGGATACGGGGGGAGGGAGTGATCGGGACTGGAAATACACGGGACCGGGTACCGAAGTAGCGGTCGGCATACGGTCAAACTGATCTGATGTAACGGCAGCGCGAGTTTGAACGAGCAGCAAATGACGGTGAATAGCAATTAATAGTACGAATTTGAACTGAAGCTACTGTAGCTTCGGACAGATCGGTCGTAGTGTATAAAATATTGAACGAGTATAAGAAAAGTCTCAATATTACACAGATAATGTACATGCTTCGTTCAAAACGGTGTACAATAGGGTGAAGCGCAATCAGTAACGCCCACGGGGACGCTATTTCAGGCAGCGGCAGGGCGGGCGCAGAAGGGGATACTCATGGTCGTCAGGAAGACCAGGAAGATGGTCGATGTTGAGAAACGAATTCGGAGGCCACTGGAGCGGGCCATCCCGGAGATGCTGAACGAAGAGGGATTCACCGAGACGGCGAAACAGTTGAAGCTGTCGAAAGCTACGCTCAACTACTGGATGTTGAAGCTGGGAATCGAAGTACGCCGCGTCGCGCTTGCCCCCGGTGAAGAGATCGAAATCAAGCGCTCCACCGGGTAGCGCGCGTCGGATGTACCGCGGTCCTCCCGAAGACGGCACAGAGGGCAGGGGTAGAACGGGTCTAACGCGTCCCGGAGGCTTCAGCAAAAACTCGAGCCAGGCTCGCTGCGCGGTTTCGTTCACACGGGCGTCGCGCTTCGGTAAAACACGATTGACGGAGCCTGATTCGGCTGCTAACTTTTCGTTCGTGAAACACGGAACAATGCCGTTTGAGGTCCGCCTCCGCCCGGAATCTACGAGTGATCTGGATCCGGTCCGTACCTGAGCGCTGAATCGACAGGGACGAGGGCACACCTGGAACGGGGAGTCTTTTGAGTAATGATTTCGACCCGGCTGATAAGTTTGACCGGCCTCATGATCCTTGGCGCAATTTTCGTCGCCGCATGTGGGGGCGAAGAAGCAGAAGTCGTTCCGACGCCCGTATTTGAGCCCACGGCAGCGTCGGCCGGCGAAGCGCCGTCCGCAGACACTTCGGCTCCAGCCGACAGCCCGGAGCCAACCCAGGTTCCTGCCGCGCTGGTCGGGGATGCGACGAACGGCGAGGCGTTGTTTACAGGCGCCTCCGGATGTTCTGGCTGCCACGCGACCGGGTCGACGGGCGGCGTTGGACCCGGGTTATCTGGCATCGGAACCACCGCCGGGAGCCGCGTCGATGGTCAATCGGCCGACGAATACCTGAACACGGCCATCGTCTCGCCCAACGATTTCGTAGTGCCCGACTTTGCCCCCATCATGCCGGTGACGTTCGGCGAAAAGCTCTCCGAGCAGGAAATCGCTGACGTGATCGCTTACCTGGTGGCTCTCCCGTAAATGGCTCGTGCTGTCTCTATCGGTCGAAGGTAGAGACGGCATGCCGGGTCTGGATTGGAAACATAGGGAAGCGGGAGGACAATCCCGCACCGCTTGAGACGTTCTATCCGCGTCTCAAGCGCGCCCCGGCGCCAGGGGGGACCACCGATCGGCCGCGATCGGCAGGCTGGCGTTAATCCCGGCCGGCGATCGAACGTGCGATCTTCGCCGCCATCACGCCGGCGCCGAAACCGTTGTCGATATTCACGACGGCGATTCCCGCCGCGCAGCTGTTCAACATCGCCAGGAGCGCGGCGATGCCGCCGAAGCTGGCGCCGTACCCGGTGCTGGTCGGAACGGCGATCACCGGCGCTTTGACGAGGCCGGCGATAACGCTGGGCAGGGCGCCCTCCATCCCGGCGACCACCACCAGCACCTTTGCCGCCCGCAAAGCCGGGAGCGAGCCGAGCGTGCGGTGCAGCCCGGCCACTCCCACGTCCACGATACGATCGACGTCGCAGCCCATCAGGCGCGCCGTCTCAGATGCCTCCTCGGCGACCGGGAGATCGGCCGTACCGGCGGTTACGACCGCCACGCCGGTGATGGGCGCTTCGGGCGGCCTGCGGTCTGCCCACACGATCCCGCCCAGTTCATTGAACTGTGCTTCAGGAACGGCCGACTTTACGGCGGCGAAGCCTTCTGCGTCGGTCCGGGTCACCAGGATCACGCCGGAGCGCTCGTAAAGCCGCCCCGAGATCTCCTCGAGCTGTGTCATGGTCTTGCCCGGGCCGTAAACGACCTCGGGAAAGCCGGTGCGTACGGCGCGATGGTGGTCCAGGAGCGCATCCCCGGCTTCCTCATAGGGCAGGCGGCCGAGTCTCTCGAACGCGTCGCTGGCGCTCGTGTCGCCCGTGGACACCGCTTCAAGGATGCGTCGTATCTCTTGCGCGTCGATAAAACACTCTCGTATGTGTGCTGGAGGACCGGTAATCGATAGGGAGCACCATTTTGATGCGACCCCGGTCGCCAATTATAGGTCCCAATCCGGGTTGTTCCGAAACGCCTTGCGCCCGCGCCCGCGTAATTGACGATACGTTGTGGTCACACATATACTCAGCCCCATATATTGGGGGTTTAAAGAACTATGTGGATAACCTGTCTTCAAGAGAATCTGTCACGCGGACTTGGCGTCGTTGGCCGTGCCGTGGCTACGCGCGCCACGCTTCCCGTCACGCAAAACGTTCTCCTGACGACGGATCAGTCCCGTCTAAAGCTGACGGCGACTAACCTGGAGATCGCGATAAGCACCTGGATCGGAGCTCAGATCGATCACGAGGGCTCGGTAACGATCCCGGCTCGTCTGCTCACGGAGTTCATCAATCAGCTTCCCGACGACAAGATCGAGATTGACCTTGTTGACAGCCCGAAGGGTGTCGCCATCGAGTGTGCCCGCTTCAAGGCCAATATGAACGGCACGGACGCCGAAGAGTTCCCTCCGATCCCCACGGTGGAAGACGGAACCACGGTCACCGTCCCGGCGGACATACTGAAGGGCGCGATCGAACGCGTCGCTTTCGCCGCCGCGACCGAGGACTCCCGGCCTGTGCTCACCGGCATCAAGGTAGAAATCGCCGGGGACAAGCTCACCCTCGCGGCTGCTGACGGGTTCCGCCTGGGCGTGGAGACGGTCGAGCTAGGAGCGACGGTCGAAGAAGACATGGGCTTCATCGTCCCGGCACGCACGATGCAGGAAGTACAGAGACTCATCGGCGACAGGGCGGACGACATCACGATCACGGTCACCGAGCCGGCCAGCCAGGTGCTGTTCAAGTTCGGCGATATCGAGATCGTGTCGCAGCTGGTGCAGGGTGCATTTCCGGACTACGAAAAATTGATTCCCGCCAGCGCAGGCACAACGGCCACCGTGAAGTTGCAGGACTTCCTGCAAGCGACCCGAGCGGCGGCGATTTTTGCCCGTGACGGCAGCGGGATTGTCCGGCTGATCGTCAGCCCGGGAGAAGACGGCGGACCCGGCAAGGTGACGGTGGATTCCCGGGCCGAAGAACTCGGCGATAACAAGGGCGAGTTTGACGCAGAGATCGACGGCGATGAGGCCAAGGTCGCCTTCGACAGCCGATACCTGCTGGACGTTCTTGGCGTTCTCGGAAACGGCAACGTCACGCTGGAGACCACCACGCCGTCAAGCCCGGGAGTGATCCGGGCGACGGACCGCGAAGGCTACACGCACGTCGTGATGCCGATGTTCGTGCAGTGGTAATTCGGGACTGTCCCCGAACTTAAGTCACGGCTAAACATAACCGAAAATGGGCCGTGCCACGAGCGTCCTGCCGGGATTGTTTCACGCGCCCTTGCAAATCTGAGTCGCCCGTTTGCGGAGGAGTTTACGGCGGGTCCCCGATTCAGATCATCGATCCAGTGATCATCTTCGGTCCCGAATCACAGCGAGGTGGAATTAACTAGCCGTATCGCTACGCTAGCTCGATGCCGACGGGGCAGTGGTCAGACCCGAGAACGTCGGCATGGATGGTTGCGGCCGTAACCCTGTCCTTGAATCCTGCGTTCACGAAGAAGTAGTCCAGGCGCCATCCGACGTTCCTTGCGCGCGCCCCGGAACGCTGACTCCACCACGAGTATTGATCTGGCGAGTTGTCGAACATCCGGAACGTATCCACGAATCCCGCGTCAGTCAGACGATCCATCCAGGCTCGTTCCTCCGGCAGGAATCCCGAAGTCTTTGAGTTCGCCCCGGGTCGCGCCAGATCGATCTCACGATGCGCCGTGTTGAAATCGCCACATATGACCAGGTTATTGCCATCAGCGACCGTCTTGCTGGCGAATTCAAGGAACGCGTCGTAGTAGCGCATCTTGTAATCGAGCCGTTCTGTGGAGGCTCTCCCGTTTGGGAAGTAGACATTGGCGAGGATGAAATCCCCCGTGTCAACGACCAGGTGGCGACCTTCGTCGTCCCACACGGGTGCTCCAAAGGTCGTTTCCGCCGACAGGGCAGGGACCCTGGAGTAAATGGCTACGCCGCTGTATCCGCGCCTGGTGGACGCGTACGAGAAATGAGACTCGTATCCGGGAACGTTCCTGAGAACGCCGGGGAGAGTGTCGTCATTGACCTTCGTTTCCTGGAGGGCAAGGATTTCGGGTTGCGTCTCCTGCATCCACTCCAGGAAACCGCGCTTGTGAATGGCGCGGATCCCGTTCACGTTCCAGGACACGATGTTCAACGTGTTTGCCTCAACTTCTGATTTCCGGACAATCTGAGTTGCCCAGAACTTTACAGAAGTCCCCTGGACAGGTTCGGTCGTTTCCCAATGGCTCGCTCATGTTTTCTGCTTTTCGGCCGAGGGGGCGCGTTACCGCACGACCGAGACCAAAGGCTCGCAGGATGGACCTTCACGGGCATCCGGCGTGAGCCTCGGGATGCGCTCCGCGGGCGGCTATTAACCAAGAATGGATGGTATGCACCGACGAACGGCGTGGCCTACTTCACACATGTGCCTCGTCCGGTCTTCGGCGCAGACAGAGTAATACGCAGGCGGATGAAAACTATTTCGATTCGAGTGGACGTCCGGGTGGCCGGGATTTATTACCCGGGAAGATGGGGTACCGATCGAAGGTCGGACGAATAGATGAAACTACTGGGCATTGCAGCCGGACTCATGAACGGGCGCCTCAAGGTAGATCGTGTGACGGAACACGACGCTGCAATTGACGAGCCGCCGGTAATACGTCAATCCTCGACTCCAGCACAGGAAGGTCCCGCCGACAACACATGGCAGGGCAGGCCCGGTTCCCTGGCGGACATGTTCGTCGGGCGGGATGAAGAACTGAAAGCGGTCGCAAAAGGTTTCAGGAAAGATCGGGCCGTGATGATTTCCGGCCCGACCGGAATCGGCAAATCACGTCTCGCCGCAGAATTTGCACACCGTTCTGGCGCTCCCGGGTTCTGGACGACTGCTGGCGCAACGTTGGATGAGACTCTGGCGGCACTTGCCCCGGCGTTGTTTGTCCGCGTGGAGGGCCGTACCGATGCCGACCTTGCCGGAGATGTGCGGCGCCTTCTCGAAGCTTTCCCGGGGACTACCCTCTGGGTGATCGACAACCTCACGGACGCCGATCAGGCCGGCCCGATTCTCGCTGCGTGCGGACAGGTCAGGCCGCTGATAACACTTGGTTCGAAATCAGTTGGCCGGCTTCCGGACTCTTTTACCCGGGTTGAACTCGATGCGCTGGAGCCGAAAGCCGCCCTGAGGATGATGGACGTTGATGACGCCGTTGAACCAGGGTCAAACGACACGAACGATTCTGCTCTTGAGCTGTCGGAGTACGTCGGCAGATATCCCGTTGCGTTAGAGATCCTGCGAGGACTGCTCTCAGGTGGCGACACGCCGGCTGGCCTGCTGAGCGAGTTGCGGAAAACCTCGGTGGACATTTCAGATGGCCTGTTCGCAGACGTTGAGAACGAATACGGAGATCACATACTGGCCGCAACGGCGGCGGCGCTAGGGCGGCTGCCGGCGTCGGTGCGCCGGCAGCTTGTTCCTCTCGGATACGCCGGGGACGCCCCCAGGTCCCGCGGGCTTGTCACGTCACTCGTCTCTCTTGAGGGTGATGAGCTGCTGGACATGTTCCGTGCGTGCAGCAAACGATCGCTGCTCTCGTGGCAGGGCGATTCCGTGCGTATACACCCCTTTGTCACCGCCGCCATTCCATCGGCGCTCGGCGCCTCCGGGGGGTCCGGCAAAGGTTCTGGCGGTGTCGGGAAGTCGCTCAGGCGCGCTGTAAGCAAGAAGAAAGGTGGCGCCGGAACACTCGAATCGACCCTGCGTCGGGCGAGAGGATGGATAGCGCGAGCCAATCGGGAACCCGATGCCAACCTGCGCTGCGATGTGGTTCATTACGATCGAATAATGGCATGGGCCCGTACACGACCCGAGTTGAACGACATCCGGATCGAGTTTGTTGGAGAGCTCGCGGTTGCGTACAACAGCCTTGGACGCGCTGATCATGCCGTCTCACTGACGGAAGAGTCCCTGGAGGCGCGGGAAGACTCGCTAGGCATCGATCATCCGAGCACGATAGCCGCCAGGAACAACCTTGCGTCTGCATATCAGACCGCGGGGCGGATAGATGAAGCCATCGCCGTCCATGAAAAGACGCTTTCCGAGGCCGAAAGAAGCCTGGGTCCTGATCATCCAACGACTCTCGCTAGCCGGCAAAACCTTGTTACCGCGCATCGGGCTGCCGGCCGCATCAACGAGGCCGTGCCGCTCTACGAGCAGGCAGTTGCCTCACGCGAGAAGTTGCTGGGACCGGAGCACCCGGACACCCTTGCCGGGCGCAACATGCTGGCATCCGCATACCAGGCGTCCGGGCAGATCCACAAGGCCGTTCCGCTCTACG
>JASLLE010000097.1 GCA_030747175.1 Dehalococcoidia bacterium | reverse complement strand
AACGGACCGGCGATCATGGCGACCGCCCCGATCATGAGACCTTCGATGACGTAGACGCCGACGATCTGAGCGGACCCGACACCCCGGGACTTGAGGATGGCGATCTCGTTGCGCTGGCGGTCTACCACCATGCTGGAAGTCAGGCTGATGTAGTAGAGCACAATGGCGACGATCGGGGCGCCGAGGATGAAGAGGATGAGTTTCAAGAAGAAGAGCTTCTGGCTGAATCGGTACAGCGTGTCTTCGGGGGAGACTACGAGTTTGGTGTCGGGCAGGATGTTGCTGGCGTTCGCTCGCAGCGTATACAGATTGCCGATGATCTCCTGGTAATTGCTGGCCCGGATGGCGCCCGAGTCGAAGTCGGAGTACCAGGAGGCTTCGTAGAAGATCCCAGGGAACCTCTGGACGAGTTCCTCGAGGTACACGTCCCGGTTTATGTACATGGCGCCGTCGTCGAAAGCGGTATCGGCGTTATACAGCCAGTAAGTGGATCGGGGGTCCGTGGGAATGAACCGGCCGACGACGGTGACCCCGATGGGGGTTTCGGTCTGGACATCGGGGTCCGGGTCTCGGTAGAGAACTTTGAACCGGTCGCCGACGACGAGGCCGAGTTCGTCGATGGCGTCGTCGGTCATCATGACCTCGATCATCATCATCTGCCCGCCAGAGCCGTCAGAAACTTGGACGACTTCGGAGACTGGCCCCCGGCCTTCTAGCAGCTCGACATTGTCCTGGATGCCGGGCGATGTGAAGAAGACGCCGTAGCCAATGCGACGGCGAAGACCGCTGGTCGTGTCTTCGTCGAGGGGGAAGAGCGACATGATGGCGGTCTGGAGGAAGCTGACCTGCCGGAGCTCGGGCAGTTCTATCAAAGTGGGCAGGTATTGGGAGAAGAAGATGTCAGCTTCTGCGTACTGGGCGAGGGTGGTGGGAGGGGCGTCGCGGTTGGGGCGGTCGAAGTGCTGCAGGAGGACGCTGCTGCGCGATTGGATGCGATTGGCGTTGGGCTTGGCCAAATCTATCTTGAGGAGGAATTCGCTGATGCCTTCGGAATAGAGGGGGATGGCGGTGACCAGAGTGACGGTTATGAGCAGGCCCAGAGCCGTGCTGAGGCCGAGCAGGCCGTTGTTCCAGAGACGCCTGCCGGCGAATGCCAGGAGGGCGTAGATCACGGGAGAGTGGTCACGGAGTGGGGCCGCCGGAGTGAGCGGTTCTGGGCCAGAGCATCCCTGCCCCGAAAATTCCGCGAATCACATTCTGAAGCCATTCAATCAAAGACTCCCCCGGACGGCTATGGCACAAGGTGACGAAACTCGGGGGCACGTCATTCACCCGGCTTGACGAAGCTGATTTCATTCGACCCACGATCGTAAGTTTCCCGCGGCGCATTCCGGTGGCACCTGATCGGGATTCTGCCAGAACGGCGGGCGCTCTGGAGAACTCGACCGCAAAACACGGGCCGGCTACTCGCCCCAAACCCCACCCGGATCCGGCCGACCTGCGGTCGCCTTTGTTTGCCGATGAAAGCCGCCACGCTGCATGCCTCCAGAGCAACCTGGCGAATATGGCCGGTCCCGCTTCCCGGGTCACCACGCTCAACTCTGAGCTTCGGTGAATTCATCGTGCTTCTCGAAGCCCGGGTATTCTGTGCGTCTAAGCTAGGAGAGGCTAGGGTGATCGACAACATGGAAGAACGCGGCATCGGGACTACCCCACCGTGGCACTGCCGTTCGGGACCGTTCTCGTGGCCCGGTAGGCGCCGGTGCGCTGAAATCTGGGGGCGTCGATCGAGTCCCGATTTCGTACCGACCAAACGTAGGAGGAACCAGAGGGATGGGCGAGAAACTCACGCTGTTTGTGGGGACGTATACCAGGCTGGGCTCGCTGGGAATCTACACCTGCCGAATGGATGCCAAGACGGGGGCGCTCGAACAGGTCGCGGTGATGGGTGGTGTTGAGAATCCGTCATTTCTCGCCGTCGATCCCGCCGGCGATCATCTCTACGCAGTCGCCGAGACCGCGAATAGCAAGGGTGAAGGCGCGGTCCATGCCTATTCAATAGACGGCGACGGATCGTTGACCTTCCTGAACCAGCGTTCCACGGGAGGCGCGGATCCGTGTCACCTGGCCGTTGACGCGACCGATTCCTACGTCATCGTGGCGAACTACGTTGGCGGCAGCGTGGGCATGCTTCCGATCCGCCCGGCCGGTCACCTGGGAGAGAGATGTCACTTCATTCAACACGAGGGCTCTTCGGTGAACGTCCGCCGGCAGGGGGAAGCCCATGCGCATTCTGTGACCATCGACCCAACCAATTCGTGGGCTTATGTGTGCGATCTGGGGATGGACCGAATCGTCGTCTACCGCATCGATCGCGAAGGTGGATGTCTTGAGGCGGATGACGCGCTGACGGTGCGGGCGGAACCCGGGCAGGGACCAAGACACTTCGATTTTCATCCCTCCGGCGAATACTGCTACGTGCTCAACGAAATCGGTTCAACGGTGGCCGTGTACGACCACGACGGCCGATCCGGGCGACTATCCGGCAAACAGCTGATCTCGACGCTCCCCGAGGGCTGGGAGGGGGTCAACGGCACCGCGGACATCCATGTCTCTCTGGATGGGCGTTTCCTGTACGCGTCTAACCGGGGGCATGATTCAATCGCGATGTTCGCGATTGACCCGCGAACTGGCGAACTGGCCTCGATCGACCACGAACCTACGCGGGGGAAGAATCCGAGGAATTTCGCGTTGTCCCCCGATGGCAGGTTCCTGCTGGCGGAGAACAGCAATTCCGCCAGTATCTTGACCTTCGCGATCGACGCCGAAACCGGTCAACTTGAGTTCACCGGTAATGAGATCGAGATCCCGGGGCCGGTCTGCATCAAGTTCAAACCCTGAATCCGCCCGGCCGGATCGCGGTCGCCGGCTGGCGCGGTGATTGGTTTCGAGTTGCCGCGCGGTTGCGGCGGCCAGCCTTACATCGGGTCTTCATCCGGGAAGAGGAACGTGAGTTCGTTCCAGGCCAGTTCGAGCTCCCGCAGGTGCCCGAACGTCGCGTACAGGGCGGTCCACATTTCGTCCAACGCGGCCTTCGCCGCGGCCCGGTCACCGCTGGCCAGCGCCTGTTTCACGAGCGCCGCGCCCGCCACGTGGGCGGTCGCGTTCTCGGCGGCGCTGCGGCCGAACGCCTCGGCGGCGGCCGTGTTGGCGTCGGCCTTTTCCTCAGGGCTTCCCGGGGAGGGATCGCGATCCCGCATCAGACCGTAGCGCGGCGGCAGCTTGTTGCCGTCCTCGTCCCAGAACGTGTGGGTCGGTTCAAGGTGCGGCGTGACGGATAGATACATGATCATCGGCTCGTCGCCCACACAGCTACATATGTGCGATTCGTCCACGGCCGCGAAGCACATCTGCCCGGGCCCCAAGATTTCCTTATGCCCTTCTATTTCGAACTCCGCCTGACCCTGCAGGACCAGAAACACTTCCTGCCCCAGGTCGTGGGTGTGCGCCTGCGCCACCTCGCCAGGCTCCAGTCGCATGAACCGGGCGCGAATCTCCGGCTCGATGACGACGTTGCGGATGTCCTTGCGGAAATCGAATACCTCGAAACCCATGTTCACATTCCTTTTCTATCGCCCTGTCACGATGTCGCAAGCCCACACCAGATGATCCGGTATCTTCTTGCGCGCCCTGAGTTCCCGGCCGCCTCGCGCGGGTCCGCCATCCCGAGCGGCTCACCGCGTCGCCGTGGAGTTTCACGCCTCGTTCGAGGCGATTCAAGACGGCAACAAGCGCGCGGGGCGTCGCTCCGCGCACGGAATCGGGTCATGTTACATGGCCGCGGGGCGGCAGTCGAACCCATCGGGTGCGGATACCCCACGAGACGATCGCGGACCCGTCAGTGCGCCGTCGCGGCCACCGTCACGCCGTCCAGCGCGACGGGCATGTAGACTTCCGGCATTGTGGAACTCTCACGTCGCGTCCGGGCTCGCCTGATAGAGTCGGGCGCCGCCGATCGGCCCGGCTCCGACTAGGCGGGACGGCGCCGGCAAAACAACTCAAGGGAGCTAATCCAATGGCGACGGTGGTGGCGATGAAGTCCTACACGATCCAATACGGTGGAAAAGAGCTCGAGCTGAACGTTCCCGCGCGGAACGTCCGTGCCGAGATTCAGATGACCGATTTTCCGCCCGTGACTGATTTACCGGGCGCAATCATCGATGCGCTTGAGCATCCCATTGGCTGCACTCAGCTCTCGGAGCAGGTCAAGGCCGGGGACAAGGTCGCCATCATGACCGGCGACCGCATCACCGACAAGATGCTCGGGGTGCGGGACGGCATCGGGTTCGTGCTGCTCGATCATCTGAACGGCCTCGGCATTCCGGACAAGGACATAACGCTGGTGTACGCGGGCGGCATGCACGGGAACACGCTGGTCATCGACCACCTCGGCGACGAGCTGATGGGCCGGGTCAGGACGATCGTCCACGACGCGGCTGACGACAGCCACCTGACTTTTTGCGGAGTCACCCCTCGCGGGACTCCGGTCTGGATAAATACGGTGGTCGCCAAAGCGGACTTTTCACTGGGCATCGGCGAGATCAGCCCGACCGTGCACGGCGGCTGGTGCGGCGGCGGCAAGATCATGCTTCCCGGCGTCGCCGGCCAACTATCGATCGAGCAAAACCACGCCATGGTTCTGTGGCCCAACACCAGCTTCCTGCTCCTCGAGGGAAACCAGATGCGCATGGATATGGAAGATGCCGCCGATCTGGCGGGTCTGAAGATGAAGCTGGATGTTCTCGTGAACAGCAAGGCGGAAGTGGTCGATGTCTATGCTGGCGATTTCAGGCAGGAGCATCGCACCGCCATGCCAAAGGCCCGCGAAATCTGGACGACCAGAATGGACCCAACGGACATCGCGATTGTCTATCCGGGCGAGGGTCGGGAACGGGCCCTGGGCTCGTCCCTGTTTGCGTCGTTGGAGGCGGGACAGTACGCGACCATCGATTCTGGAATCGTGATCATGGTGCTTTCCGCGGTCGAGGGTTGGAGCGCCGCCGGTCCGACCGGCCAGCACGCCAGCGCCCCGGAGGGCATGCACCTGAGCCTGGAAGAGCTGGCCCGCATGCTGGTTCGCCGGGATGAGGATGTGCGCGGCGTTTCGATAATGTATCTGGCCAAGAAGGCGCTCGCCAGCCGCCGCATGTTCCTGGTCTCGGAGGGAATATCGGAGGACGATGCGCTGGCTTATGGATTTGCCTTCTCCACCCGTTCCTACGAAGAGGCGCTCGGGAAGGCTTTTGACGAGCTGGGCCAGAACGCAACGATTTCGACAAACATCCAGCACGGCATCGGCTGGCGGATGGCTCCCTGGGTGGAGGGGTAGTCACCGCTCGATGTGTACGGAGACAGGGCCGGCAGACTCTCCCCGACCGATCGGAATCAGGCCGCCGGGCGGCTCATCCGAGCTTCTTGAACTTCACGATCTTCCACGGCTGAACGTTCTGCTTCTGACATGCTTCCGTGCCCGCGACGTTGGAGGAGCTTGCGCCGCTTGTGGAAGCAGCCAGGTCGCAGGTGGTGCGCTTGAACGTGACGCTTAGCTCGATAGCCCCGCCGGGACCGGATATTGAAACCGAGAACACCGCCTGCCGGATCATTTCGTCGAATTCCTGCAACTCCGCCATGAACGTGTCATCGGGACCCACATCGATTTCCAGATAACCGGCCATACCCGCATGCAGGGAGCCCGAACCGTCCTCGCTGAGTTTCGTCTGCCGGCTTTTGGGTAAGTGGTCCCAGGCGGCCTGTGCCTCGGGCCCGTCGGGATCGGCCGGCGGCGCACTGGCGATGAGGCTTTCGAAGAAGTGATCCGCCCCGGCCTGGGCCTCGCCCCGCGAACCTACGGGCTGACTGGCCGTCACCTCCTCAGCGGCGGCCTGCTCAGGTACCGCCGGCTCGGAGGCGGCCGAACCGGCCTCAGTGGCCGCGGAGTCTCCGCAGGCGGCGAGGACAACGGCCACGCCAACGGCGACGATTGTCGCCAGAACTCTCTGGAATCGCGAAGACGCATTCATGCGAGGCGATTATCCCGCATAAACGCCTCGTCCGCCAATGCCGCCGCTGGAAGGTGGATCATGCGCCGAGACCTGGCCGGCAAATGTGACCTGAGCACGACGGAGCGTGGCCGGGATCGAGCGCGCGACCACTTGCGGCGGCACGTCAGCGAGCGGTCACCCGGACGATTTTCCACAGGACCACATTCTCGGCCTCACACGCTTCAACGCTACCTTCGCTGCCGTGGACGCCTCCCATGGCGGTGCAGTTGACCCGTTCCAGGTCAATTATCCGAATCAGCTTCGTCCCGTCGGCGTAGGCAAGTTCGACATCGAATGACGCCGTGCTCAGGAGCGGGTCTTCGGTCATTCCGAGAACTGAATAACCTTCAGGCTTCTCCGCGGGAAGCTCCATAATCGACTGGAGTCGCTTGCCTGTGGAGTCGCCAATCGCCCTGGTCGCCTTCGATTGCAGGCTGTTGGATACTGACTCCCAGACAAGCTCGAACCGCATGCCGTCGGGACCGTCGAAGCTTTCGACATAGCTGGCGAGAACGTTGTTGAGAATGACGGTTGGGTCGTCCTTGTCCTCCGGCCGAAGGGGGGGCTCGGCCGCGGAAGCGGAACTCACTACGTCCGCAGCTGGAACGCCGGCGTCGGATGCGGTGCGACTATCATCGCTGCCGCAGGCCGTGAGCATGAGCAGGAAAACGAGAAGCACGCTGCTGTGGAGGGCAAGCTTTACACGTGGCAAGAGCGGCCAGCCTTCGTTCCGCGATCCGACTCCGGTCCGACATCGGATTATGACACCCGGATCGGGGCCCGGCAGGTCGCGCCAACGGGAACTTGGATTTCGGGGGCCAGGCGACTCCGCACGCCCGGCGGGCGTCAGCCCTTGATCCCTCCGGTCAAAAGGCCCCGACGGAGCAAGCGCTCCAACAGAAGCCCCGCAACGATCGGGGGGATCGTGGTGACGATTACCACCGCCGCCAACATCCTGCCCCCGACGTGACTGATCCAGAGTGGTGCCGTCACGACCCTGAAGAAACTGAGAACTGATGCGAAATAGAACTCGTTCCACGCGGTGATGAACAGCAGTATAAATACGGCTACCAATCCGGGAGCGGCCAGGGGGATGGTGACGTGGCGAATGACCTCCATGCGATCGCAGCCGTCGACCATGGCGGCGTCCTCGATTTCGATCGGAATCCGGCGGATGAACTCACGCAGCAGCCAGACCGCGAATGGAATGCCGAAGGCGGTGTAGGTGATGATGAGCGCGATGTGGGTGTCGAGGAGGCGCAGTTCGCGAAACGTCACCAGCAGCGGGATTGCCAGCAGGGCGGTCGGGAACATTCGCTGGGCGAGAAACAGAAATGAAATCGTGCTGTCGGAGAATGGTCCGAGACGACGATCTGGAAACCGGCTCAGGCTGACCGCGGCCATCGTGGAAACCAGCAGCGCCACGGCCGACGAAGCGGTGGCTATGAGGGCGCTGTTTAGTAGCGGGGGAATGGTGCGTTCGCTCTGATCGATTAGACGCCTCCAACTCCCGAAGGTGGGCTCAAAGTCGACCCATGGCACGTAGGTGGTTTCCTGGTTGAGGGCCAATCCGGTTTTGAGGCTGACGGTCCCGATCCAGTAAAGGGGGACAAATACCACCAGCCCCCAGACGGCGATTACGGCCCAGGAGAGGATCAATCGGCGTCGCCTACCCACGCGAGGCCGCCACCCGGCGGAAGCCCGCTCGGGAGATCGCCTGGAACGGGCTTTTCGCGACGCGACTCGGCCGACTGGCCCGGCCGACCGGGGCGACGTCGCGATTGACGAGAGAGCTACCGTCTTTCATGCAGAGTCTCTTTTTCCGGACGCTCCGCTAATTGAGTCAGTCCGGGATGAGCCCCGGATTCAGGCGATACTCGCCGCGCTGACGGCGCCGGTGAACGGGAGCCGGGGACGACGCGCCGGCCGTTAGCCCTTGATCGCCCCGAAGGTCAGGCCCCGGCGTATGAAGCGCTCCAGCACCAGTCCCGCCAGCACGGGCGGGAGGGTCATCACCACGGCAATGACGGCCAGATTGCCCCATTGAATTCCAAGCACCTGGGCGATTTCTCCCTGTAACCAGAGGGGAACCGTGACGGACCGGGTAAAGGTGAGCACCAGGGCGAAATAGTACTCGTTCCAGGAGCCGATAAAGAGCAGGAGGAAGACGGCCACGATGCCGGGCGCGCTGAGTGGAAAGACGATGTGGCGGATGACGCCCAGACGACTGGCACCATCTATCATCGCCGCCTCCTCAACCTCCACGGGCAGGGAGCGAAAGAACTCACGAAGCATCCACACGGCGAACGGAACTCCAAATACCGTGTAGGTGATGATCAGAGCCAACTGGTTGTCCAGCAAACGTAATTCCCGGAACCCGACCAGCAGCGGGATGGCCAGAATGGCCGCGGGAATCATTCGTTGCTGCAGAAACCAGAAGGAGATGTTGTTCCCGGTGATCGGCCCGGCGTTGTACCGGAACCTCGCCAGGGCATACCCAGCCGAGGTAGCCAGGATGAGGGCGGCGGCAGACGAAACCGTGGCGATGACGGTGCTGTTGAGCAGCGGTCGCATCATACGGTCAGATCGCCCCACAAACACCGTTTCCCAAGCAGAAAGTGTCGGGTCAAAGTCGACCCACGGTAGATAAGTGGCCTCCTTCGTGAAGGCCAGTCCGGTCTTGAAGGTCGTAAGGACCAGCCAATACGCCGGGAAGGCCAAAATGAATGCCCATACCAGAACTATGGTCCACGAAAAAAAGCGACGTCTGGCCCGCTCGGAACCGATTATCTCGGAGAAGAAAGCGCTCATGTTTTTCAATCCGTCAGCGTCGACACGTATCGACGGGACACGGCCAGGACGATCAGCACGAAAATGGTCATTATCCCCAGGAGGATGAAGCCGCCGGCCGCCCCCATCGAGATATCACCGCTGCGAACGCTGGTGTCGAAGATGTTCAGGGTAAGGCTCTCCGTCGAATTACCGGGGCCGCCCCCGGTGATGACCTTGATGATATCCACCACCTTGAACGCATCGAGGCCTTTAATCAGGATCGCGACCATCGCGACCGGCGCAAGCAGCGGAAGCGTGATCTTGAACATCCCCTGAATGTCAGACGCACCATCGACCTTTGCCGCTTCGTAGAGCTCATCAGGGACGCTCATCAGACCGGCGTACAGCAGAAGAACCATAAACGATGTGTTCTGCCAGACGTCGACCAGGATCAGGGTGAACATCGCCCACTCTGCCTGGCTCAACCACGGTATTCCCGCGAGGCCCACATCTCGCAGGATGTCGTTCACCGGCCCCACCGCCTCGTGAAATATCATCCGGCCGACGATCATGCCCACTGCCACCGGACTGATGAAAAGCGGCAGCAAAAACCAAACTCGCAGCAGACGTTGGCCCCGAGTGATATTTCGGAGGGCAAGCGCGACGGCTAGACCTATTGCCAACTCAAGGGCGACAGTCGACACCGCAAATACGATCGTATTCTTGGCGGTATGCCAGAAGAACTGGTCGGTGAACACCCCGATCCAATTGTCCAGCCCAACGAACAGGACCGGGACGTCCTTCTGGAACCCGTGCAGGAACAGGTGGAAGTCTGTAAATGACGCTCCGAGCGTCCACACGAGCGGCAAGATCGTGAACATCAGCACCACGAGCACCGCCGGCAGCAGAAGGATCAACTTCCAGCGGAAAGCACCGTCTCGCCGGTTGCGCCTCATCGGCGTCGCAGTGGCACCACCACCGCTCTCGGGCGTAGCTACGGTCGCGTCAGCAGCCTGCGTCATACCGAACCCGGAATGTATTGATCAATTCGAATACCTCGATGCCGGTGGCGGCTAGGAAAACCCGACCGCCACCGTTTGCGCCATCACTCAGTGAGGCCCGCCTCGAGTAGTCCTACGAAGCTCCCATGGCCGATCGGTAGAACGGTAGCTGCTTATCACGTCCACCCATCCGTTCCGTGATCGCATCGAACTCCGTGGCCAGGTCGTCGAGCGCCGATGGCACATCGGCTTCCCCCGCCAGGGCTCTCGACACATGCAGCTCGAACGCGTCCCGATACTGCACCCATCCGGGCACTCTCAGGTCGGGCACCGCGTTCGGGTCGTTTATCGTGTCCTCTTCACCCTTCAGCATGCGGATCGCTTCGGCCTCACCCCACTCAAACGCACTGTCTACCCAGATCTGAGGATCCATCTGGCTGAACCGCAGTGGGTTCACCCCGGTCGGCGCTGTCACCATCTGGTTGGCGATGTGCGGTCCCGTGGCGAATGAACCCCAGTCCCACGCCATCTCCGCGTTGGACGTGTTCGACGGCACCGCAATGATCCAGCCCCCGAACGCGATGAACGACGCGTAGTTGATCTCCGGGAAATTCTCCCACTTCCCGCTCTTCGCGTTGTACACCTCCGTTGCGCCAGGGTTCTTAGCGTAGCCGCTCAAACCTTTGATAACGGAGCGAGATGTGTCTTGCGCGGCGGTGCCGTGGTCGGACCAGCCGATGCACATAAAGGATTTTCCGGTGACGTAGTTCTCAATAACGCCACCCCATCCGTCGTTTAAAGAGGTCTCTGGTCCATAGAGCTCAAACTCTTCCTTCCACTCCTCCAGCGCCCTGATGAACCCTTCGTTGCCAACTCGCGGCTCCATCGTATCGACGTCGAAGAGGTAGCCCTTGTCCTCCGGATGCTTGTTGTACGCGGTGAAGCGAGAGTTGGCGCCCCACCACAACGTGTCCTTGCGTTTCATCATGTGGGAAAAGCCCGAGTGAGAGGCGTCCCCGTCACCCCACCCTTCCGCACCGGTGAAAAACTTGGCGATATCACGATGCTCATCCCAGGTCCTCGGCCCGCTGTCCGCGTCCCAAGCGTAACCGTTCGCGGCCTCAAAATTGGCTGCGTTGTCCGCATCCAACATTAGGTCACGGCGGTACGCCATGTAGTGCTTATCACCGTCGTAAGGGAGCGAGTAAGCGGTGCCTTCCCAAGAGACGATCTTCTCGCGGAACAACGGCATAATGTCGTCCCATTCGATCTTGTCCTTCACCCAGTTTGGAACCGGCAACAACAGGCCGCCCGCCATCACATCCCCTGCCGAGTTGCTGTTGAACTGGAAGGCATCGGCAAAATACGTGCCCGTCGCCATGGCCTGGAGAGCTTTGTCTTCCAGTTCCTGCTGTCCGAACGCCGCCCGGTCAACTTGGGCACCCGTCACGTCGAACCACGGCTTGGTCGCATTGATAACCGCGCTGCCCATGCTCTCGAGTCCGGCGTACTTAAACGTATGGCCGGCCCATCGTTGGCTCCCGGTGGCGGCACCCTCCACTGGCGCCGCCTCCACCTCGACGACCTTTTCGACTTCGACCTCGACCTCTTTGATGACCTCGACCGGAACTTCCACTTCCTTGACGACGGTCTTACCGGCGACTTCTACCTCGACTTCCTTGATCACCGTCTCGCCGGCGACCTGGACTTCCTTGACGACCTCGACCGGCACCTCTTTGATCACCTCGACGGTTTCGCCACAGGCGCCTAAGACCACCGCTCCCGCTCCAGCTACCGCCCCCACCCCCAACAACCGTCGTCGCGACAACCCTCGACGAATGATCTGCTCTGCCAT
>JASLLE010000096.1 GCA_030747175.1 Dehalococcoidia bacterium | reverse complement strand
ACATTCCAACAGTAAGTTACCGTGCTGGCAGGCTACCGGGCATGAGGTCGCCCAACAACTCCGAAAACCACGGATCCGGAGCCAGATCGCAGACTCTGGAAACGAGTGGGGCTCGCACCAATCGGGTTCAGTTGCCAAGACCTCGCAACATTCCTCGCAGATACGAGATCTGGCCGAGATGCTGTCCCTGCTCAACATGGACGTGCGAGATAACCCGGGCGACCGGCGGCGGGTCGTCACGATTCCCGGCGTCCCGCGAGCGCTCCAGGTCTTCAGCGGTAATGGCCTCCAGGTTCGTCAACGCCTTGCTTCGGACAGCGCCAAAATACTCAAGGAGTTCCGCCATCGAAAGCGGCGGGAACTCGGCTACGTCTTCGGCCGTGTCACCGTAACCGCCCCGCTCGGCTGGCAGTCGAAATCGCGTGTCGAAACCATCGGAGGTCCAGACGGATTCGCCTTCCCCGATGTACCGGTTGTACCAGCTGTCCTCGACGCGTGCCATGTGCCAGACGAGCCATGCGATATGGTTGGCGTTTGGCGATGGCTGCCAGTAAATCTCGACCGGCGTGAGGCCGTCTACGGCCCTCTTCAGGCCGGTCAGATATTCGTCGAGGCCGTTCCGTGCGATGTCTCTGTGATCCATGCGGCTCTCCCTGGCTATACGGGTCCTGCCGCACTTTAATCCAACGCTACAACTCGGCGTCAAACGATTCGCAGCGGTCACCTGTTGTCGGCCCGGAGGCGAATGCCATAGCCCCTGGGTGCTTGCGGGAAGACTTGCCCCCTCTCCCCGTCGCGGGAGAGGGTTGGGAGCCCGCCCTTCCGCTTGCCGGAAGGGTGAGGGGCGCAATGACGACTCGCAAGTCGTCGTTGAAACCAGGCGCGCCCGATAAGCGACAACGCCAACTCCGGTCCTTCGGGAACCTCAGGACACGGCTAAGGATGGGCGGGCTGCCACACGGTCCCTACGGTGTGACTGCGACCAGCTCCGGCAGAGCGTGTTCGATCATGCCGCCGCCCAGGATCCTGTCGCCGTCGTAGAACACCACGGCCTGGCCGGGTGTGATCGCACGTTGTGGAGACTCGAACTCGACTATCGCGTTATCGCCATCCGGTCGGACGACTGCCGGGATGTCGCTACCGTGGTACCTGACCCGCGCCTCCACATGAGCGCCATCGACCGGAGCGCTTCCCGATACCCATGTGACGCCGCCACATGAGAGGCGGTGGCGCATCAACTGCTCGGCGTGTCCTACCGTTACGCGTCCCTCATCCGGGTCGATATCCGTGACAAAGATTGGACGTGGCGAACCGCCGGGGAGTGGCAGGCCCTTCCGTTGCCCGACCGTAAAACGGTGCACACCGTCGTGCTCCGCCAGCACAATCCCATCAGAATCGACGATCACGCCGGGAGTACGCACACCCAGCCGCGGCTCCACGAACGCTTTGTAGTCACCGTCCGGGATGAAGCAGATGTCCTGGCTGTCCGGCTTGTCCGCAACCGGGAGACCGGCCTCCGATGCGATCCGCCGGATTTCTTCTTTGTCGTACTCGCCGATCGGGAGCAGCAAGTGCGATAGCTGCGCCTGACCGAGCGTGAACAAGACGTAGGACTGGTCCTTGCCGGGGTCGATGCCGCGCTTGAGACGCCACTCTCCGCCTTCTTGATCGACCCGAGCGTAGTGGCCCGTCGCAACGAAATCGGCGTTCATGAACCTCGCCCGTTGCAGCAGGAATTCGAACTTCAACTTGTCATTACACGCAAGGCAGGGATGTGGCGTGCGTCCGCGCTCGTACTCGGACACGAAATAGTCCACCACATGCTTCTTGAACTCCTTTTCGAAGTTCAGAAAGTAGTGCTTCGCGCCTAACGCACGACAGACGGCACGAGCGTCGTCCACGTCTTCGATGGAACAACACGAGCGGTTGAGGCGGGGTGCATCTTCGTCCGGCACGGCAAACAAGCGCATCGTGACGCCGATCACCTCGTAACCCTGCTGGGCGAGCAGGTATGCGGCGACTGACGAGTCGACACCACCCGACATCGCTACGACGACGCGCTTCGCTCGATCCCCACTCCGGGACCCGGCGTCGCCCATCGTATTTATGGCATCCATCCTGATTTCGGCCATCGAAATAGCGTATCACGCAGGGATGTCCCACCCCTCAAGTGATTCCAGTTCGCCTCGTTCCTATGTTTCAATGAGTGAGATGACTGAAAGTGAATCCCAGAAACAACTGCTAGCGCTCGAAGATTTCGCACGCATGGCGCTCGACGAGACGTCCGAGGCGCTCGGGTCTGACGTGGCGCTACTGGATCTCCGGGGCATCAGCCAGTTTGCTGACTTCTTCGTGATCGCAAGTGGCGAAACGGCGCGGCATCTCGACGGCATGGCCGACGACGTCGTACGCGCTCTTCGTAACAACGGTCTGCGGGTCCACCATCGCGAAGGCACGGGAACGGGCGGGTGGGTGCTGCTCGATTTCAACGGCCTCGTGGTCCACTTTTTCTCACGGTCAGCCCGGGAGTTCTATGGCCTGGAAGAACTCTGGGCAAGGGCGCCTGAGATCGTGCGCGTTCAGTAATCGAGATTACGGATTACTTGAGCCCTGAGGTTCTCGAAGGGCGCCGTCGAAGAACGACGGCTGTTCTACCGCGAAACGGACGTCAAAGATTGCGAGCCAGGCGGTGAAGGTCCTCGGCTACGCTCGGGATGGCATAAAAAGGCTCCCCCATTCTGAGGCAAGGCCCACCCCGAGGCTCTCCGCAGAACGACGGCCGTTCTATCGCGAAACCGCTACTCAACGATCCAATCATCGATCGCCCGTGTGTACTCCACCAGTTCATCATCGCTGAAGTACAGCGCAACCTCGCGGGCCGCATCTTCCTCGTTGGCGGACCCGTGGATCACGTTCCGGCCGATGTCGATCGCGAGATCGCCCCGCACCGTACCCGGAGCAGCTTCCGCCGGGTTTGTTGATCCCATCACTTTGCGGGCAATCGAGATCGCGTTCGGACCATCGAGGCAGATCGCAACCACCGGACCCGACGTAATGAACGCCACGAGTCCCGGGTAAAAGGGCTTGCCGACATGCTCGCCGTAGTGCGACGCAGCGAGCTCGTCAGAGATCTGCAACAGCTTCATCCCGGCGATGCGGAGACCCGTTGCTTCGAGGCGATTGATCACCTCTCCAGCGATGCCGCGCTGGACTCCGTCCGGCTTCACCAGGATCAGCGTCTTTTCGTTGGCCATTTACTGTTGATTCCTTCTTGTTGTTGGACCGTCAGCTTGCTTTTTGTGGCCGGCTTCAGCCGGTAAACGGTTTTTTTGGGGTCGAGATACTGGGAGCGCGGGCATAGGTAACTTCCACTTTCGATGGATCCCTGGATTCACCGGCTTCGAGCTTTCGCATGGCGATTCGGACCAGGGCATCCGCGTCCCGGGTGGGCGCGTCACCCGAAAGGATACGCGTCGGTGCGACGTGGCCGGAGAAATTTTGCGCTGCTTCTCCACAGAACGCCGTGGCCCCGGGACAGGCCTCGACGCAGTCGGCCGGTGTATCGAGGCCGCTCGCCTCCAGGACCGGGCCATTCTCGCCCGGGTGGTAAAGCCCCCATGCAACTCCGCTGGACCCGGCCTTTATGGCAGCGCAAACCGGGCCATCGTGATCCATCCAGGGTTCGATCTCCGCCTCCAACGTCGGGATTGGTATCAGCTTGAGGTCTCTCGCCAGCGCCATCCCCTGCGCCGTAGCCAGGCCGACCCGAAGCGCCGAGAAACTCCCCGGCCCGATAACTACTGCAATATGCGTGAGATCGGAAATCGAGCGGCCGGCGTCTTCCAGTGCCTCATTGACCCTCGCCAGCAGTTCGACACCGTGGTTGTGTTGCGAGAACCATGACCGGCTGTACACCTGGCGTTCGCCCGTTGATGACGAAGCGCCGTCCACCGCCACGGCGACCGTCGCGTACCGGGTCGCTGTATCAATAGCGAGGACGCAGGTCACCGGCCACCCCCGGCGTGCTGCCCGATTCCGACCGAATCTCGCATCGCCTTGAGCAATCGAATCGCCGCCTCGCCGGTGGCGGTCGCCGTCAGCACCCTGTCGTCCGGCTCATCACCGAACCCCATCTGGATCTCCAGGGCCTCGGGCGGGAATTCGCAGCGCGCTCGTTCCGGCCACTCGACCGCCAGCGCCGCATCGCGAGCCAGGTAGTCGTCCAGCCCCAGTTCACCCGTCTCTTCAGGTCCGGAGAGCCGGTACAGGTCGCAGTGGGCCAGCATGAGGCGTCCGACGTACTCGTTCACGAGGACAAATGTCGGGCTGCGCGTCTCCGCGTCGGCCTCGATTCCACGCGTCATGCCTTCGACGAGCCGCGTCTTCCCCGCTCCCAGCTCGCCGCTCAGCAACACCACGTCACGCGGTTCCAGGACCGCGCCGACCGCACGTCCGACATCGACCGTCTCTGCCTCGGATCGGGTGGTGATGATGAGTGTTTCGGAGACCGCTGCGTCCGGGGAATCAACCATCCAGGTGATCCCAGCCGACCGCCATCTCGATCGGTCGGCCGCGTTCATCGACCACCGTCACGGAACCCGGCTCGCCCTCGATCACTTCCCCGATCACCGAGACCGGCACACCGATGGACGGCGCCACGGCAGCCATCACGGGCTCAGGCGCGCTAAACAACAGTTCATAGTCCTCGCCCCCGGCCAGCGCTATCGCCGTGAAATCGTCCGGGAAACACGCTTTCAACTCATCGCTGACCGGGACCGCAGGCATCCGCACCTTCGCTGCGACCCCGCTCGCCATGCACATCTTGCCGAGATCATCGGCAATCCCATCGCTGACATCCATCGCCGACACGACTCCCTGCGTGACAAGTGCCACGCCCGCAGCCATACGCGGGACCGGCCTGAAATGGGCGCGCTTCAGCAGGTCTGCGGCGGTTCCCGATAAACCGTCCGCAAGGACGCGCAAACCGCCGCCGGAATCGCCGATGGTTCCCGTGACGGCGATCAGATCGCCCACAGACATGGCGTCGCGTCTTAACAACGCTGCGCCGTCCGCGGCCTGTTTCGATCCCGCCTCAAACTTCAGTTGCGAAGCCGCCGTCGGGTAACCGGCTCCGGCGGTCGATCCCGTCATCGATCCCGCCATCAATCGCGCCCGGTTGAACGCGGCGCCCCCGGCTGTGACCGCCGCCTCGCCCGTCATGGCGACCGTGATAAACAGCACGGGCGAACGCACGATATCTCCGCCCGCCACAACGCCGCCCAGCTCTTGCGTGATATCCGCGATACCCCGGTATAGCTCTTCCAGGTCGGAGAGCGACTCTTTGCCGGTAAGTCCCAGCGTCACGAGCGACATCACGGGCCGGGCGCCCATCGATGCGACATCACTCAGGTTGACGGCCATCGATTTCCAGCCGAGGTCACGCCACGAGATTTCCCCGGTGCGAAAATGAACCCCGTCGACCATCGTGTCCGTGGTGTAGACATCCGTGAGGGACTCGCGCCGGATCGCGGCGCAGTCGTCGCCGATGTCCAGTACGAGTCCGGGAACCCCGTCGCCGTCCTTCGCCGATTCGTCAAGAATGCGGGCAAGGCGCTCGATCAGGCCGAATTCGCCCAGCGAAGACGCCCGTATTTCCGTGCCATCAGAAGCCATGTCCCGATTATAGTTTCGCGGCGGCCGCGTGAAAGTTCCATTTCCGGCCTATCGATTGTCCAACTTCGATTACCATCTGGCGCCGGGAACCTGTACGCCGCACGTCTCATGCGAACACTCCTTCTCTCGGACATACACGCCAATCTCCCCGCACTCGAAGCGGTTCTATCGGACGCACGCGGCGAATTCGACACCGCATGGGTACTGGGCGACACGATCGGTTACGGGGCGGACCCTTCGGCCTGCATCAAGGCCGTTCGGGACCTCGACGCCATCGCCATCGCCGGAAACCATGAAAAGGCGGCGGTCGGTGAGATGACCACGAAGGACTTCAACCCGGTGGCGCGGGAAGCCATCGAGTGGACAGGCGAAACCATGAGCGAAGACGAGCTGGAGTACGTCCGGGGCCTTGCGCTGACCGAGATCGTCGATCGCTTCACACTGGTGCACGGAAGTCCGCGAGACCCCGTATGGGAATACCTCGAGACCGCTCCTCAGGCGCTGGAAAACCTGGAACATTTCGAAACCCGGGCGTGCGCCATCGGCCATAGCCACATCCCTTTCACCGTCGGCTTGACCGGGCAGAACATCGACCAGGTTGATCACGTCCCCGGCGATAGAACACAGCTCGTGGGAGACCGCCTGTATCTGAATCCCGGCAGCGTGGGGCAGCCCCGTGACCGGGATAACAGGGCCAGCTACGCCCTCGTCGACCTGGCCGAATGGGACGTCGAGTTCCGAAGGGTGGAGTACGACATCGCCCGCGCTCAGGCTCGCATCCACGAAGAGGGTCTGCCGGAGTTCCTGGCCGAGCGCCTCGAGTTCGGTCAATAGGCTTCCGCTGCCGATGCCATTGATTCGGTTACTCGGGACGGTCGGCGCCTGCTTATAATCGCCCATGCGTCCCGAGGCTCTCGCACGCGTCCTGAGGCTCTCGAAGGACCCGATCCACAGCACGAGGAGCACGCCCAGATATGCCCAGCATCCACGTCTACATGCACGAAGGCCGCACCGTCGATCAGAAGCGGGGCCTGGCCGAAGACATCACCGCCGCAATCGTGAAGAACACCGGGGCGCCCGCGGAGGCGACCGAGGTCGTCATACACGACGTGCCGAGAACCAACTGGGCGACCGCCGGCAAGCTCGCCTCGGACGCTTAAGTTGCCCGACGAGAGCGACGTCGTACGCGTTCTTGACGCCATCGGCGTGTGGTACGAGATGGTGGAGTGCGACCCGGAGTATGCCGATACCGCGGCCTTCTGCGAGAGGTACGGCTTCCCGCCGGAGCAGTCCGGCAACACCATCGTCGTGGCATCAAAACGGGGCGAAAAAAAGTACTCGGCCTGCATAGCCCTCGCCCACACGCGACTCGACGTGAACCACTCTGTACGGGACCTGATGGAGGTGAAGCGCCTGTCGTTCGCTTCCGCGGACGAAACGGCGGCACTGACCGGGATGATGATCGGCGGAGTTACGCCCTTCTGCCTCCCCGACGATCTACCGGTCTACGTAGACAGCCGAATAATGACGCTCGACTACGTAATCCTGGGCGGCGGCAGCCGATCGGCCAAAGTGAAGATCGATCCCGAAGTCTTCAACCGAATGCCAACGGCAACGGTAGTAGAGGGGCTGGCGAACTAACACCGAGTCCTGAGGTTCTCGAAGGACGCTTCCATCGCCAACAACACCCGCTCCGCGCAGGAGAGAGTGAGGGGAGGACAAAGGTCTTCGCAAAAAGAGGTCTTCCCGGAGAACAGCGTGCTGGTAAAGGTCCCTCGGCTGCGCTCGGGATGACGTAGGAATGCGCGTGCTCTCCCGCAAAAACCCACCCTGAGGTTCTCGAAGGGTGTGAAGTGCAACCACGTAGCCCCGCGGGAGTGGGCCGGAGTGAGCGCATCACCAGCCCACATCACCTGTTGACACACCCCAACCCCCGTGATCGAATTGAACGTCGGCCCTCCGAGGCCGGTGCTCCGATTGGTCCGCTAGCTCAATTGGCAGAGCAACTGACTCTTAATCAGTAGGTTCTCGGTTCGAGTCCGAGGCGGATCACCAATCGCATCGCCTTACGAGCCGAAAAGCCCCGGCAAACCGGGATTTTTTGGCGCTCCCCTCACCAAAATTGCGCGTTCCTTTGCTATAGTCTCGGGCGTCCAACGAGCCGGACCCCACGTCTGCGAGTGCCGACCGTGTACCGGCCACACGGAGCGCACGTATGAAACTTCTATTCTTTGACGATTTCACTTTTGGCGCGTTGAAGGGCGATGACCGGGTTGTCGACCTGTCAGCTGAAGTCGCGGACATTCCGCAGCTCGGCCCGCAAGACGTCATTCGCGGCGTCATCAACAACTGGGGCACGTACCGCAGCAAGTTGGAAGCCGCCGTCGAGGCCGCTGACGGCGTGCCGGTGTCCAGTGTCCGGCTTCGCCCGCCGCTGCCGAAGCCGACGAACATCTCCTGCATGGCCGTCAACTACATGGAGGACGGCACACGTGATGCCCCGGCACAGATCAACTTCTTCACGAAGTCGCCTCTCGCAGTAATCGGCGATGGCGACACGATGGTCCTGACGGACGTTCCGGCGACGATCTTCGAGGGTGAGGCCGAACTGGCGCTCGTCATCGGAAAGGATGCGTCGCAAGTGCCGGAATCCGAGGCGATGGATTACATCTTCGGCTACATCAACTTCGTCGATGGCTCCGCTCGGGGACTCCCGGAAGGCGGCTTCACGACGATGAAGAGTCGAGACACGTTCGCGCCCATCGGGCCTTACCTGGTGACGGCGGACGAGATCGACGATCCGCAGAAACTCGGCGTGACCCTTACGAACAACGGGATCGTGCAGCAGAAGTTCAACACGGACGACATGGCGCACCTGATCCCCCGCTGCGTCGAGTTCGTTACGTCGGTGCACCCGTTGGAGGCCGGGGACATCCTCGCCACCGGCACGAACCACGGCGGGCTGAACTCGTTCCAGGACGGCGACAGGATCACCCTGGAGGTCGAGGGGCTCGGGATGTTGAGCATCAACGTCAAGGATGATCTCAAGCGCACCTGGGGTCGCGAGACCCGGCATGACATGGCGGAGAAGGGCCAGGAAGGCACCACGCCCCAGATCTCCGGAAAGTACGCGTAGGTTTGTGAGGCGCTTGAGGGGGGAGAGTCTTCTCCCTCACCCCGGCCCTCTCCCGCCGGGAGAGGGGATACCGGATGATCTAAAAGGGCCGGACAGCATTGCACTGTCCGGCCCTTTTGCTTTTCTTAAGAACGCGGCTCCGGACAGCGATCTGCCCGGGCGCCGATATCACCTGTTGTCATCCTGGACTCGATTCAGGATCCGTTAGTTTTCAACAACGCACGACGATGCCATCAAGGTCGGTTCCGCCGAGGTGTTCCACTTCGGACTACGCAACTGCCAATCGGTCCGATCCTGCATCGAGTTCAGGACGACACCATCAGGCGTATCTCGCTCTTGGGTGTGATGGCGGATAGGTGAGGGCGTATTGCCATACGCCCCTGCGGTGTTTCCTGAATCTGAAATCCCTTCCTAGCCCCGCGGCACGTCCACCGCCCTGCCCTCTTCCGAGGACTGCCGGATCGCGTCGATCAGGACGTGTAGTTCAACGGCCGTGTCGAAGTCCGGGTAGTTGCTCTCTTCACCACGGATGCCCTTGCCGAACTGGTTGTACAACTGCCCCACGTTGAACGGCGCGCCCTTCGGCATCTCCTCGCTCACGTATGTGTGGTACGCCGGGATGTCGATCTCTGCCAGGTCGTTCCCGCCCTGTACGCCTTCCAGCCGCAGACCGCCAACGTTCGTGGAGCCTGCGGAAGTCGCCTTGAGCGTTCCTTTGCTCCCAAAAATCTCCAGCGTCAGCCCGCTTCCCGCGTACGGGACGCTTGAAACATGGACCGACGCGACCGCGCCGTTTTCCAGCGTGGCGTTGACGAGGATGCTGTCCGGGGACGTGACATCCACCATCACATCGGTGTCGACCTCATGCCATTGCGGAACCTGTGTTGTGACCTGCGCCGAGACCCGCACGAAATCACCCGCCACGAATCGGAGCGCGTCTATCGAGTGACCGGCGGATATGGTGAGCGTGTTCGCGCCCAGCTCTACGTCGCGCTGCCAGGTACGACCGGAGTCACGCGTCAAGACTCCACCGCCGATCTGGCGCAACGAGCACGACAGGACGTCGCCCACGTAGCCCGCCTCCACAAGCTCTTTCATGTGCATCACGGCAGGAGCGGCGCGCGATTGCAGACCTACGATCGCGCGCACGCCTTTTTCTTTCGCGAGCGCCGCCAGTTCCCGGGCCTCGTCCGTCGTTTTGCCGAGCGGCCACTCCGTGAAAACATGCTTTCCGGCGTTAATCACGTCCTTCGTGATCTCGTAGTGAGTCGGCACACGCAGCACCACCGCAGCGGCGTCGATATCGGGGTGTGCCAGCATCGTGGGATAGTCGTCAAATGGAATACGCGCCCCGTACTGGCGGGCGGATTCTTCCGCCGTCTCCATGCGTGTCGTGCATGCGCCGGTCAACTCCCAATCGACCGCCGCCTGTGCGGCAGGAAGGTGGGCTCTATGCGCCCATCCGACCGTGGGACTTGCGCCGATGATTCCGAGGCGTATCTGGTCCGGCATGGTTAACCTGCTTTTGCTAGCCTGTCTCTTCTGGACGAATCTTTGGGTGACGTGCGTCGGCTACTGTACTGCCAATGCCGTCTCCACCCTAGCGATCAATTGCATCACTAACCTTCCCGTTACCCCCGGCGAAACCATCCCCCGCCGAAGTCCAACACGTGATCCCGGGATTTGATATTCTCCGGCGTGCCATGTACATGAAATATTTTCTTTTCGTCCTATTAATCGGCGCCCTCTCAATCGCAGCTTGCTCAAGTTCGAGTTCCGGCGGCAAAACAGAGTACTGGGATGTTTCCAGTGAAGTGATCACGGAACACGCCACGACACAAAACACCCTGGGACCGGGGCCTACGTTCGATCCGAGTGAAGGCCCGGCAGAGGCCGCAATCAACACGCGCCTCGGGGAACTGAGGATCGCCGCGGCAGAGTTCAATGCGCTCCGGTTCCGCTGGCAGGCCCAGGAACCGCCGGAAGATTTCTCTGTTCATTACGACCTTGTTGTGCAACTTCTCGAACGTTCCAACGCTGGCATGAGTTTCGCCGTGCAGGCCTTCGAAGAGATGAGCCGCCAGGTAGAACAGCCGGTCCCGGACACCGAAGAGGCCAACGTCCTTATCCGGCAGAGCGAGACCGCTATCGCTGAAGCAAACGCGTTTGCATCGGCGGCCAACCGCGAACGTGACAGGCTGAACCCCTAGGAACGGATCAGCCTCACCCGGCTGGAGGAACTGCAATGCTGGACATCACTATCTCCGGCGGTACCGTGGTCACTCCATCAGGCGCGCGAGTGATGGACGTTCATATCGCCGACGGGACTATCGCCGCCGTTACCCTTCCGTCCAGCGAAGGTTTCGAGGCCGGTCAGACCATCGACGCGAACGGCATGATCGTCGTGCCGGGGGGAATCGAGCCACACGCCCACATCGGAGGGCCAAGACAGCCCGAGCGATCCGGCGCGGAATCGGTTTCAAAAGCAGCGATCTTCGGCGGCACGACCACGGTGCTCGACTTCGCGACCCAGGTGCAGGGGCATGACCTTCTTCACGCGGTCGATGAGGCAGCTGACCGCTGGAAGGGGCAGGGCTACACCGACTACGCCTACCACCCGATCTTCGGGCATCGCGCCAGTGAGAAGGATATCGGCCAGATCCCCGAACTGGTGCAGTCGGGCATCCCGAGCTTCAAGATATTCACGACCAGCATCCGGCCACCCAGCCCGCAGATGGAAGATCGCCAGACCGACTTCGGTCGCCTTGGCTCGATCATGGAACAGGTCGCCGCCAGCGGCGGAGTGCTCCTCGTCCACTCAGAAGACGATGAGATGGTGCACTACAACTACGAGCGTGCCGAGGCCGAGGGCAGGTACGAGTGGTGGCACATGAACGAGGTTCACTCGCGTGAATCCGAGGACGTGTCGTTCCGGCGCGTCACCCGCCTGGCTGAATTGAAGTCCTGCCCGATCTACTTCGTCCACGTAAGCGCCATCGAGGGCATCCAGGAAGTGGCGCGAGCCCGTGCCGCAGGCATGCCCGTGTACGGCGAGACGCTCCACAACTACGCCAGCTTCAGCGCCGTCAACTACCGCGAAGAGAACGGTATGAAGTACCACACCTACCCGTC
>JASLLE010000095.1 GCA_030747175.1 Dehalococcoidia bacterium | reverse complement strand
GGTCCGGCGATGGGATGTTCTCCCACTCAGCCGTGAAGTGCTCGCCTATCCATGCCTCCGAATAACCGAGCTCATCCAGTTTTACGATCTGGTGGAGGTCAGATTTCAACGTCTCCGTCATGTTGGCGCCCGGCGCGTGCATGGGCATAGTGAAAAAACCGAGATCCATCGAAGTTTCTCCTGACCGGAAGAGGTCCGGCCGGCGTCGTATCGTCGTCGTCGTTTCAAGCGGAGCAGCGGCAGCGTAACGGTGGGACGTCGGGACGGCAAGTGTGCCGTGCGCGGATGGCCCGGTTACGGGCGTGGTATTTTGAGCGTCCGGCGTATCAGGAAATGAGGGAGGTCATCATGACCGATACACCCGTCGGAAGCACCATCGTGATGGTCGGCACCACGCGCGGCGGTTTCATCTTCACCGGGGGGGCCGATCGCACGGAGTGGAGGATGTCGGATCCGCTTCATCGTGGGTCGCAGGTATATCACCTCACCCTGGACCCGCGCGACGGCCAGATGTACGCCGCCGTGAACAACGTCTTCTGGGGCCCGGAAATCAGCCGCAGTTCGGACATGGGCGAATCATGGACCGAATCATCGGAGGAACCGCGTTTCAGGCAGGACTCGGGTGAAACGCTGGAAGCCATGTGGCACATCGCGCCCGGGCGTCCAGAGGAACCGGGCGTGCTGTACGCGGGCGGCGCTCCGGCGTCTTTCTGGAAGACGACCGACTCGGGAGATACCTGGGTCGAGCTTGGCGCACTGGGGGATCACCCGTCACGACCCGACTGGGAGCCGGGGGCCGGCGGACTGTGTCTGCACACGATACTGCTCGACCCGGAGCGACCCGGCCGGATGTACGCCGGGATTTCTGCCGTCGGACTTTTCAGGACGGACGACGGGGGCGAGTCATGGCTACTGAGCAGCAAAGGGATCACCCCGGCGCTCCCGCCGCGTGTGGACGAGAACACTGGTCGATGTGTCCACAAGGCCGTACTTGATCCGCTGGATTCGGAGATCATTTTCCAGCAGAACCATCGCGGTACATACAGGTCCCGGGACGCCGGGCTGACCTGGGACGACATAGGCGGGAAACTGCCTTCGACTTTCGGGTTCCCGATGGTGACACACCCACGGGTTTCCGGAAATGTGTTTACGGTGCTGATGGACAGCGACGAGTTCAGGTCCGCGGCCGAGGGCAGGGTGGCGGTGTGGACGACGAGCGATGCCGGGGAGACGTGGCGCGCACAGACCCGCGGTCTCCCGGAACGTAATGCGTTTACCGGGGTCTTGCGGGAGGCGATGTCGGTGGACGGAGGCGAGCCGCTGGGCATTTACTTCGGCACCACCGGCGGAACCCTGTACTACTCGACCGACGAGGGCGAATCCTGGAAGCTGATGGCGGACAATCTGCCCCGCGTCCTGTCCGTGGAGGCGCGCATGCTGGGTTAAGGTGAGCGTTCCCGCCACCCGGCGGTGTGTTGGACATGCGAAAGGACTCGAATGGCGCAGCAGGCTGACTCCACGGTATTTGAAGACAACGACCGGGTTCGTGTCACGAAGTGGATATTTGCTCCGGGAACCGAGACCGGGAGCCATGTCCATGAACTGGACTATACGGTCGTACCGTTGTTAACGGGCACCCTCATGATCCTGACCGCTGACGGTGAAACCGAGAACAACATCTCGTACGGAGAACCTTATTTCAGGCGGGCCGGGGCCGAGCACAATGTGGTGAATCGCGGCAACATCCCCGTCGCATTCATGGAGATTGAATTGAAGTAAGGTCCGGCGATGTGCGCCGTTTGACTGCGCAGCGAACGATTTACGGGAGATATTTCTTGCATCACGCCATAAACCACGTCCACCTTCGATCAAATGACCCGAACGCATCGGCCGCCTGGTACACCGAGCATTTCGGGGCGAAGGTGCTGTCTTCACGGGAGGTGATGCCCGGGACGATCACGATAACGATGGACACCGGAAGCCCGGTTCGCCTCAACATATCGTCTCAACGAGCAGGAGAATCGCAAGAACACGCAGTGCCTGAGATCAATCGGCTAGGTCTCGAGCATTACGGGTTCGATACGGATGACATCGAGGCAGATATCGCCCACTTCGACGATGCGGGGGTGCGGATAGTCATGCCGATAACCGATGTCGGGAGCGGGTCAAAGATCGCCTACATCGAAGGCCCGGATGACGTGGTGATAGAGCTGGTGCAGCGGGGAAGCTAACCGCGGAGTTTCCGAGGATTGCGGCAGCGCCTTGAACTAGACGACCGTGCCCTGAGGCTCTCGAAGCTTGTACTGAGCCCGTCGAATGTGGGCCGGGTGGTGTGACAACGCGCTGGTTTCATGGACGGATTGCGATCCGCCCATGCCCCCTCACCCCGGCCCTCTCCCATCGGGGAAGGGGAACGCGACCACCTGTTCGAACGTCAACCCGATCCTTCCGGGCGCGAAAGGACGAGGGACCTACTCCGGCAGGCCGTTCAGCAAAGAAAACCTGACCTCTGTCGTCCCTCACCCCGGCCCTCTGCCGTCATGAGAGGGCACGCGCACGCCTAATCGAAGGTGATCACCATCTTGCCGCTGGTCTGCTTGTCGAAGTACTCGTAGGCTTCAACGGTGTCCTCGATGTTCACGCGTCGTTCGATCAGCGACGCCATGGGGATGTTGTGGTCTGCGATGAAGTTGGCGCAGTCCTCCATGCCGAACTTGCTCACCGTCCACGATCCGTAGAGTGTCAGGTGGCGGTGGATGATGTCCGGGGTGGCGTCGTAGGTCGCGTCGCCACGCTCACCGACAAGAGCGCTCCGCCCGAACACGCGACACGCCTGTGCGGCCTGCTTTCGGGTTGGGCCGGCTCCGACGGCTTCGAGCGAGGCGTGTGCGCCTTCGCCCCCCGTGAGTTCACGGATGGCTTCTACCGAGTCAACGTTGGAGGCGTTTACCGTCTCCCACGCCCCGGCCTTCGTTGCCAGTTCTAGCCGTTCATCCGAGAGGTCTACGGCGATGACCCGCGCTCCCATCTCGGCCGCCAGCATCGTGCCGGCCACGCCGACCGGTCCCTGTCCGAATATGGCGACGATATCCCGCCCGGAGACCTGTAACTTTTCAAGCGCCAGCCACGCCGTGCTGGTCCCACATGCGATCATCGACCCTACGTCGTAGTCGATGGCGTCCGGCATCGGCACGAGAGTTGATTCGTGGACCACCATGTACTCGCCATGCCCGCCGTGGGCCGAACCGCCATAATACTTCGTCCACGGCCCCCTGTTGGAGCAGAGTTGCTGGTAGCCCTCCCGGCAGAAACGGCAGTGTCCGCAACCTTCGTAGTGGTGGATCATCGCCCGGTCGCCGATCCGCGCCTTTGTCACGCCGGGGCCTAGCGCAGCGACCTCGCCGCAAGGCTCATGTCCGGGCCGGTTTTCCGTGTTGATCTCCGCCGCCGGCGATCGATACGCGTGGAGGTCGCTTCCGCACATCCCTGACGCACGTGTCTTGATGAGGACCTCGTTTGGACCGGGTTCTACGTCCGGGAAATCGGTTACTTCTGCTTTGCGATCGCCTAGAAAGCGGGCGCCTCTCATTGGGAACTCCCTTGTGCTGGTGTGGGTGTCTGGGGCGTTACATGCGAAGGACGCTACGGGCAGCGGGAGTATACGTCCGCCGGGTTGGATACCCCGCACCGAATCCATGCTGTTTGGCGATATGATTTGCTCAGCGATCGCGATTACTTCGTTCTGGAGGCACTGTTGACGGAGCAGCTCTACAACACGGATGCATACCTGCGTGAATGCGAGGCCACGGTCGCCGAGGTTTCAGACGCCGGGGTGATACTTGACCGCACGGTGTTCTACCCCGGCGGAGGGGGACAGCCGAACGACACCGGCGTGATGCTGACCGCTGGCGGATCTGAACTTGAGGTCGGCAAGGTTTCCGGTCGCGGCGGCGTGATCGTCCACGCCGTTCCCGAGGGCAGCCTGTCAACCGGCGATTCTGTGACGTGCCGAATCGACTGGGACCATCGCTATCATTTGATGCGCACCCACACGGCGCTACACATCCTCTGTGGAGTCGTGTTTCGCGACTACGGAGCACTGGTGACCGGCGGCAACATGACACCGCTGGCCGGGCGCATGGACTTCGAGTTCGAGAATATGAGCGCCGAACTCACGGGGGAGATCGAGGCCGCAATCAATATCGAGGTAGCGGCGGATCGGCCGATCGAGGTCAAGATTCTCCCGCGCGCTGAAGCGTTTGCCATTCCAGACCTGATCCGCACCAAGATCAGCCTGCTGCCCGAGGGGATCGAGGAAGTCCGGACTATCAACATCAAAGGGCTTGACCTCCAGGCGGACGGAGGGACGCACGTCGCGTCCACCGGCGAGGTGGGCCATATCAATATCGTCGGCCACCAGAGCAAAGGCCGGATCAACAAGCGAATCCGTATTGAAGTAACCGACTAGGCGTACACTGGGCCGCCGAAGCCCGCATTGCCGCGCGAGTACGCAGACCAAAGAAACCCACAAGGAATCCAAGGACCGCCACGGAATGACAACCACGTTTAGCTACTCAGGACGATTCTCCAAAGATTCGGTTGAGACGGCAGTCGCTCACCCGGTGCACGCAAAGTACGACTTTGGAACCGCGTACCCGCCGCCCGAGACCGCTCCGCTGAATGATCTCGTCGAAGGACTGATAGCCGGCCTGGAGCGTGAAGGCCACGATCTCGTCTACTACCCGGACTCCAACGGGAACCTGGCGCTTCGCGAGTTCACGGCGAAAAAGTTAGAGGCCGATCGTGGTTTCTCCGTCGACCCGGAGGACGTGTTCATCTGCGCGGGATCCGGCGAGGCCAACTACGGCCTGATCCAGGCTTTGACCGACCCGGGTTGCACGGTCGTCACAGAACGTTTCGTTTACAGCGGAACCCTGGGTCAGCTTCGTAACGCAGGCTGCAACGTGATTGGTTCACCGATCGACGATGATGGGCTTATTCCGGAAGCGCTCGACGAACTGTTCACCAGCCTTTCAGCGGCCGGGAACAAGCCTCGTCTTCTCTACACGATCCCGGAGCACCAGAACCCCACGGGTTCGACCCTGCCGACGGGACGCCGTAAGCAGATCATAGACCTCTGCCACAAGCATGGAATCCCGATTATCGAGGACGACTGCTACGTCGACCTTCGATTCGCCGGCGAGATGCAGGAGTCATTCAGGGCCTTGGACGATTCCGGGATGGTGTCGCACGTCGCTTCCTACTCGAAACTGCTACTGCCCGGTCTCCGGCTTGGCTACTTTGTGGCGACAAAAGAGGTCCGAGAACGGGCGATTGGTTTCCGTAGCTCAAGCACGGCGAATCACTTCACATCGCTGGCCGTTGAGGGCTTTCTGAAGGAGCACATGCAGGAGCACAAGGACAATCTGTCCACGGCGCTCCGGGCGAAACGAAACGCAATGGTGTCATCTTTCGGCGAGCACTTCGGTGGAACCGGCGCGAAGTTGAGCGAGCCGAACGGCGGCTGCTACACCTGGCTTGAGATGCCACTTGGCACAAACATGACGGCTTTACGCGACAAGGCTTTCGATGCAGGCGTCGGCTACCAGGCGGGATCGGTTTTCGCACCCAACGGCGACGGCGAGAACTACGCCCGGCTGTGCTTTGGTTACGAGTCTCCCGAGAAGAACCGTGAAGGCATGGCGCTCCTCGCCCAGATACTGGACGACAACGGCATGCTGAACGCGGCGCCAGCGAACTGAGTCGCAACGGACGCATTTAGCCGGAACGGGCCGCCAACTGGCGGCCCGTTTCGCGTCGCCACCCATGACGGGCTGGCCCGGTTTCAATCAACTGCGCGTTTTGGCTGGATGAGTTGTAAGGCACGGGGAGCGGGACTAAACTCTGGGCGATCCGCTTGACAGCCTGATCCGGATATCGCACGCGCACAGACGCGGTGCAACGAAAAAAGCTCGAATCGACAACGCCGGGGCCGACACGTCCCAGGAGTTCACAATCGGATGACCACCACGTTCAGTTACGAAGGCATGTTCTCGGCGCGGTCCAAAGAGACCCCGGTATCCCACCCGCGGCACGCGACATTCGATTTCGCGGTGGCCTACCCGCCGCCGGATGTCGTTCCTTTTGACGGGCTCGTCGATGGACTCAGAAAAGGCCTGGAACGCGAGGGGCACGACCTCGTTTACTACACGGAGCGAAACGGCAACGAGGCGTTGCGTGAGTTCACGGCGCAGAAACTTGCGAACGATCGCGGTATCAGCGCCACGCCGGACGAGGTTTTCATGACGGCCGGTTCAGGTGAGGCCAATTTCGTTCTGATCAGGGCACTGTCGGACCCGGGCGACACCGTCATCACCGAGCAGTACGTGTACGTCGGAACACTCAACCAGCTCATGAATCACGGCATCAACGTGGTCGGCACCCCTATCGACGATCAGGGAATCATCCCCGAGGCGTTGGATGAATTGATGACAGATCTGACGGCCCAGGGCAAAAAGCCGAAGTTCCTGTACACCATCCCGGAGCACCAGAACCCGACCGGCACGACCATGCCGACGGCGCGCCGCAAGCAGGTTATCGACATCTGCCACAAGCATGAAGTTCCGATCCTGGAGGACGACTGTTACGTTGACCTCAGGTTTGATGGCGAAGCGCAGGAGGCATACGCCTCACTGGACACCACCGGGATGGTGATGCACGTCGCCTCCTACTCCAAGCTGCTGGTGCCGGGACTTCGCCTCGGATATTTTGTCGCCCCTGAAGAGGTGACCAACCGTGCGGTCGGCTTCCGCAGCTCCGGTACGGCAAACCACTTTGCGTCGCTGGCGGTCGAGGGCTACCTCACCGATCACTTGCAGGATCACAAAGATGATCTTGCCGGGTCGCTCGGCCCCAAAGCGAACGCCATGGTCACGTCGCTTGGCGAGAACTTCGGCGGCACCGGCGCCACCTGGGCGGTGCCCCAGGGCGGTTGCTACACGTGGCTGACGATGCCCGAGGGTACGCCGATGGACGAACTGGTCGACGAAGCGTTCGACGCCGGAGTCGGCTACCTGCCGGGTGCGAACTTCGCCCCGAACGGTGACGGCCAGAACTGCGCTCGCCTGTGCTTCGCATACGAAACCCCGGAGAACAACCGGGACGGAATCGCGCGCCTGGCCGAGTTCCTGGACGGTAAGGGCTACATGAAGTCCGCTCCAGCGGACTGAGTCGGGTCCATCAGGAAATAGTTGAACGGCTCGCTCTGCGCACTGCAGGCGGGCCGTTTCTTTTCCGGTAATTTTCTAGCTTGAGGAGTGTGGCATGACTATCGTTGGCGAAGGTGATTTTCGGTATGAGGTCGACAGGGAATGGTTGCTGCGGGGTGTCCCGAGGCACTGGGACCTCGCAGAGTGCCCGGATGTAGCGGTCGATTCTGAGGGACTTGTATGGGTGTTCAGCCGGAGCGATCACCCGGTGACCTGCTGGAGCCCGGATGGAGATTTCGTCGGCTCCTGGGGAGATCGAGGTCCGCAACCCGGCGAGTTCCGGGTGCCGCACGGTATCTTCATCGATGGAGACGACAACATCTGGCTCGCCGATCACCAGACCCACCAGGTGACCAAACACGCCAGAGACGGCAGCGTGTTGATGGAGCTAGGGACGTTCGGTTACGCCAATATCACCGTTACAACCGGTGGACTCCAGGGCGCTCCGTTCAACATGCCGACCGGCATCGGTATCGCCCCGGATGGCAAGGTGTTCATTTCTGACGGCTACGCAAACCGGCGTGTGCACCGGTTTTCGTCGACGGGCGAGTTAGAACTTTCGTGGGGCGAAGCAGGGCAGGGACCGGGACAGTTCGCGATTCTCCATAAAGTCGCGGTGGATTCGCAGGGCCGTGTCTACATATGCGATCGAGAGAACGATCGAATCCAGATATTCGATGGTGACGGAAACTACCTGGAACAATGGGATGATGTCGTGATGCCGGGAGACATCTACTTCGCCGGCGATGGAAACGTGTACGTGCTGGAGCAGGGACCGGGGAACGGCATTTCGATATTCACGCCGGGCGGCGAGTTGATCACGCGATGGCGTGGGAACAAAGACGCATGCGATGCCGCTCACGGGTGCTGGGTAGATGGTGACGGCAACATATACGTGGCCGAAATCGGGGCCACCTCGGCCGGGCAGCGGGTCACGAAATTCAACCGAATCTGAACACTAATCTGGTGACGTCGGATCCGCACGTTCAGTTCCGCTGCATGCCTCTGCGGTGATCGGCTTCGCCTCGTTGCAACAACGCCGCTTCAAACCCGGCGGCTGACGCCTCGACGGCCGGGATCGCCTGCCGCAGGCGCTCGTTGATGGAGGACGCTTCCAGCACCCGCTGCGCTGCTACGGGGTTATCGGCCAGCAGTGTTCCCATCTTGTATCCAAGTTGCCCGGGATCGTCCGGCATTTCCGGGTTGGCACGCCACTCGCCCCGCATCTGCATGAGCATCGCCCGTGCGAACCGGGTGGTCGCGGTACGGGCGTGTTCCAGCAGCTCGGGATCGATCACCTGGTGGATCGGCTCGTCGATCGGCTTCACCTCGCCCGCCAGGTAGGGGAGTGAGCGGTCTAGATCGATGATTCGAACGCGTTGCTCCCCGGCCGCGGCCAGCGTAATCACCTCGGCGTTTCGATCCCCCGGCTCTTCGATCCGCGCGGCGGTCGCGACATCATATGGAGTCGCTTCGCCGCCGACCTCGACACCGTCCCGGATCAGGGCGATTACGAAGCGTCCGTTCCCGGCCAGACAATCATCCAGCATCTGTTTGTACCGGGTTTCAAATATGCGGAGCGGCAACCGGTAACCCGGGAACAGGACCGTGTTCAGTGGAAAAATCGGCAATTCTGGCATCGGGCTGATTTTAGCGCGACAACCGACGCATCCGCAGGGATAAGCGCACGCAGTGCCGTGATAGACTCCGGCCCCGATTTCAAACGTAAAATCAATCAATAACGGAGCCGCTACACCATGCCCGACGCCGTCACCGACCAGGTTGCAGACGCCCTCCCCGGCCTGATCGAGTTACGCCGCGACCTCCACGAAAACCCTGAGCTTGGGTTCTACGAAACCCGGACAGCGGGGATCATCGCCGGACGGCTCAATGACGCGGGGATGAGCGTCAAGGCCGAAGTGGGTGGGACGGGGGTTGTCGGAGTGCTGGACACCGGTCGCTCCGGACCGACGCTAATGATCCGGGCCGATATCGACGCTCTGCCCGTGGCCGAGCTAAGCGATCTTCCCTTCGCCTCGACCAACGGCAACATGCACGCCTGCGGACACGACGGTCACATCACGATGGCGCTCGGCGCTGCAGAACTTCTGGCTGGCCGGAAGGATGAGTTGTCAGGGAAGCTCGTCTTCGTATTCCAGCCTGCTGAAGAGTTTGTGGAGGGGGCCAAGGCGATGATCGCCGACGACGTGATTTCAGACCACTCGCCGGATCGTGTTATCGGGTTGCACCTGTGGAACCAGTACGACACCGGTTTCGTGGGCGTGAATGAGGCGACGGTCTTCGCCAGCGCAGACCAGTTTGAGCTCACGATTACCGGCAAAGGCGGACACGGAGCGCTGCCGCACACGGCGATCGATCCGGTGATGATCAGCGCACAGGTAATTTCAGCCCTCCAGACCGTGGTCAGCCGGGAGATCGCTCCCAACGCGATGGGGGTGGTAACGGTGGGGCAGGTGATCGGCGGGACTGCCCCGAATGTGATCGCCGATTTCGTTACTATCAAGGGTACGATTCGTGCGTTCACAGCGGATATACGTGAAAAGATCATCTCTGCCGTCGAGCGGATAGCGAAGGGCGTGGCCGAATCCCTGCGGGGTGGCGCCGAGTTCAAACTGCTCAACGGAGCGCCGCCGGTGGTGAATGACCCCGGCGTGGCGTCCTGGATCACGGGAATTGCGGGTGGCGTACCCGGCGTGGATGAGGTGGGCGCGCACGAAGAAGTGCCGGTCGGCGATGACATGGCCGAGTTCATCAACCGCGCCCCTGGCTGCTACTTCTTGCTGGGCGCAGGTGACCCTGAACGGCCTCCTCACCACAACGCTCGATTCGTGTTTGACGAAGAGTGTTTGCCGCTGGGCGTGGAGATCTTTGCCCGGGCTGCGCTCGACTACCTGGGCGGCTAACGCCGGCGATCTGACCGTGAGATTTCTTGTTTAAGGGAGAAGACCTTGTCACGAATTTTCGACATCGCCGACCGTTACATCGACAAGGTCGCCGCTTTGCAGCCGCTGGTCGCGACGTATCTCGGCATCCCCGGCCACGAAACCGAGATGCCGGACAACTCGCCCGCCGGCGACGCGGCGCAGGCGGAGCTGGACCGTTCCTCCCTGGCGGAACTTGCCAGGGCTGAACCGGAAAACGACAACGACCGGATGGCTCGGGAGGTGATGGTCGAGGACTTGGAGACCACCCTTGAGTCGTACGATGCCGGCGAACAGTACCGGACCATGAACATCCTGCACAGCCCATTTCAGACCGCCCGACAGATTTTCGACCTTATGGCCCGGGAATCGAAAGAGGACTGGGACAACATCGCCGCCCGCATGTCTCGGGTTCCGGAGACGCTGGCCAGCTATCGAGAGACCCTTGAAGAAGGTGTGGGGAGGGGGCAAACGACCTCGCGCCGGCAGGTGATCGGGGTTATCGAGCAGGCGAAGGTGTACAGCGGGCAGGGCGAAGGGCCGTCCTTTTTCGATGGCCTGGTGTCGGCCTACGATGAGACAAGATTGAGCGACGGGGCGCTTCGCGAACGGCTGGAAAACGCGGCACGGGACGCCTCGGAGGCGTTCGCGAATTTCGGGATTTTCCTGGCCGATGAACACATCAATTCGACGCCCGATCGTGACGGGGTTGGCCTCGATCGCTACGAGTTGCGAGCACGGTCATACCTGGGCGCACAGGTCGACTTTGAGGAGACGTACGCGTGGGGATGGGAGCAGGTGCGCTGGGCTGAGTCAGAGATGGCAGCGACGGCCGACAAGATCGTTCCCGGAGGCAACTTTGACGACGCAAAGAAACTGCTCGATGAGGACCCGGAACGCTCTATAGAGGGAGTGGACGCGTTCAAGGAATGGATGCAGGACCTCCAGGATCAGACCATACGAGACCTGGACGGCACGCATTTCGATATCGCCGATCCCGTCAAGACGGTAGAAGTGATGATCGCCCCGCCCGGTGGCGCGCTGGCGATGTACTACACCGGGCCGTCCGAGGACTTCTCCCGGCCCGGGCAAACCTGGTACCCGGTGCCGGAAGGCAAGACCCGATTCCCGCTCTGGGGTGAGGTCTCGATCGTCTACCACGAGGGTGTCCCGGGCCATCACTTCCAGATAGCGACGGCCAATTGCCTGGGCGATCAACTCTCTCGGTTCCAGAAGCTGGCGGCAGGAACTTCCGGGTATATGGAAGGATGGGGGCTGTACGCCGAACGCCTCATGGGCGAGTTGGGCTATCTGGACAATCCTGACTATTACCTGGGAATGCTGGGATCACAACTGTTCCGATCTCAGCGTGTGGTTGTGGACATCGGGATGCACCTCGGACTGCGCATCCCGAACGACTCCAACTTCCACCCGGGAGAGGTGTGGACTCCAGACCTGGCGCTGGAGTTCATGCAGCCGACTTCGCCCTTCGGGCCGGAGTTCATGGTGAGCGAGATAGACCGATATCTCGGGATGCCGGGGCAGGCGATTAGTTACAAGGTCGGCGAGCGATACTGGCTCGATGCGCGAGAGCAGGCGATATCGAAGGCTGGGCCCGGATTCGATCTGAAGGCATGGCACAACCGGGCGCTGAATCTCGGGCCGATGGGGCTGGCCCAGATGCAACGGGAGCTGACCGGGGCGTAAAAGGTCGGCGTGACAGTGTCCTGAGGCTCTTGAAGGACCGGGTCATACGCCAACGCGTCCACCTGCTGACCGCCTGTCGGCGGTCCCCCTCACGCCGGCCCTCTCCCGCGGCGGGGAGAGGGGGTAAACACGAGAACGCAGAACTGTCATCCCGGGCGTGCCGAAGGACCAGCGTCGACAGGGAGCTCCGGCCAACAAGCTTCGTTTTGGACGGAGCCTTTGACCTCCCTCACGCCGGCCCTCTCCCGCGGCGGGGAGA
>JASLLE010000094.1 GCA_030747175.1 Dehalococcoidia bacterium | reverse complement strand
CGTTTCCCGCCGAGGTCCATACGTTGCCGTCCGTGTCCACGCGGAAACCGTCCGATTTTCCGGGGGTCGGCTTGGCGTAGATCCTGTGATTCGACAGGGCGCCATCGGCAGCTGAGTCAAAGGCGTGGATCGACGCCTCGGGAGAGTCCGGTTCGTACCCGGTATCTGCAACGTAGAGGATCGACTCGTCAGGGGAAAAAGCGATGCCGTTTGGCATATCGAAGCCCTCGATTACGATCTCGATCTTTCCGTTGTCCGGCCAGAGGCGGAAGACGTAATTGGCGCCCAGCTCGGAGTCTGCCTTGTGGCCCTGCCGGTCGCTCAAGATTCCGTACGGCGGGTCCGTGAACCAGATAGTGCCGTCGCTCTTGACCACCAGATCGTTCGGTGAATTGAGCTTCTTGCCCTCGTAGTTGTCCACGAGGTTCACGACCGTGCCGTCGTGCTCGGTACGACTGATCCTGCGCCCGCCGTGTTCCGCCGACACCAATCGGCCCTCACGGTCCAGCGTGTGCCCGTTGGTGTAACCGCAGGGTTGCCTGAACGTGGTCGTGCCGTCCGACTCGGACCAGCGCAGCATGCGGTCGTTCGGGATATCACTCCAGAGGAGATATCCGCCGCCGGAGACCGATTCGTCCGGCACCCATGTGGTGCCCTCTGCCCACTGGTAGCCATCGCCAAGCTTTCGCAGGCGTGCGTTCTGGTCGATCAGTTGTTCAAAAGTTTCGGAAAGGATCTCGTACCGGGGTTCCAAAAGTGCGTCTCCTGCGTAGAGCCAACTCGATCGGGTTCGCCTCAGAACGGGTATGCGCCCGTGGACTTTAACCGCACCATCCAGACCGAGCTGGTGGCGCATATGAAGAGAGTTTGCCGATCCGCCATGCCGAAGCAGCAGTTTGCGGCAACCTCCGGTGTGACGAACTTCCCCAGCATCTCGCCGTCCGGGGTGAATACCTGCACGCCGTCGCCGGAAGTGACGTACAGGATCCCGTCCGTATCCACACGCAGGCCGTCGGGCACGTGCGGCGACACCTCGCAAACGACCCGGCTATTGGTCAGACGTACGCCGTCAGCGACATCGAATGCCCTCACGTGGTGGGGTCGGTCGTCGCCGTGGGTGAATCCAGAGTCGGAGATGTAGAGGACAGATTCATCCGGCGAGAACGCCAGCCCGTTCGGTTTATCGAAATCTTCGGCCACCGCCGTCAACTCGCCCGTGGAACGGTCCAGACGGTACACCCGGTTGCGTTCCTGCTGAGGCGGATCTCCGTGGCCCTGATCCTCGACCAGCGCGCCGTAGTCGGGATCGGAGAACCAGACGGTGTTGTCTGACTTGACCACGACATCGTTTGGCGATGTGAATGGCTTCCCGCCGTAACTCTCCACCAGCGTTGTCTCCGGTTGCCCGGGCCGGGCTATCGAGATACGCCTCCCGCTCGTTTCGCATGAAAGGAGATTCCCATCGGCATCGACGGCGTTGCCGTTGGCGTTACGGCTTGGCTCGCGGAAAACGCTCACCCCGTCCGATTCCGACCAGCGCATGATGCGGTTGTTCGGGATGTCGCTCCAGATCAGGTAATTGCCGTCATGAATCCAGGCACAGCCCTCGGTGAAGGCCATGCCGTCGGCGACCAGCTCTATCGAGGCCCCCGGGTCGACAATCTGCGCGAACCGATCGTTAAGTACCTGAATTTCGGGAGGCACGGCTATCTCCGTGGGAATAGCGATATGACCTAGGCCGGAAGGCTAACATCGCGTGTGCGGCCGGGCTACCCGGCCATCGATTTCATCCGCACGGGAGGGCGATCAGATGTCAGAACACCATGCGTCGCTGACCTGGAATCGGGACCGCGACGACTTCAAGTACCCGACCTATACCCGCGATCACACATGGTCGTTCCAGGGCGGCGAGAACGTGCCGGCATCTGCGGCTCCGGAGTTCCTCGGCAACGCCGATCGCGTGGACCCGGAAGAGGCGTTTGTGGCGGCGATTTCCGCCTGCCACATGCTGACCTTCCTGGCGGTGGCGGCGAAGCGCCGATTCGTGGTGGATTCGTATTCGGATAGCGCGGTCGGATACCTCGAGAAGAATGGTGATGGGAACCTGGCGATCACTCGCGTGGAGTTGCGGCCCGGGATCGTTTTTTCGGGCGAAACGCGGCCCACTTTTGAGCAAATCGACTCCATGCACCACCGGTCACACCAGGAGTGCTTCATAGCGAACTCGGTGAGTACGGAGATCGTGGTTTTGGCGCCGACAACACGTTAGGGGCGGGGCTTGCTCCGCCGTTCGGTGGGATCCAGAACCACTGTCATTCCGGGCACATATGCCCGGAATGACAATTTTGCGCTGTTGCGCCTAATCAGATATTGCTGTGGGCAGGGCCCGCCCTTCGAGAGCCCCAGGATGGGCTCCTTTGGATGATCGAAAGGTTTGCCCCTTCCTTCGACCGCAGAGAGCTAGGTGAGGGTGATCCGCGCGCCTACAATCTCCTCTGCCGAATCCCCCACCCCTATCCACCATCGGGACCACGTGCTTGATCTCCGATTCACACCTGCTCCGGGCCGGTTACTCCGAGACGGTGATTACGCCGCCTGTCGGCTTTAGCATCGCCGGGCCGGAACATCGGTCACGTCCGGCGACCGACGTAACCGATGATTTGCTCGGGCGGGTGCTTCTTCTTGAAGCCGGAGGCGCCCGTGCCGCCATCGTGACGCTGGATGTCTGGGGCGTCAGTGAGGCGTTCGAATCAGTGGTCGTGGAGCGTGTCTCGGCGTCTGCCGGGGTGGACAGCGCGCTCGTGTGGATCGGCGTGTCCGGCAACGCGACGTCCCCGCCACTGTGGGAGACGGATAACGTTGAGTACGCCGAGTACACCGCTTACGTCCCCCAACAGATCGGCGGAGCGGCCGCGCTTGCCGCCGCCCGCATGCAGGACGCCGAGCTCGGTTTCACAACGGCGCTCCTGCCAGGCCTGGCGACATCGGTGCACGGCCGTGCACATGATCTCAACGAGACGGTGCCGATCATGGTCGTCGATGGAACGTCAGGTCCGATAGCGCGAGTCTTCGGATTCGGCTGCCCCGGATCGGTCACTGGCGAGGATTCATCTTCCTGGACCGCTGATTATCCCGGGTACGCTTGCTGGGCGCTGTCGCAGGCGTCGGGGGCTGAAGGGTGCATGTTCATCGCGGGACCGTCCAGCGATATCAGACCATTCGACTGGTACACGGATAATCCCGCTCCCACGCACACGGAACGCATCGCATCTGACGTGCAGGCGCTGGGATGGCTTCTTGCGACCCAGGTCGGCGTGGCGGCGCAGGGGGCGCTGCTCCGGCGGAACATCGAGATCAAGGCGGTTCGACCCGATGAAGGCGACGCGCAACCCGGCATTACGAAGGCGTTGTCGATAGGTGATGGGCTGTTCAATTCGTTTACCGAGCCGCTGCCGTCCGAAATCGGGACAGCGCTGGCCGAAGCGTCCCCGGACTCGACCGTATTCCCATGCGCCAACCTGGGTGGAGCGCCGTTTGATCGGTAGCGGTCGGCTGTAGGAGTGGGGCTTGCTCCGCCGGTGCAACGGCGGTGATCTTCCTGTACCGGTACACGTCAACCTGAACTCGGTTCAGGATCCGCCCCTGTCAAGATCACGTGAGATCCCCGCGTCGGGGTCGGGAATTGCAGACAGTCCTGCCTTCTTGACGGGGTTACTGCTGTGATCACTGATCCTGAGTCAAGTTCTGGAAGATAGACAGGAGAGGTGGCGGGTCAATCAATAGCGTTCATGGACGAGGCCTGCGCATATAACGACGTCCGGGTTCCACTCGCGAGCGATACACGCCCCCTACGGGGTCTGTTTAGGCCAGTTCACCAGCACGGCTCCGGCTATCACCGCAACTGCGCCAACGGCAAACGTCCCCGTCAAACTCTCTTCCAGCAGCGCCGCCCCCAGCGCCGTCGCCCCCAGCGGGTTGAAGTTCACGTAGACAACGACCTGGGTCGGAGTCAGCCGGGTCAGCGAGAACACGAACATCAACTGCGCCAGTCCCAGTGAGCCGAGAAAGACCATCAAGAGCGAGTTCTGGGCGCTGAATCCACCGGTATTTCCCATGGCCACCTCGGCAATTGCGAGTGGGGCCAGCATCGCGATACCGATCAACATCGTCCACGCGCTTACGTTCAGCGCCGAGTACCGGGCGAACGCCGGTTGCGATGCGACGCCGTAGACGGCCACACAGGCCGCCGCGAAAACCAGCAGCAAGGCCCCGCCCACCGCCGCAAGTGTGCTGGCCGCCTCGCCATCAGTTTCCGCCGGGGAGAGAGCGGTCTCCCCGAACACCAGCCCGATGCCGATCACGGAGACGACGACGCCCGCGATCTGCCGCCCTATCAGAGATTCCCGTCCGGTGAACCGGCCCAACGCGACGCTCCAGATCGGCGAGGTCGCCATCAGGAGCGCGCCGCGAGACGCCTCGGTCACCTGGAAGCCGAAGGCCATTGCCAGCGGAAAGGCAGTGAAGTAGAAGGCGGCCAGCAGGAAATAGAGCCGCCAGTCGCGCCGTTCCACCCGCATCCGGCGCCGGTGAAACAGCAGCACCAGCGTCCACAGGATTCCGGCGCCGATACCGATCCGCAGCGCAGCCAGCGTGAACGGCGCGACGTCCTGGGCAACGACACGCGTGGCGGCCACGGCCCCGCCGAAAAGGCTAAACGCAGCGATGGCCGTGATGTTGGGCCAGACGCTCCGGGACCAGTTGGAGGCTGTCCGTTCGCCGTCAGTGGCGGGACTCAGCGTTGCACCACGACCGTTCCGTCCTTCATCACGAGCTTCACGTCGCGCACGTTCTCGATGTTCTCCAGAGGATTAGAGCCGATGGCCAGCAGGTCCGCGGTTTTGCCCGGTTCCACAGTTCCGCGCTCATCGCCCACAAGACACACCTCGGCGGATGTCTTTGTCGCCGCCACGATCGCCTGCCACTCCGTCATGCCGCGCCGCACGAGCTGCGCGATTTCCAGCAGCCCGCCGTCCGGGAGCGCCAGGTCCGATCCGTTGGCGATCGGCACTCCCGCGTCGAGCGCCTTTCTGAACCCGGCCGCGTGCGCTTCTGCCGCTACAACCGCTCGTGCCGCGTAATCCGGCGGCGCGGGGTGGGCCTCCGCCCACCTCCTCTCCGCATCCGACTCCGCATACGCAGGTCCCCGGTTCAGGTGGCTCAACCCGAGCGTCGGGACGTAATAGGTCCCGGCGTGGACCATCATCGCCACGGCCTCATCGTCCAGCACGTAGCCGTGTTCCAGCGTCCATGCACCGTGCGTTATAGCCGCCTTGATGGAATCGGTTCCACCGGCGTGCGCAACGACCTTGTAGTCGCGCTGGTGGCAGATCTCAAACGCCGCGTCGATCTCGTCCGGCGTCGGGAAGGTGCTCTGCATGCCGTCCCAGGGCGGACCCATGATGCCACCGCTCAGGTTCAGCTTGATGAAATCGACACCGTTCTTGATGTTCTCCCGGATGGCTCTCCGGTATTCGGTTGCCCCGTCGAGTTCTTTAGCCGTGCCAGACCTCAGGAAATGGCCCGCGGTTGTGGTGAGAAACCACCCGCACGTGAACAAAGACGGCCCGATGAACTGGCCGGAGTCGAACGCCCGTTTCCACGCCACGTCAACATACTCGCGCTCGCCGACCACCCGCATGCCCGTGATGCCAAGAGCGAGAGCGTTCATGCAGTCACGTCCGGCGCGCGTCGTGCGCTCGGCGATGCTTTCCTCACGCCACCCGGGGTCCGGGATGCCGCGCCCGATATGCGTATGCACGTCCCACAGCCCGGGCAGCAACCATCCGCCGTCCAGGTCGATTACCCGGGCGTCGCCGTCTGAAGGCGCTGAGTTGGCAGGGAGGAGGTCGACGATTTTCGCCCCCTCAACAACGACGGTCGACTCCCGCGGCTCCGGGGAGGTACCGTCGATGACGTGGGCGTTCTTGATGATCACGCGTTGCAGATCGTTCATTGTTGGCTTTCGGAGCATTAACGTTTGTGCTGACTGAGAAGCGTATAACCGGACAGGACCTCTCCCTCATTCCTTCGACAGGCTCATCCCTTCTCCCAGCGGGAGAAGGGATGAGTGGCCCCCTCGCCCAGCGGGAGAGGGAGAAGCTGGGTCTCCCCGTTACAATCAATCTATCGGTAGAGCTTCTCCGATCAGTTGCGTAGGATGGCGGCGAGTATAGTCCGCTGCACGACGCGACCCACCTCCAAACCTCCTCCCTCTCAGGGAGGAGGCTTCAAATTGCCTCCTCCTAATGTAGGAGGGGGTTAGGGGGTGGTTATTTGTCACACATGACGCCAATCCACCGGAGAATACCTTGCCGAAAATTGCGATCGTTGGCGCCGGTAGCGTCGTCTTCACCCGGCGTCTGCTTCAGGATGTCGTGTCGACGCCGTCGCTGTCGGATTCCGATGTGTTCCTGATGGATATCGACCGGGAGCGATTGGACATCATCGCCCCCTTCGCAGAGCGGCTCGGCCGGGATGCGGGAGCCGGTATGAAGGTGACGGCGACGGAGGACCGGGCCGAGGCGCTGGATGGGGCCGACTACGTTCTCACGACGATCCGCGTCGGCGACGATCTTGAGATCGACCAGGGTGTTCCGCTTCGCTACGGCGTCGACCAGTCGGTGGCGGACACGATCGGTCCGGGCGGCGTGTTCAAGGCGCTGCGGACGATTCCCGTGCTACTGGATGTCGCGCATGACATGGAGGAGTACTGCCCTGAAGCGTGGTTGCTCCAGTACACGAACCCGATGGCGATGGCCTGCTGGGCGATCGACGAAGCGGCCGACGTAAACGTGGTCGGGTTGTGCCACAGTGTCCAGCGCACCACCCAGGATCTGGCCGCCTACATCGGCGCACCGCGTGAAGAGGTGACATCGTGGGTGGCCGGGATCAACCACATGGCATGGTTCCTGAAATTTGAGCGGAACGGTGAGGACGCATACGACGCCCTGTGGGACGCGCTAAACGACTCCGAGACGCATGCCCAGGATCCGGTGCGGTTCGAGGTGATGCGGCAGTTCGGGGCCTTTGTCACCGAGTCCACCCGCCATATGTCGGAGTACGTGCCTTACTTCCGGCAGTACCCGGATGTGATGGACGACCTTAATCTGAACGCCATCGAGGTGGATCTCGCACGGCTTGAGAAGCGAAACGAGGCTTACTTTGAGACGATGCGTTCCGAGGTTGCTGGCGATGAGCCACTGGACGCCGAGCCTTCCGACGAGTACGCCTGTCGGATCATGGCGGCTATGGAGACCGGCGTGACGACGGTGATCAATGGCAACGTGCCGAATGATGGCTTGATCTCGAATCTGCCCGAAGAGGCCTGCGTCGAGGTGCCGTGCCTGGTTGACCGGCTCGGTCTTCATCCGATGGCGGTCGGCGCGCTTCCCGCGCAACTCGCAGCGCTGAACCGGACCAACATCAACGTGCAAGAGCTGGCGGTTCAGGCCGTGCTGGAAAAGGACCGCGAGGCGGCGTTGCATGCGGTGATGCTGGATCCGCTGACCTCGGCCAGCCTGCCGATGGACCGAATCAGGGCCATGTTCGACGAGATGTGGGATGCGCACGGGGATGCGTTGGCGGAATACGAGTAGGGGCGGGGCTTGCTCCGCCCGTCCGCTTGTTCCACGCGCGCCCTTCGAGAACTTCCGAGCGCGTAGACTTGTCCCTCGCCCAGCACGGCAATGGGCAAGTGTGAAGGGGATCCCCAGCCAGAACCACAGAGGAGACTCATTGACCGACACAATGCTCGCCATGCAGGCTCTCGCTCAGGGAGATGTCCGCCTGACAGAGGTCCCGGTTCCGACGCCGTCAGATGGCCAGGCGCTCGTGAAGATGGAACTGGCGTCTATCTGCGGGAGTGATCTGCACATCGTCGATTACGGCTGGCTGGTGGAGGAGTACCCGCTGCGGCCCGGTTATCCCGGTCACGAGGGCATCGGCACAGTTGTCGATGCCAACGGGACGGAACTGAATGACGGCGACCGCGTTCTGGTTACGCCCGCCATCTGGGACTCCCTCTGTTTTGCCGAGTACCAGGCGCTTGGTACCAACTTCCTCACCGTTCTGCCGGACGCCTCAGACCAGCAGCCGGACCACCTTCTCATGGCGCAGCAACTCGGCACGGTGATCTTCGCCGCCAAGCGTCTCCCGAACCTGCTCGGGCAGACCTGCGTCGTCATGGGCCAGGGCTCGGCCGGGCTGTTCTGGAACTACGTCCTGAAGCACCTGGGCGCTGACCGCGTGATCGCCATTGAGCCTGTCGCCCACCGGCTTGCGGTCGGCGCCGGTTTCGGATCCGATGAACGCATCGGCGAGACATTTGCCGCAGCAACGCGCAGGGTCCTTGATCTGACGGGAGAGGGCGCGGACGTGGTGGTGGAGGCGATCGGCACAACGGAGACGCACGGGCAGGCGCTGGAACTGGTGCGCCCGGACGGCCAGATCGTGTGGTTCGGGGTGCCCAAGGGCCCGGACCCGATACCGTTCGATTTTGATACCTTCTTCCGCAAGCGCATCGCCGCCTACAGCCCGCTCGGGGCACAGGATGAACTGGAGCTATCCAGTTTTCGGCAGGCTCTGAAGTGGATCGACGATGGCTTGATCGACATGTCGGAGGTCGTTACCCACTCGTTCCCCCTGTCGCGCGTGGACGAGGCTTTCCAGGCTGCACGGGGTCGTGAAGACGGGGCGGTCAAGATAGTCATTACCATGGGATGATGCCGAGGCAGGGTTCTCTTGTCATCCCTCCGCTACGGTCGGGATGACGCCAATTCCAACGCACTCGACGAGGCAAACCACATGACCATCACCATCGAACCCATCGGTCACGTCTCGTCCCCCGTCACCGAGCCGGTAGACGACGGCTGGGGTGAAGTCGTGGCCGAGGTGCGTCTCAATCCTGAATTCGCCCCCGGACTGACGGACCTCGAATCGTTCTCCCACGTGATCGTTGTGTTCTGGATGCACGAAGCGAAGTTCGATCCGGCTACCGACCTCACGCGGAGACATCGCGGCAGGTCAGACATGCCGGAGACCGGTATCTTCGCCCAGCGCGCCCGGCACCGGCCCAACCGGATCGGAATTACCCCGGTCAGGCTGCTGGGCGTAGACGGCGCGGTCGTGAAGGTCCGGGGACTGGACGCCATCGACGGCACTCCGGTGCTGGACGTGAAGCCCTACATGCCCGTGTTTGACCGCGTGGATGAAGCGACGGTCCCGGGGTACATAGACCGTCTCATGGCGGATTATTTCTAAAGTCCCTTGTGGCAGTCGTCAGTCGTCGAACATCTGTCGCGGGGACACGTACAGTCCGCTGGACGGCAATTCGCTGAGAAGTTCATCCAGTTCCTCTCGCTTCATGTCGCCCTGCACGAACAACGGCTTTGATTCCAGCACGCGGGCGAACACCGGGATAAGGTCGTGAACCGTGTACGGCGTGGAACCGGTGTCCAGCGACACCTGGACAGCGGTCGGGTAGCGTTCCTTCAGGAACACGTCCATGTGGTGGAGGTAGCCGGAGTGCAGGTGAACGACCGAGTAGTCAAAGTTCTTGCATATCTCGGTGTCGTACAGGAAGAAGAACTCTTCATACTGGGCCGCCGATATCGAAGACGCGACGTCGCACTGCGTACGCACCACACTGCCCGGGGACCAGACGCCGAACGGGTTGCTGAACCCGCCCTCGAGTTCCGGCACCTGTGACTGCTGGGCTTTGGCCACAGTGATGAATGTCTCTGTACAGCGCTCGGCGAGCGCCTTCAACTCGTTCGGGCTGTCGTACAGAGCGAGGCACATCTTTGTGTGTCCAAGCACCGCCGAGGTCAGGTCCGTGGGACCACGTTGAAGGCACTGCCCGACCTGGTAGCTGCCGCCGGAATCCTCGACAAGGGCCCGCGTGTATTCCTTCAGAAGGTCCAGCCACGGGCTTTGATCTGGCGATTGGATGGTGTCGTGCAGTTCGGGACCGCCCAGGAAGGGCGCAGAGTAGATTGATCCCGTGTCCAGCCTGGGGACCACCGGGCAACCGAGGATCGCTTCGACCCAGGGGATCTTCCCGAACGGGGCCCTCGTCACGAGCAGGTCGTCCACGGTCAATGGACCGTCGGCGCCGTTGGATTTTTCGCGGGCCGGGAACTCTTCGGCGTCCAGGATCAGTCTCGGATTGATCATATCCGGGGTGATCGCCTCGCCCTGAGTCGAGAGGATCGTGCCGTCCGCCAGCGGGATACTCACGCCCTGCAACGGGGCGTAGAGCGAGCGGCCTTCCAACGACGCCATGTTGAGAAGGGGACCGGTACCGGGCTCTCGCGCCCAGAAGGCTTCGTGTTTCTTGAGAGTGGCTTTTAAATCCGCCTGTGTCATGCCGCTCCTTGCTCTCCGCCGACTCCCAGCAGGGTCTTGGCGAGTTCCACGGCGGCCGGCGCGTCGGTGGCGTAGCCGTCTGCACTGATCTGGTCGGTAAATGCCTGATCGACCGGCGCGCCGCCGACCATCACCTTCAGGCCTGAACGAAGCTCCGCCGCATCCAGCGCCGCCACCGTCTCGGCGATCTTCGGCATCGTGGTAGTCAACAGGGTGGAAAGACAGACTAGCCGTGTTTCCTCGTTTTCGGCCGCTTCTACGAACGCCTCCGGTGAAACGTCCACGCCGAGGTCAAGCACCTCGAAACCGGCGCCCTCAAGCATCATCGACACCAGGTTCTTGCCGATGTCGTGCAGATCGCCCTGTACCGTGCCGATCACGACCCGTCCTATCCGCGGCCCGTCGGCCTCGGCCAGCAGGGGCCGTACCAGCTTCAAGCTGCTCTTCATAGCTCGTGCCGCGATCAGGACCTCCGGCAAGTGGTACACGCCTCCCTTGAAGCGGCGGCCCACCTCATCCATCCCGGGGATCAACGCCCCGTCGATGATCGCTCGTGGTTCGACCGATTCTGCAAGCGCATCAACGGTCCACTGTTCCGCGCCGATGTGATCGCCCGCCACGACCATTTGCGATAGAGCGTCCAGGTCCATCTTGCTCTCTCCGTGATTCCGGTTTTCGCTGTACGCGGCACGTTGTCAAGCGTCATGTGAGGAATCCGTGATGATCGGGACGATGTGCGTGATGGGGTCGTGAGTATGCCGGGTTCCTCGGATGATTCCCGGGCGCGTATTAGGATGCTTTTCTACAACAGGCGAACGTTCTTGCCTGTATTCCTCGGCCGGAAGATACAGACACATGTATTTCGCACTGCTCCACAACCGCGACGAGATCGAGACGTATCTCAGACGATCGCCGGACAAACATGTCTACCGCCTGGGCGACCTGGACGATACGTTCTGGCCCCGTACCAGCTGGTACGGGGCTCGCAAAGGTGACGAACTCAGGGCGATTTGCCTGGTGTTCTCGCTTTACGATCCATCCAACGTCGTAGCGATAAGCGAACCGGACAACGACGCGATGCCGGCCTTGCTCAACGCGATCGCCGCCGATCTGCCTGACTTTTCGGAGATCCATCTCGGGCCGGAAGCGCTCGGAGCGCTGGACGAACGGTTTGAAGTCACCTCACTGGTTCCGCACTGGAAAATGACCCTGCGGGATCGATCCCGGCTTGAATCGGCAGATACGTCCGCGGTTCGACGGCTAGGCACGGACGAAGTCCCGGCACTTGAAGAGCTGTTCGACGCCGTGTACGCCGGGAGGGAGGCGACGAACGTCTTCTACCCATCGATGCTGGATGTGGGACCCTACTTTGGAGTCGAAATAGAGGGACGTATCGTCAGTTCCGCCGGAGTGCACGTCTACTCGAAGCGTCGTCGAGTTGCCGCAATCGCGAACGTCGCCACACACCCGGACTTTCGGGGCAGGGGACTGGCGACGAGTGTTGTCGCCGGGCTTGCCGCCGAGCTGGCTCTCAACTGCGATCACATCGGGCTAAACGTGGCGCAGGCCAACGAATCTGCGATACGCGCTTATAAAAGCGCTGGTTTCGAGATCATCGCCGAGTACTACGAGGGTTACATCACCCGACGCGGCTGAGTACGGGGAGTGGGTGCTCGTTTTCCGTAAACGCGCTCAACGGGAAGGGGTCCGGTCCCGCACACCGACAGGAACGGCCATTGTTACAGCGGCGCAGCAGGCAAAGGCCTGTCGAACGCCGACCACGGAACCGTGCCCTGTTACTTGTAGCCGCCCGAGGTTCGCTCTCCTGGCCAGAACCGGCTCTCCGGAAAGAAATTCTTCCAGGCCCAGTCGAAGGACGTGATGTACGGAACTTGCTGAAGTTGCGCGCCGGTTAGCGGGCCTT
>JASLLE010000093.1 GCA_030747175.1 Dehalococcoidia bacterium | reverse complement strand
GAGTGACACGCCGTCCCTCGTCTTCGGTTTTCACCCGGACATCGATCACGGCGCTTGCTTCCGCCGGGATGGTGTTGCGGGCCGAACCGCCGTCGATCAATCCGACGTTGATGGTCGTGCCGGCGTCCCAATCCTTGAGCGCCTGTATGCGAAGTACCTGGTGCGCGATTTCCTCGATCGCCGATATGCCGTCTGCTGGAAAAGCGCCGGCGTGGGATGCGCGGCCTTCGATATGAAGACGGAACTCGCCCAGCCCTTTTCGAGCGGTCTTGAGTGCAACGCCCATGCCCGGTTCCATGACGATCGTATAGGCGGCCCTGGCCGCCTCGGCCTCCACCAGCGGCCGCGAGCTCGGGCTGCCGACCTCTTCGTCCGAGTTGACCAGCACCGTGAGGGCGCGCCCCGGCCAGTCGCCTGAATCACGCAACATGGAGAGCGCCCCGATTGTGGCGGCGATCCCGGCCTTCATGTCGAGCACGCCCGGGCCGTAGATATGCCCACCCTCTTCCCGGTAAGGCATGTTGTCCAGCGTCCCGGTCGGCCACACGGTGTCCACGTGGCCGATCACGAGCCCCGGTTTGGCTTCGCCCGGCCAGCGCGCCACCAGGTGGTTACCGAATTCGCTCTGGGGATCGATCTCTACTAATGCGCCTAACGCTTCAAATCGCTTCCGCACCAGGGTAATCAGCCGGTCGTTTGACGCTTTGTCCGATGTCGGGGATTCGATCAGCGTCATCTCGCGCATCAAGTCGAACATGGCGGCGGACTGGTCAGGGTTCAGGCGTAACGGGTCAGGCAATCGATCCTCTTTCGGCATCAAGCGGACAGACGCACAGGATACGCAATCCGGCGTCTGGCTGGAGCGTATGGCAAAAGTCCCACCAGATAGCGCCCTGAGGAGCGACAGCGCCCTGAGGTTCTCGAAGGGCCGGGTAACACGAGAACGCGCCCCTGACGACCGATCGCCGGTCGGCGATCCCCCTCACACTTCCGGCTGGCGGAAGGGCAGGCTCCCGGCCCTCTCCCGCGGCGGGGAGAGCGGGCAAAATGGCACCTTCAAAATTAGCTCGGGACTCATGGATCGGGAACCAGCGCAGCTTATCTGAAAGAACACACAACAACGGAGGCCCCCCTCTCCCATTGGGAGAGGATTCATGTGAGGGGAACAGGGGTGGATCGCAATCCGCCCCTGAGTCTGGCGCGCCGGTAGTACGACCGCCGCAGTCAATCACTCCAGACGCACCTAACCCGCCTCCAGCGTCTCCAGGATCGTCTCCTCTAGCTCGGAGAACGGCGAGAAACCTTCAAACCGGCCCGCCACCGTGCCCGAGGCATCCACTACGAAGGTCCACTCGTCGGTGTACAACCCCCATTTAATCAGCAGGGGCGTGTGGACGGCGATGTCGAGATCGCCCTGGATTTCGTGCGGGTTAATGAACAGGTCCACGTGGATGAAGTCCATGCGATCGCCGTACGCCCGGTTCAACTCGCTCACGACATCGACCTGCGGTCCGCACACCGCCGTCGTGCAGAACGCGGGGCTGGCGAAAACCACAGCGAACGGCCGGTCGGACGCCAGGGCGTCTGGAATCGACAGGTCGTACAACTCCGGGTCCCTGAGCGATCCGGTCGTCAGCTCCTTGATCGACTCCACGTCGGCGAGGGTCCTGTTGAGGGCGTCCGGCGGTCGGTCTCCGACGTCCGGCGCAGTGGTGGCGTCATTGACCACAAACCGGTGCTCCGTGGTCAGGAAGGATCCGTCAGAGGTCGGCACAGACACCTCGACGCCCCATTCCCCGGAGCGGTCAAAGTTGTAGTCGGTGGCGTACACCCCGCGCGTGCCGAACGGGAACTCCCGGAAGGCGGCGAACCCTTCTTCGACAGGCCCCTCCCGTTCGCCTTCGTAACCCGACGGGTAGAAGAATGATTTGACGACCACGACCGGGAACTTCACCAGCCCGCCGGGCTCCGTCAGCACGAACGCGAACCGGCCGTTGCCAACACCGAGATCGGTCGTAGCGAGGATCGTGGTCAGGCCGTTCTCATCGTTGTGCTGGGTGTAGTCGTCGGTGCGGGACAGCGTTGGACGCGCTTCCTCGGCAGCTTTCCCCGACGTGTTTTCGAGCGTACCCATCGACGCGGTTGCGGGCTCGTCGGCCCCGCTCCCACAGGCCCCGGCGGCGAGGACGGCCAGGGCGACGGACGCGGCCATCAAGCGACGCAGGATCAGGCTCCTTCCAGGTAGACGCCGAACGTGAAGGCGAACATCGCGAAGTTCGGAGACGCTGATCGGAAAAAGAGACTGTCTTGCAAGAACTCTGGAGATTCCAGCACCGCGTAAAGCCGAGGTTCGGACACCTGCAATACGCTGCTGCCGTCATCCTTGAAAACGATGTCTGAACCCGCCTGCTCCTGCGTGAGCGGCACACCATCGAGATCGACGACCACCTCGAACGGTTCCGGTCCGGCAGGATCGATAACGATGTTCACGCTGCGGGCGCTGAACGGAACCCTGAGGTGATCCTCAAGTTCTGGGTCTTCCCGGGCGTGCGCGATGGATTCCGCCCGGTTCTCCCAGAGGCCCATCAAAAAATACTGCCCGTCGGTAGGCTTCCCTTCATCCTCGTAATCGAGAACCTGGTCCGGTCCCGAGTAGTAGGCCTCTTGCCCGTTGTAGAGGCCCTGTTGCGATGCATAGGAACGGGCGTAACCGCCGTACAGTTCCCGGGTCTGGCTGGTGGCCTCCCGGTCGCGCACATCGTCCGCGAGCGGCTCGAACGGGATATCGTTGATATCGTGCCCGGCCGCGGTCAACTGTTCACGGATCGCAAGCTCCGTTTCTGCGTAATCGCCCTCTCCGAAATGTGAATACACGATTTCATCGTCGATGCTGAACAGGTACTTGGCCGGCCAGTATCTATTGCCGAAGCGCCGCCATGTCGCCATATCGTTGTCCTGCGCAACGGGCCAGGTGACTCCGACGCGCTTCACCGCATCCCGCACGTTGTCGAAGTCTTTCTCGAACTCGAATTCCGGCGCGTGAACCCCGAGGATGGTCAGGCCGTTGTCGGCGTACTTCTCCTGCCAGCCCTTGAGATGCGGCATCGTCCTGAGGCAGTTGACGCAGGTGTAAGTCCAGAAGTCGATCAGCACGACGTTGCCACGTTCCAGTTCGGCCTCGACGGACGTCGGTTCGGAGTTAATCCAGTTGGCGATCCCCACGATCTCCGGCAGCAAAACACTTCGCTGCGGGGTGGCATCATCGCCCGCGACGGGGGTCTCGGGGGCCGACCCGGACGAATCGGCTTCTTCGGATGAACCGCCACACGCTGCGGCGATCAACACGAAAACGGCCAGGGCCGGCAACACGCCGATTCTGGCGTTGTTCAGGATCTTGATGAGGCCCAGGCCCATCACGGCTCTCTTTCTTTCCTGTCTGTAAGTGGACTTGTTCCCGGGACACCACGGCGTCGCGACGTTACACGTCTGTGAGATACGAGCCGAAGGTCCGAGCGAACACCATCAGTTATTCGATCAGGACCGCATCGTTAGATTCATTTGCGTGGATCTGGATAGTTTCGGCAGGCCGTGAAGGCGCGACCCGGTAACGGTCCCGGGCGCGGTCGGCACCGGTGTTGGAAAGGGCAGGGCGCCGGCAGCCGGGCGCCATGTTGATTTCAAGAGCATGCAATCCCGGGGTCTAATCGGTCCTGAACGTGGGACAGGCGCCCGGGACTGGCGAGGACTCAGGTAACGATCGGGTAGCCGAGTGCGTTGCCCCACTCTCGCCATGAGGCGTCGTAGACGGTGACGTTGTCGTAGCCGAGCAGTTGCAGAACCAGGAATCCGTGCGACGCACGGATGCCGCCCTGTCAGTACGCGACGACCTTCTTTTCCGGAGTCACGCCGTTGGCCTCAAGCATCTCCCGCAACTCGTCGGCGGGCTTGATGACCGGTACGTCGCCGTCCGTAATAAAGTTCGTCCACTCGAGATGCACTGAATTGCCGAGGCGTCCACCTCGCGCCGTGCCGCGACTGTTCGTGCCGTTCCATTCCGCATCGGACCGGACATCGAGGAGAATGGCATCGCTATCGGTAGTGCAGGCCAGGACATCGTCCTTGTCCGAAAACACATCGGCCCGGGGTTCAGACGTGAAGCTCACAGATCCGGGCGTTGGCGTCTCTCGTGACAGTGGTTTTCCTTCGGCCAGCCACTTCGGGAATCCGCCGTCCAGGATTTTTACGTCATCGTGGCCGTAATACTTGAGCGCCCAGAAGAGCCGGGCCGCCACGTGATTGCCGTCCGAATCGTAAGCGACGACCGTCGTGTCATCGCCAATTCCAAGAGATTCCATCGTATTTGCGAAGGTGCGGGCGTCCTGGATGTGCGGAGTACCCGACAGCTCTTTGTAGTAGTGGTCCTTGTACACCACGGCACCGGGGATGTGTGCACGGGCGTAGGCGTCAGGGAGGTCCTGGTCCACGACCACCACGTTCGGGTCGTCCAGGTGATCGGCCAGCCAGTCCGTGGTGACCAGGAGCTCCGGATGGACGTATCCGCGTTCTGCGGGATCTGGAATATTCAAGGTCAATCCTGTACCTCCAACGATTGCGCCCGTCCGGGCGGCTTCGGTGGTGAGCCTCTCTGAAATCGGCCCCAACATCGAGAGTGGTTCGTTCGACGGGCATAACTGTACGACAACGGCGTCATCCGGGAGCCCGTTGTCCCTCCGGAAAACACGGGCCAGGTCGGACGAGAATCGGCATTACGCGAATAATTTCACAGCTTCATCACACGTATGCGACGACGAGCGCGGATAGTAGCATGCAGTTATTACTTGTAGAGCTTTGTGACATTCGTCACGCTATGCTAAAGTTTCCGACGCCGTCACGTATAACACGGAGCCAACTTGCGTTTCCTCGTAGCCGGGCTGAACTACCGAACCGCCTCAACAGAGCTCCTGGAGAGAGTCTCGGTCAATGACCGGGCTCTTCCCGGCCTCCTGCTCCAACTGCAGAAGCAGCTTGGAGAGGCCCTGGTGCTTTCCACCTGCAACCGCACAGAGGTTTACACCACCGGTGAAGACCTTGAGATCGCCCGCGTGCGCCTCATGCAGGAGCTGGCGGACATGGCCGGGCTTGGCGAAGAAGAGGCCTCCGCGGTCGCTTATGTCTACGAGGGCGACGATGCGGTTCGCCACGCCATTCGCGTGACCTGCGGGCTCGACTCGATGGTCATCGGCGAGCATCAGATCGCCGGGCAGGTCCAGACCGCCTTACGCCTCGCAGGCGAGACCGGGTCGGTCGATACTCCGCTTTCCAGACTTTTTCACTTCGCCCTGCGCAGCAGCCGGCGAATTCGTGAGGCCACCGGCATCGGCCGGAGTCGCCTCACCGTTAGCTCCATCGGCGTCCAGCTCGTTGAGCGAGGCGTCGGGTCTTTGACCGACCGGCGGGTGTTACTTGTCGGGGCCGGGGAGACCGGGAAGCTCGCAGCGCGAACGCTGGGCCGGATGGGCGCCGGACGCCTGACGGTGGCTGGCCGAAACGCCGAGCGGACCGAGCGGATCGCCACAGAACTCGGCGGCGACTGGGTTTTGAGGGATGATCTCACTTCAGCCATTGCCAGCGCAGATGTCGTGATCTCAGCGACCGCAGCCAGCGATATCCTGATCACCGCAGACATGGTGATGGAAGCTCGTGGAGACTCGGAAGATTCCCTGGTGATGCTTGACCTGGCGATGCCGCGGGACATCGATCCCGCCGTCGAAGATATGCCGGGCGTCACCCTCTACGGCCTCCCGGATCTGCAGGCGATCGCAGATGAACATCGGGCCGAACGCTCGGATGCCGCGGCGGAAGCCGAGAAGATCATCGAGAAAGATGTCCCGAGATTCAACGAGTCACTTACGGCGCTTGCCACCGAGCCCGTGATACGGGCGCTTGGCGCACATGCCGAAGAGATCAGGTTGCGAGAACTCCAGAACGGATTGCGCCGCCTCGAAGGTCTGAGCGAAGAGCAGCGTGACGTAATCGAATCGCTGACAAGGTCGGTCGTCTCGAAGATACTGGCGGACCCGATCACCTTCCTTCGAACCCGCGACGATGACGAAGCGGCGAGCGCAGTTTCCCGGTTGTTCGGCCTGCCCGACGCTGAAGTTGAGGTGATTGAGGGCGACGATCACTGATCCGTCCGCGTAGAATCGCCTCTCTCGGGTAATATTCCCGCCGCACCGTACCGAAACCCCCAGCCTGATCGACAGGTGATCACACTTGGATACCACTCGTTCGCAAGAGTTGTTTGAACGCGCCCGTGAACTCATCCCCGGGGGCGTTAACAGTCCCGCAAGAGCCTGGACATCCGTTGGCGGGACTCCACTCTTCTTCAATCGGGCGGAGGGATCGCGGATCTGGGATGAGGACGGCAACGAGCTAATCGATTACGTCTGCTCGTGGGGACCGATGATCCTGGGACACGCCCATCCCGCGGTGCTCTCCGCGGTCCAGGCGGCGGCGGCCAGTGGCACGAGCTTTGGCGCTCCAACCGCCGCAGAGGTCCGTATGGCGGAGCTCGTGGTGAGCGCCGTGCCGTCTATCGAGATGGTCCGTTTTGTGTCGTCGGGGACTGAAGCGACGATGTCCGCACTCCGGCTGGCGAGGGCATACACCGGCCGCAACAAGATCATGAAGTTTGACGGCGGTTATCACGGCCACGATGACGCGCTGCTGGTCTCCGCCGGGTCTGCCGCGGCGGGACACGGAATCGCAGACAGCGCCGGGGTTCACCCGGATTACGCCCGGGATACGCTGGTCGCTCCATACAACAACCTGGCGGCGGTCGAGAAGCTATTTGCCGACAACCCGGGCCAGATCGCCGGACTGATCGTGGAACCCATCGCCGGGAACATGGGTGTTGTGCCGCCGGGCGCCGGTTATCTTGAAGGTCTCCGCAGCATCACCGAAAAGGACGGAGCGCTCCTCATATTTGACGAGGTGATCTCCGGTTTTCGAGCCGCGCTGGGCGGCGCGCAATCCGTCTTTGGCGTGACCCCGGACATCACGTGCCTGGGCAAGATCGTCGGCGGCGGGCTACCGGTGGGCGCTTACGGCGGTAGCGTCGAGATCATGAGTACCGTTGCGCCGCTCGGTCCGATGTACCAGGCGGGAACGCTTTCCGGTAACCCGGTGGCGATGGCGGCCGGCGTGGCGACGCTGGAGGAGCTGGGCAAGCCGGGCGTTTACGAGGAGCTGGACCGCAAGGGCGCGGCGCTCGCCGACGGGCTGAGCCAGGCCTTCGCCGAGGCGGAGGTGCCGGCACGGGTGAACCGCGTCGGATCGCTGCTGACGATCTTCTTTACGGGCGACCCGGTGACCGACATGGACTCGGCTTCGGCGACGGATCGGGACCGGCATGCCAAGTTCTTCCACGCCATCGTCGAGGAGGGCGTGTACCCGCCGCCGTCGCAATTTGAGGCATGGTTCGTCTCGCTGGCGCACACGGATGAAGACATCGCGAACACCGTAGCGGCAGCGAAGAGGGCGCTGGCCCGGATCTAGCCCCTTGCAGGGGGGCTTATTTGGGCGTGTCGGGTGCTGGGGGCGTTGCCGCTGGCGACACACCGTACCCTGAGGTTCTCGAAGGGCCGGGTCTGCCGGTACGCTCCTGTTCGGGGTCAATCGGCGCGCTAGCCTTCCTTCCCTGTGGCAATTACGCTGAGCGCATCGTGAGGATGCGTGGCGACAATTCAGTGGGACAACACCTCCGTCCCGATCCTTCCGGTATCGGAAGGACGAGGAACCTTCACCGGGAAACTGTTCCCCGAAAAAATTGGATTGGCGAAGACCTTTTTCCTTCCTCACACCGCCCTCTCCCAGCGGGAGAGGGGGCAGGTGATCACGTTGTAGCGGCGGCGGTTTGCTCCGCTCTCACTACTTGATTCCGGCGGGAACGATGACCAGCCGGTCAATCGCCAGCGATCGCCGTCGCTTCCGCGGGCTCGCCCGCAGCAGTCCCCGGCCTCCGGGACGCCAGGCCCAACACGGAGATCAGCGATATCCCCGCCGCGACCAGCGCCAGAATGAATACACCGTCGATCCCGGACACATCGGCCCGGTCCGTTCCTATCAAACCGGCGAGAATCGCTGATCCGACGATGCTGCCGAAGTAGCGACTCGTCGAAAACACACCTGAAGCCGCTGCGGTCCGGTTCCGCGGCGCCGCCTCGATGGCGCCGGTCTGCATTCCCGGGTTAGCGATGCCAAATCCAACGCCGAACACGATCAGGACGCCGACCAGTAATGGAATAGAAATTGCGGACCCCTCGACGGCGAGAGGGATCGCGGCGGCCGTCGCGATCGTCAACCCGAACACCGTGGGAGTGCGCCGGCCCAGCCGATCAGCGAAACGGCCCGCGATCGGAGAAACGATGAACGACGCGATGGACAGCGACATCAAGACGAGGCCGATCTCAAGATTGCTGTGTCCGCCCTTTGCCGTCAGCATCAGCGGCACGGCCAGCAACGTGACGTACATCGACATATTGCTGAACGCGACGCCCCCGGCAGCAGCGGTGAAGCCGCGAATCCTGAACAATCGCGGTTGGAGGACCGGCGAGCTGGCGCGCGTTTCGGCGATCCCCAGCAGAACGGCGCCGATGGCGACGGCGGCAGCGGACGACCCGACGATGAGCCATGGCGCGCCGCGGGCGATCGCCATCAGGACACCGGCCAGACCGGACAACACGGCCGGAAGCAGCAGCGCCCCGGCGAAATCAAACCGAACGCCAGGTTCGGAGCCGGCGTCAGAATGTGACCGAGACCCCGGCAGCACGCGCCATCCAAGAATCAGAGCAGCCATCACGACGGGCACGTTGACGTAGAAGATCCCGCGCCAGCCAAACGCTTCTGTGAGAAGCCCCCCCAGCGGCGGCCCGATCCCCGCCGCAAGGCCGACCATCGCCCCCATCAGTCCGAAGATGTAGGCTCGCCGCTCTTCCGGGATAGCTTCCCGCAAGATCGCCCAGCCTGCCGGCAGGACCATCGCCCCCGATATCGCCTGGAGCACGCGGAATACGAGCAACGATTCAAAGCTGGGAGATATCGCAGCGCCCAGGGACGCGAGGCCGAATATCGCAAGCCCAGTCAGGATCATCCGCCTTCGCCCGAACCGGTCCGCGAGGTCCCCGGCAAGCGGCAGCAACGAAGCGAGCGCAACAAGGTACGCCGTTACGAGCCACGCAGAGCGGGATACGGTGATGCCGAGATCGCCGGTGAGTTCAGGCAGCGCGACAGCGATCATCGTGGAGTTGAGCGGCATCAACACGGCGCCGAGCACAACCGCCGTCACGATCAACCGCTCACCGGCGCCCCTGCTTCGCTCGGGGGACTCCGCCACGGAAGGCTCCGTTATGTCATCTGTTCGGGGCGAGACGTACTCCCTGGAAGTTTGTATTCGGACACCCGCAATACGGGCGCAATTGGATTATGGCCGATTGCGGGCGGCCTGGCTCACCGGGACGGTCATCGGTGAGGGGTTGCCGTGAACTACCCGCGCTTCGGAGATTGATCGTCGGAAATCAACCGCACCTCACCGCTATCGCCGTCAACTTCGATCATCTGCCCGTCCACGATGATTTCGGTCGCCGTTCCAGTTCCCACGACCGCCGGAATGCCGTATTCACGGGCCACTATGGCGCAGTGGCTGAGTGGTCCACCGGTATCGGTAACAATCCCGCCGGCGGTAGCAAATAGAGGCGTCCACGGCGGATTCGTCGTTTTCGTAACGAGAATCTCGCCCCGCTTGAGCCGTCCTGCATCAGTCAGGCGAACTATCACCCGAGCCACCCCGATCGCGCTTCCCGGCGAGCCCGCGGCGCCCGTCACGACCCCCGGTCTATCAGGGTTCCTCTCAGGGTTTGAGCCTCCAAAAAATCTCCCCATGGCGCGGGTCATGGCGTTCGCGAACGTTTTGCCGCTTTCGGTCCCGACGGAGCCGGGAGGTTTTACGGTTCGCCAGTGATCCATCTCGGCACGGCGCTCGGATACAGCGCGCCTGAAGTCGCCGGATACCTGCGACCCTAACGACCTGCGTAACTCGTCGCCGTACAGGCAAAAAACATCATCGCGAGTCTCGATGACCCCGGCTTCGGCAAACCTGCGGCCGATCTCAAGCAGCACCATGCGGACCGTGTGAGTGCCCCGCTGGTCGATCCACCAGTTATGGTCTTCCTGGAGCCGCTGACCCTCCTGACCCGCGACCAGCAACTCCTCGAACCGTTGCCTTACGGGTTCGGGATAGGTAGCGAGTTCGGCTCTCGTCTCCGCTACGAGTCGCTTGCGTTCGGTTACAAGTTCGTTCCATCGCAGCCTCGGATCGACCGCGGAATGGGCCATGTAGTTCTTGAGGTTTTCGATTACGGTCGACGGATCCTCAATCCAGCTTGGCGCCGCGTACTCCTCAAGCATGTTCGAGCGAGCGCCCCAGAGTTCCAGGTAGTCATCAAGACGCGCCAGGAACGCCACTCCCTCTTCCGACATTGCGAGTACGGCAAGTACTTCCGATGTCGGGCGTTCGATGACAATCCGCCGCACATCCTCCGACTTCTCGGATTGTGCAAGATCCCAGAGATCGTTACCGGCCTGCAGGGTTGTGTTTTCAAAGCCCTGAAGGAGCTTGTACGCATCGAGCGCCTGACTCGTGCCGAACAGGTCTCGGTACAACTCCAAAAACATGCTGGGACCGCCGATAAACCCGGGCGCGGCTTCGAAATGGATCTCCCACAGTCGCTGAAAAGTGACCAGGGTCCATTCAAAATGCTGGAGAAGCTGGTCCGTCGTCGCTCCTGCTCGGTCGAACGAATCCCACTGATTGTGGTAACCGATCAGCTCCGGGAGCCACTCCTGTTCCCATCGAGCCGGGAACTGCCTGAGGATCGTATCCAGCATTTCATCACCACGCCGCGCCGCTTCCTGCATCTGGTCTGGAGGGACTACGGGTTCCGATGAGGCGTACCGGTACGTGTTAATCCGGCGCACCTCGAAATCCAATGGCTGACCGACTGCCTGAAAGCCCGACGCCGATCCGGGCGCCATGTAGTAACGAGCGATCCACGCCGAGATCGGGAAGAAAGGCAGAGGCGTGTGCTGGGTGCTCTGGTGCCAGGTCCGATCCGCGTCTGACGGGACCTCCCACTCGAACGGGAAATCTGGAGAAACGGGAATCGGCCGGCGAGGTGGTTGTGCGTCAGCCACGCGGTATTCTCCCGGGTCTTGACTTCCAGATTCTCGCCGGCCCTTGACAGCGATTACTCGTCGTAAATCAGCCGTACTTCCCCGGTATCGCCGTCGATCTCCAGCATCTGCCCGTCCGCGATCATGGATGTTGCAACGCCTGTGCCGACCACGGCGGGAATGTCGTATTCACGGGCAACGATGGCGCAGTGGCTGAGCGCCCCGCCGGTGTCCGTCACGATGCCGCCTGCCGTGGCGAACAATGGCGTCCAGGGCGGAGATGTAGTGGCAGTCACGAGGATCTCGCCCTGGTTGAGCTTGCCGGCGTCCTCCAGTTTGATGATCACGCGCGCCATGGCACGTACCCAACCCGGAGAACCCGGAGTCCCTCCGAAAACGTCCGGGGTTTCCTCGGACGGGGGACGCGGCGGGTTTCCGAAGAACCTGGTGATTGCGTGGCCGACAGGATTGTCCGGCGGCGGACCGTAGTCGGTACCGACCATCGGAGGCGCATCGATTTCCGCCCATCGAGCCATATCGACCTTTTCAGCATTGATCTGGGACTTACGGTCGCCCGAGAGCCCGGCGGCCGCGTCCTCACGAATCTCGTCAATTGTCAGGTACCAGATGTCGGATGGGTCTTCGATAACGCCAGCGGCGGAGAACCTGTTGCCCACCTCCAGGAACACCCGGCGAATCCGGTGCAGACCCTGTTGATCCAGCCACCAGTTATGGTCTTCCTGGATGCGGTGACCCTGCTGTCCACCCGCGAGGAGCATCTCAAACTGGCCTTTTACCGCGTCCGGGTAAGAAGCGATCTTCCCCCGGGCGTCGGCAACAAGGCGTTCCCGCTCTTCGATCATTTCCCGCCAGTGAACATCCGGGTCGACTGCCGAGTCCACAAGGTAGTTCTTGAGAAGCTCTATCGCCGTCCTGGGTTCTTCCACCCAGCTTGGATCGGCCAGTTCGATCACGGTGTCCGATCGCAGGCCATATTCGCCAAGGAATTCTTCGATCCGGGCGATGAATCCCTGATGCTTTTCGGAGTGGGCAAGCATCCCCATGACGTGGCCGGCATCCGTTTCCCGTATGAGCATCTCAAGCTCGGGATCTGCCTTGACCTCGCGGCTCAGCGCCCAGAGGGCGCGTCCGGCGATAAGGCTCGAATTGTCCGCGCCCTGCGTCAGCTTGTACGCCTCGAGGTCTTGATCTCCGCCAAAAAGATCGACGTACAGGTCGTGGAACATGCTCGGCGCGACCAGGAACGGGACGGCGATCTCGAAATGGATGTCCCACAGGCGGGCAAAGGTCTCAAGCGTCCAGTCGAGGTGTTTCAAAAGATCATCGG
>JASLLE010000092.1 GCA_030747175.1 Dehalococcoidia bacterium | reverse complement strand
CGAGCATCATGGGTCGCGTATTACTGGCGTTCGCTATCAAGCCGCCAGACCCGATAACCGAGACCATCGTGTCACCGCCTCCGGGTCCGACAGCCGAGTACGGCGACTACCTGGCCAACCACGTCTCCCCCTGTGCGGCCTGCCACACCCCACACGTGCGTGGAGAAATCCAGGAGGACAAATTGTGGTCCGGCGGATTCGGATTCGAGGTGGGTGACGGCATGATTTATTCCGCCAATATCACGACGGATGCAGAAACCGGAATCGGCTCGTGGGAGGAGGACGACTTCTTCACCGCTATCAGGACCGGAGTGAACCCGGACGGTGTGGTGGCTTTGCTGCCGATGCCGTGGCCCCAGTTGAAGAACATGACGGACGATGATCTCCGAGCTATCTGGCTCAGCATCCAGGGAGTCCCGGCGATCCATAACGTCGTCCCGGAGAACGAGATCAACTGACCTTGAACAATCCGTGACCGAAACTGGTTTCACTCGCCCATCATCACAACCGTCTCCGACTCAATCTTGTCGGGGTCCAGCTCCATCCCCATCCCGGGCGCGGCCGGAGCCAGGAAGTCGCCATCGACGGACTGCGCTGGCTCTTTCAGGAAGTGCTGGAATAGCGGGCTCCAGAGCACCTGGTTCTCCTGCAGCGGCGTGAGCGACGGCGACATCGCAGCGCTGAAGTGCAGGTTCGCCGGGTTGTTGAACCCGTGCACCATCACCTGGAGGTCGTGGGCGGACGCAAGCGCCGCGATCTTGAGCGCCTCGGAGATGCCGCCGGTCCAGTAGATGTCGGGCTGCAGGATATCCATTGCACGCGCTTCAGCGACCGCCTTGAATGACCAGCGAGTCATCGTGTGCTCGCCGCCGGAGATCGGGATGCTCGTGTGCTGGCGAAGCTCGGCGTGCCCGTCCAGCCGATCAGGCATCAATGGCTCCTCCAGCCAACGCGGTGCAAACTCCTCGAGACGCCGCGCCATCTTCAGGGCGTACGGCAGGTCCCAGCTCATCCATGCGTCAAACATCAGGTCGTAACCGTCGCCCAGCACCTCCCGCAGGGTGCGCGCCAGCGCCACGTTCTTGTCGATCCCTTCATTGCCGGACCCGGGGCCGTGACGAAAGAACCACTTCTGCGCCCGGTATCCTTTGCCGCTCCATTCAGCTGCGCGCTCACGCACCAGCCCGAGGTCGCTCGTCGAGGAGCTAATCATCGAAGCGTATGCCGGCACCCGATCCCTCGTCGGCCCTCCCAGCAAACGGGCGACCGGTTCGCCGAGCGCCTTGCCCTTCAAGTCCCATAACGCGCAATCCACGGCGCTAATGGCCATCAGCGTGTCGCCAAGTCTTCCGTCCGGGGATTGTCTGAACATCTGGTCCCACAACAGCTCGGTCGAGCGCGGGTCACGACCGGCGATCATCGGCGCCAGCCGGTCGACCACAATCTGTCCAAGGTGATCGCCCAGCAACGGGCCGGCGATCCCGGACACACCCTCATCCGTCTCGATTTGGATGAACAGCCCTTCAACTCGGACGTGCCTGTCATCCACTCGGGGCAAGGCTGCGCGTTCAAGCAGCCGGTGCTCCGGATAGACGTCGATCGGCATCACGACCCGATCCTCGACGAAGCCGGGGTCGCACTCGGCGGTGCCTGTCAGTTTCCTGAGACGAACATTGGTGATCTTCACAACGGTTCCCTGATCGAGTTAATCATCGCGACGGTCATGCGTTGATCGCCCTCCGGAGAAACCGAATTCATGCCGTCAGTCGGTCCCGAACACCGGCTGGGTCCAGGCCTTCTCGCCGTTTGAGGCGTAGACGGTTGCGCGGACGTAGTCGTCTATCCGGGATAGCGTGAACCGGGCCGATTCCCCGGTCGTCGTCCACAGTTCCCGGCCGTTGGGGCCTGTGAACACTACCGTGTACTTGAGTTGGAGGTCGGTATCCGGATCGATCTCCATGACGATCTCCCGGCCACGGATTTCAAGCTCGGCAAATCTCACCCCCGTGGAGGCGTAAAAGTCGCCGCGTGACATCGCGTCCAGCAGCGACTCGTCAGACAATTCAGCGGCCGCTACCGAAATCCAGCCGCGGCCGGGGTTCGATTTGCGCGGCCCGAACTCGCCCTGAAAGTGGTGCGCGTCGTCGGTCGCCACGCCAAACATCCGTCGCCCCGACACCAGCACGCGATCCCAGATCGACTCTGTGCTGGGGCTCGCGCCGCCGCCCATATTGTTCACGCCGGGGTGGCCATTGAACACTTCCATCGCCCAGGCTCCGTGGGTAGCTATGATCTCCCTGTCGCTGTAAGACCATCTGAAGTTCGGATGGTTGAGCGTGGCGAGACCACCGGCTTTTTCGATGGCGTCGATGTTCGCCTGTATGGTCCCGACCAGCGTGTCACTCTCGTGCGGACCGACCAGTTCACGGGTACCGATCCCGCCCAGATGGACGGGAGCCTCGTTGAACACCGCTGAGATCTCTTCGCCCGGGATCAGATGGGGCCACCGGGCGCGCTCGGTGTCCGAGCCGTCAAGGATTGTGCGGTGGTTGTGGTCCGACAACACCAGGAAGTCGTAACCGTGATCGTGATACCACTCTGAGACATGCTCAGGCGCCGTATCTCCCGGTCCGCGTTCGCTGGCAGACGTGTGGGTGTGCAGATTGCCCTTGAACCAGTTCTTGTTCGGCATCGGGCAAGCCTATCAGCGCCGGGATCGATTCGGACCCGTCATCGGCCGGTTGATCGGCCAGCCATTTGACAGCCGCCACGCTCCATCCGAGACTCCGCGCACCCACACCAGTGAAAGGCGATCACGATTGACCGGCGATGCTACGCAGCCCGAAACGGGCCGATCTCTATTTCCCGGATTCTGGGACGTAGGTTCATCGATCCATGCCGAGCTCGAAGGACTGACGGACGAGCAACTTGACTGGACATCAGACCAGTTTGAGTGGGCGGAGTGGAATGTGCGCCGGCAGACGAGCCACATGGCATCGATGCTGTACCGCTGGATGCTCTTGCGCTGGGGAGATCAACTATTCCCGGATGGATCCGGACTGGACGAGTCACAGGTCACCGCGCTGGCCGCATCCGAGACCGACCGTGCCCTTGACGAGAATTTGTTCAAGGACATCGCCGACATAACGCGTGCGCTCGATAACGCGCTGGCGCTCGCCTGTGCTGCGCTGGATTCCCACACCGTTGACCAGACGCGAAGCATGACTATCGAGACAGAACAGGGACCGCACTGGGACCTGATGATCAACGCCCACCCGACAGGGATCGATCGCAACACCGAAACGGGGATCTCCGTCCTCACGTTAGAGGGTACGTTCCGCCATATGTATTTCGAACTGATCACGCACCTGTTCAACATCCAGCGGCTGAAACGTGCACAGGAACTTGAGACGGTGGTTGATCTGCCGCGAGTCGGCTACTACACGCTGGAAGGGTGGGACATCTCAGAAGCGTAAGAAATGCCCGCACAGCGTCTCCCTCTCCCGACGAGAGGGAGTAGTTGGTCGGAAGGTGTCGTTGCTTGTCGTAACACCGGGAATCAATTGCTCAGGACCATTGCTCGCGCGGTGAAGTTCCCTCCGCTTCGGCCGGGATGACGACAGAGTTTGCCACTTCTCCCGGCGGGAGAGGGCCGGCGTGAGGGAGAAGACTCTCCAACTGAACCAACAGAACACATCGGAGAAAAACGTGGCAGATAAACGCAAAATCCTGATCACCGGCGGGGCCGGTTACCTCGCCGGAATGCTGTGCGAGGGATTGTCGGATACGTTCGACCTGTCCCTGGTCGACGCGGTCCAGAGGCGTGACGGCGATCCCCGGCCTGATGTCGTTGTGCGGGACCTCATCGATCCCGACGCGTCGAGCTACGAGAGCATCTTCGATGGTGTCGATACCGTCATCCATCTCGCCTACAAGAACCCCGGCGGCATGTTCGGCAACGCCATACCTCCCCTTGAGCGTTTTCCGATCGAGATGCAAAACATCCAGATGACCTTCAATGTCCTCAACTGTGCCCACCGCGCCGGCGTGCGCCGGGTGCTGATCGCCACATCCAATGCCGTGACGAGCTGGACGGAGCAGAACCGTATCCACACGCGCCTGCAGGATTTCGTCCATCCGGATGACGCGCCGTTCTCGGCTTCCTTTTACGGCTGGGCCAAGCTTTCGTACGAACAGCTCGCCTTCCTGTTCGCCAACGGCGATATCGGCCGCAAGATGGATGTCGTGTCGATGCGCATAGGGGCGCCACGGCCGGTAGAACTGGCCGACTACGGCGACGATATGAACCGGTACAAGCGAGACCTCGCCGCCTACATCAGCCCGCGCGATTGGCGGCAGTTCGTCACCCGGGCGATCGAGACCGAGGACATTACGAACGCGGACGGCGTGCCCTTCATCGTCTGCTACGTCGTGAGCGAGAACACACGCCGCTTCTGGTCCATCGAGAACTCGATGCGAGTCCTCGGCTATACCCCGGAAGACGATGCCGAGGTGATATGGGCGGAGGACGTGCGCCGGGCGTTAGCGGGGGAGAACCCGCATCCGGGACGAGTGGGGCCGGGGCGAGCGGGCGGGGCTTCAACGCGAGGGAAATGAGGCAGAACAATGGGCAGTGATGTTTTGGAAGTAACGCTTCTCGGTACCGGCTCGCCGATCTTCGTACCCGGGCGTTTCTCGACCAGCACTCTCATTCGCGCCGGCGATGAGTACCTGCTTGTCGACTGCGGTCGTGGTGCGGGCATCCGACTCCACGAAACCGGACTGCACCCGGGCCGAATCAACAAGTTGTTCCTGACACATCTCCATTCTGATCATGTAGTGGGAATCCCTGACTTCTACATCTCGGGCTGGTTCACCACATTCGGGCGGCGGGAAGGTCCACTTCGTGTCTGGGGCCCCGAGGGAACAACCGCGATGATGTCGAACATGGATCGGACATTTGAGTTTGACGAGCGCGTACGCGCGTCCGAAATGCAGATTCACCACAACGCGAACGAGAGCCATGACATCGAACCGGGCGTGGTGTTCGACGAGGCCGGCGTTCGCGTCACCGCTTTTTACGTCGACCACCGGCCCATCCATCCGGCCCTTGGTTTCAAAGTCGAATACGCGGGTCGAAGCATGATTCTCTCAGGAGACACACGTCCCACTGACTCCATCGTCGAACATGGGACAGGCGCAGACCTGATGATTCATGAGGTGATTTGCGGCAACAGGGAGAACTCTCCGGATCCTGACCAGTTCGAACGCATCATCGCCCACCACACCACACCACAACAGGCGGGAACCATTTTCAACAAGGCTCGCCCGCGCCTGGCGGTTTACTCACACGTCATCCTGGTGGCCGGGGTTACCGTTGCGACACTGGAAGCGCAGACGCGCGAGACGTATGACGGTCCGCTCCTGATAGGGGAAGACCTGACCCGGATTACCGTCGGAGACGAAATCACCGTGGAGCATCTGCGCTGACAAAGAGCGAGACGGGCTGAGCAAGCCCCACCCCGGCCACGAGAACGGCTATCAGCTACTCTTGCCCCCTCTCCCCATCGCGGGAGAGGGTTGGGGTGAGGGGGATCGCCGGCAGGCGATCAGTCCGCCAGCGCGCTGACGCGTAACCCGGCCCTTCGAGAGCCTCAGGGCGCTAAAGCGGTCCTCAGTGCGAGGACCGGGGGGCAGCCTAATCGTAGAGCGGCAGCTTGCCCTGGATCAGCCGGTCATCGCCGACGTGCGCCCGTATCTTCTCCCAGCCCTCAACATCCCACTCCGCCATGAAGGTCACGGCGTATCCTCGCCGTCCCATGCGCGCAGTCCGGCCAATCCGGTGGACGTACTCCTCTACGTTGTCCGGCATGTCGTAATTGACGACATGGGTGATCTCCGGGATGTCGATCCCGCGTGCGGCAACGTTGGTCGATACAAGGATCGGCAGCTCACCTGCGCGGAACATCCCCATCGCCTGGTTCCGTTCCCCCTGCGACAACCCGCCGTGCAGTCCCATCGCGCCAAACCCGCGTGACTTGAGCGCCCGGGCGAGCCGGTCCACACCGATCTGCGTCCGCCGAAACACGAGCATGCGGTAATCATCCGCCATGTCTTCCAGGACGAGGCCAAGCGCCGTCTGCTTGTCCCGCTCTGCTACCTCAAAGTAGATCTGATCCACCTCGTCCACGGTCTGAATCTCGGCGCCCAGCTGGATCCACATCGGGTCATCCTGGTAGCGGCGAATCAGACGTTTTACAAAACCGGGAACCGTGGCCGAGAACAGCAGCGTCTGTCGTGATCGTGGCGTCCGCCGAAGGATGAACTCCATGTCTTCTGCGAACCCGATGTCGAGCATCTCGTCCGCTTCGTCCAGCACAGCGACCCTGACGTGTTGGAGGTCCAGCGTCCCCCGTCCCATGTGGTCCATGATCCGGCCCGGGGTGCCGACAACGACGTTAGCGCCGCGCTCTAGCTGGACAAGCTGTCGATTTATCGGTTGGCCGCCGTAAACGGCGCACACGGTGATGCCGCGGAACTTGCCGATACGCTCAACCTCGCGCGTCACCTGCATGGCAAGCTCGCGTGTCGGGACCAGGACAATTGCCTGGACATTTCGGTCGTAAGGGTCGACTCGTTCGCATATCGGTATGCCAAATGCAGCGGTCTTGCCGGACCCGGTTATCGCCTGCCCGACCAGGTCGCGTCCGTCAAGGCAGCCCGGCAGCGCTTCCAGCTGGATCGGCGAAGGGGTCTCGTATCCCATCACGGCCAGCGCGGCGGCGATTGGACCGGAAACATCGATATCGCCGAACTTGCCGCGCTCCGGGCCGTCATAAGTACCGAGAGCGCTGCCCTCGTTTTGCAGCGGTGCGCGCTCGTCAGAAGGTCGTGGTGCCTGTGATTCGGTTCTTTGATCCGGGGAACGGCGGCCTCGACCTCCACCGCGTCTTCGACGACGCGTCGGTTCACCATGCGGTTGCTCACGCTCGTTACGTTGCTGTTCCGGGCTCGACTTCTGCTCTTCACCCTGTCGCGATTTCGATCGTGGCGACACTCTGCCCTCTGCGCTCACCACTTCATCATTCCGGTCACGGCGTTCGGCGGCGCCTGAGCCACGGGCTTTCCGGCCACGCCCGCCACGGGATCGTCGTCTCGGTACCGCGTTCTCATCGCGCTCACCCGTTGCCGCACGCGATTGGCGACGCGGCGCGGGTGTGTCAGGTTGCGATTGTGCCACCTCTGCCCTGCCCCTGCTCTTGCCACCGGGTTCCGCCCCATTGGTCATCCCGTCGGAGTCGTCATTCCGGTTTCGGCCTACGAACGAAGAAAGGGTGCGCAAGATACCTCGCGCACCCTTACCGTCTCGAATATCGTCATTTGTATCTGAGTCTTTGTTTATATCTGGCATGTAATACATACCAGTCTAGGTACTGCGTAACTGCTATGCAATTGAATCGAAATGTTGCGGGATACGTTTTGGCCCCTGACCTCAACTCGTCCTGTACCTGATTGCCAGCTATGGCGGGATCATCGGGTCACGGTCTACCGCTGCATGTACCTGATCGGGACGAACTCCCTGGCTCCAGCGTATCCAGACCCCCCGGCAGATGGTGCGAGCGGCATACCCAGCGTGAATGCCATTGCGACCTGTGGCCGCCCTAGAGCCGGAAACCCATCTGTTCCCGTATGGTCTTCTCCAGTGACGCCGCAAGCCAACGCCCGACCGGGGTGGAATCCCCCATCTCGCGCAACAGGTTCGTATCCACGCCACCAGCCCGTACCTCATCGGCGTCGTATGCCAGAAGAGTCCGGCAGATCATCTCCAGTCTGTTGAGAGCGGGCGACAGCCTGATATTCCGCGCACACAACTCCAATGGCCGGTCCGGATAAACATCGCCGCCGATCGCCTTGAGGACGGTGGAAAGATTGGCGAGGAAGTCCCAGTGGCATGGCATGAGCAAATCTATGGCCCATGCAAGTGAAATCTCGGCATCCTCGCCGTCGAGGGTGTCGTGAATCAGGGTCCGCACCGTCGCATGACGAAACTCGGAGTGCTCAAGATAACGGGGAGGACACTCCGTAGCTATGTGGGCTTCATAGGTTCCCGAAACAAGCAACGGCACGTAACGGTCCACTGATCCCTGCTCCGTATCCCGTAACCAGCGAACCTCGATTCGTTCAACGACTCGTTGCACCTGCCATTCCTTGAGCGCCGTGCGAGTCCCGAGGAGGCTCACAAGTTGCGAACCCGGAGTGCTCCCGAGATCCCGGTCTATTGCTTCCGCCGGCGCGCCGGCGCACCACGCCCTCAGAATCGTCGTTGCGTCGCGCTGTAGATCGACATTTGACGGGAAGCGAGTTGCATGTCTTCCAGGACCCGGTCCCGCAGGGGATCCGTAAGAATGAATCGCCTTGACGATCTGATCGACGTACAACAGGGCATTGAAATGACAACACTCGAGACTTGTGATCAGTTCGCGTGTTCCGATAGCGTCCGCGCCGAGCGGTTGCAGCCGATCAGCCCTTTCATCGATCGCACGCGTCTCGGCGTCTGCTACTCCAATGTTTTGCCAGTGGATTGGAGGTTTCTCCCTCATGCCGCGACGCTCCTCTGGTGGCGACGACCAGGCTTGATCTCCGAACGCATCCACAGATCGCCCAGTCATACCTGACATTCCACGATACACGCGGCCGGTCCTCAAGGGGGCCGGGCCAGAGTGTGAAGCAAACACTCATGGGAATCCGTCGCGGGTTCCAAAGGCGAGCAACCGTTTGATCCTGCTACGGTCACCACGATGGACACACATGCGGAATTCCGGGACTCTGAGCGGGCGACCCTTCCCCTGCGCTTTGCCGTTGTAATCGGTGTTCTCGCCCTGGGCGTGGGGACCGGCGCCGATCCCCTGGCCGTGGCGGCGCTTGGGGGAGGTTTTGCCTTCTACACGGGCGTTCTCCAGTTCGCGTTGCTTCCTCGTTTCCAGTCGGACGCCTGGATCTTCGGCATGATCGGTGCTGATGCGGCGTTCACTGGTCTGGCCGCCGCCGCGCTGGGATTGCCGGGTCCCGTCATCGCCATACCGGTGCTTTTCGCCGGACAGCACGCCCTGTTCCTCGGATACCGGGGCGCCGGCGTATCCGCGTTCCTCGGGATCGCCGCAGTCACTGGCGGCGGAGTGATCGCGGGTTCAGATGTTTCCCTTGCCATCTCCACCACGATCCCTTTGATAGCTGGCGTCGCGGCGCTATCTGGATACATCGCTTCAGGCCGTTTCGCCGAGCGTTCTATGCGCCGGAAAACCGAGCGCAACAACTACTCCAATTCGAGAGCTGCCAGGATGCTCGATGGCCTCAGACCAGTGGCCTCGGCAGGGGACGAGACCACGGCCCTGGAAGCCTTCGCCCGCTCCATCCTGACCGTCACCGGATTCGACGCCGTGGCGGTCTACACACGTAGTGGAGGACTGGGCTTTCAGCAACGCGTGATACTTTCCCGGGACGGTGAAGACAACCCGGCTGGTCATACAACCGGGGCCTTCGAAGAATCGATGCACGGTGATTCCGCCGCCGCCCGTGCCGCCGCACAGGGCGTCGCACTGGCCATTGGACCTGGCGGATCGCCATCGGAACAGATGCCGGCCTGGGCGACACAAATGGGCTTCTCGTCCGGGGTGGTGGCCCCGATGATCGCCGGACATCTCACGGTTGGTGTGGCGTTCGGGTTAAGCCGGGAGGAAGCAGGGGCAACCCTGGCCCGCATCGAGGATATGGAGCAATTCGTCTCGCTCTCGTCCCGGCTCGTCGCCGCTCACAACTCCGGAATGCAGCCCGCCGCCCGAAACCGCCTGTCCCTGGAGCTTGACGCCGCCGGTCGGGCCGGCATCGGAGAGGCTCGCCCGATCATCAAGATGGACGGGCTGGTGCTAGATCCCGCCACCGACCGTTCGTCCGTCGCAGGTGTCCCGGTATCTCTCTCCCGCTCCGAGTTCGATCTCCTGTACGCCCTGGCGAGGTCGCCGGGAGAGGTGGTCGACCCTGGTTCACTCGTCCAGTCGGCGTTCGGCCAGGCGCCTGACAGCGGAGGGAGGACGGTCGATGCCACGATCTATCGACTGCGCCGCAAGTTGTCCCGTGCGCCAGCCGGGGATGATCTGGTCCGCACAGTTCGCGGGAAGGGATATCTCCTGACGCCTCCCGCCATCGGCTCCGAATCGGTTCAAGAGTCCGCCGCCATTACTGCGGACTGAAGATCGGACCCGGTTGGGGCGTATGGCAATACGCCCTCACCCTTCCACGAGAACCTGACGAAGTACGCGTGCGCCCTCTCCCGGTGGGAGAGGCCCACATACATCAAGAGTGAGGGTGGTTAAGAGTTCCGTTCAGAACGTATCTGGTTCGTCGACCGGCCGGTTGGTGAAGATCCCTCGTCCTTCCGGGCCCGGAAGGATCGGGATGACTAAGAATGCAGGCGCCGCGTCGCCCCCTCTCCCAGCGGGAGAAGGCCGGGGTGAGGGAGAAGTCTGCTCGCGTTCAATCGGCATTTTTCGGCCAATCGACGTGCCGGCGAAGGTCCGACGGCCAGGCCCGGGATGACGGTCGAACGCAACCCCGAGAATAGCGACGGGACCAGCAAATTCCTGGGGGGGCCGGGGGGCGTTGCTGATCCCGTCGCTATTTGTTTGTCCGTGTCCCGGGGGGAGGGTCGGACCGCCCAATAAAGCGATGCTTGCTCGGGCCGGTGACGGGGGGGGCCATCACCGCATTGATTCGACCTTAGCACGTTTGTTCTAAACCCTGCCCGCAACTTTCATTACGAGTTTTGGAACAATTGTGCTAATTTGCGAGTTCTGTCTTGCAGAACAATACGCCCGACGAGCCAACAACCCATGCCAGAAAGCAAGCGCCCCTTCCATCGCGCCAGCGATAACCTGACGACCTACCGCCTCAAATGGGCGGCCTGGGAGTGGCTCTACAGCGAAGCAAACTGTCGGGCGATCGGGTTCGAGGTCCGGCTGGAGGGCCCGGGAGGCAGAGTTGTTGATGTGGTGGGCGTCGGGCCGGATAACCGCGTGTACGCGGTCGAAGTAAAAGCGTCCCGGGGGGACAAGTCCCGCGACGACAACGACTCGACCGATCTCAAGCGGCTCACGGCGGAAACCCCCGTCATGGAAGAGGCGGTCCATTTGTCGGCGGGGATCCTGGAGGCCGCGGCAAGATACGCAACGTCATCAGGAGTCGAGGAACTTGAGACCGACCCGGCGTACCGTCAGGCCCTGGCGGACCATGACCGGCGGACGAAGAAACGCGACAATCATGCGAAGCGCGTATCTAGCTTCAGCACCAAGTTTCGTGATCCCGGGTTTCTCCGCACAGCACACTGCCATTACCTGATGACGCCATCGGGACTGATGCGGCGTGACGAGCTCCCGCCGTTCTGGGGATTGCTGGATGACACGCCGCAGGTGTTGGTCGAGGCGCCCGTCAAGCAGGTGTCGGACGCGACGACCCACGTGCTGCTAATATCGCCAGATCCAACTCATCTGCCATGATGACCGAGTACGGTGTTATCAGATCGAAAGGCGAGACGGCGTTTCCGGACCACGTCGGTCCGGCACGTGCCTGATTCCCGAAAGAATCTCAATGACCGAATCAACTCGGGTAGCCCTTGTACTACCGATACCGAAGCTCGTAGGCAGTTTCGCCGCGTGCGTCGCCGTCGTGGCCGAAGAGCGACGCTACCTTGGGCTAGTTCACGGGCGATCCGAGGGAGAAACGCGAGAGTTCATCGAATCCGTCTGGTCGGATGGCGGGCAAGTCATGCTCGCGATTGATGGAGACCTGGTGGTCGGCTGGTGTTCGACCATCCCGCAAACTTCGGAAGGGTTCACACACCTGGCCCATATCGGCATGGGCATCCTGCCCGAATATCGCGGCCAGGGCCTTGGACGGCGCCTGATCGACAACGCACTGGGCTGGGCCTGGAACGCCGAGTACGAGCGTCTGGAGCTATCGGTGTTTACGGATAACGAAGTCGCTGTCCATCTCTACCGCAGTGTCGGATTTGTCGAAGAAGGTGTCAGGCGCCGGGCGCGAAAACTGGACGGACAGTACAAAGACATCACCTTCATGGCGATTTTCCGGCCCGACCTTGAGCAGAATCCGCCGTCTGCCTAACGGGCCGCCAGCATGTCCTTGATCTGCGCGATGCCCTTCCGGAGATTCTCCTCCGAGTTGGCAAACGACAACCGGGCGTAACCCTCACCGAACTCGCCGAACGATGTCCCCGGCAAAAGCGCGACATCCGCCTCGTACAGGCAGGCATCCGCAAACTCCTGGCTCGTCATGCCGGTGCCGCGGATATTCGGGAAGGCGTAGAACGCCCCGTCCGGTGTACGGCAGCTTATGCCGTCGATCGAGTTGAGGCCTTCGACCACGACCGCCCGGCGCTTTTTGAACTCCGCCACCATGTCGACAACCGGCTGCTGGGTACCTTCAAGGGCCGCTATACCGGCGATCTGAATGAACGAAGTCGAGGCCGAGACAGAGTTGGTTGTCAACCGGCTAAACGGCTCCACAAAGACATCCGGGATG
>JASLLE010000091.1 GCA_030747175.1 Dehalococcoidia bacterium | reverse complement strand
ATCTTTGTCGGTCGCAGCCAGTCACCGGCGAACCAGACCAGTCCGGCGACACAGGACGCGAGGACGTACGCCAGGAAAAAGGTCTTCTCGTGACCGCCAAAGCCGGCCAGAAAGAACGCGAAAGCGAAACCGCTTAACGCAGCGCCGCTCACGACCGCCACTGACGTGCATCGCAACAGAAACGAGATCGCGTTTCGCTCGGCCAACTCCAAGGCAATCTCTCGTCCGCAGAACGCGCAATCGAGATCGGTCTCATCGACGGGCGTTCGACAGTGGAAGCATTCGATAAAGTGACGCTGGAGCATCTTTCGATGCTATTCAATTCCTGGCGTTTCCGGGTGATGAAGTCGCGAAGATTTCATCAAGCGCCGGCCTTCAATCAAGCGCGGCCAGTACCCGCTCGGGGGCCACCGAGCCGATCGCCGGGCTGAATGAACCCTCGAACGTGCCCGGGCTTTGAACGACGATCAGATCGTGCTCGCGGTCAACCCAGGTGAACTGTTTTCCGGCTCCGACGGCCGCGAAAGAATCCCTCGGCAGGTCGGGCCACAGCACGCCCTGGTCGTTGCACCAGAATCCGAGCCCGTACCGCCACAGCTCTCTCGGCTCATACTGCAGGAGCATGTCGGATACGCGCGTCGCCTGCCGCAGCCACCCGGCCGGGGCGACCTGCTTTCCAGCCCAGTCGCCATCGTTCAGCCATAAAAGCCCGAGACGGGCCATGTCACGCGCCGTCATCTGGAACGTGGTGGCGTAACCGAACACGCCGAGTTTTGCGTTCGGTTGAAGATCGAAGTTGGAATACAGCCACTTCCACGAACCGCCGATCAGATTCCGCACCTTGCGTTCCGTGAGACGTCCGAAACCCGCGCCCCGTTCGGGATCGTCGGTGCGGTAGAGCGAATACTCGGACGCCAGCGCGTGGGTCACGACGTTCATGCCGAAGGTCTGGTAGTTGAACGTCTTTCCCGGGGATTCGCCCGGCTTCATGTAGCCGGACATGTTGCCGATCAACTGCCGGAACGTGATCCCGGCGTTTTCCGGGAAGGCGTAACGGTTCTCCTTTGGCCCTTCCTCGGGCGATACATCAAGGAACTCCGGGTAGTAGTCGGCCACGAGATCGTCGGCAGAGCCGATCACGTCTTCTGCGATGGCGATACCCAGTACCGTCGAGTAGGTGGACTTGGAAGCGGATGCCTGGCCCTGCAGGGTGTCCGGCCCCATCCCGCCGCCGTGCCACTCCGCCGCTATCCGGCCTTGCCGGACGACAAGCAGCCGGTACGGTGAACCTCCGGCCTGCTGCTCCTGCCACTCGCCGACCGCGGCCAGGCGAGCCGGGTCAAAACCGAGCGCACCGGGGTCACCTCGCTCCCATTCAATCCCCGGGAACAAGTTCAACTCTCCAGCGCGTCCCTGACAAGTTGAGAGAAGGTCTGCAAGCGCGGGTCATTTACCTCGTCAGGCTGAAGTCCGGTCGTCACGATGGCGACTCCCGCTTTCAGGTCCGGATCGCCCCAGCTAATGCAGGTGCCGACCCCGCCGTGGCCGAACGTCCGGGGGCCCGGCTCATCACCCATTTGGCCCGGGCCCTCTTTGGCAAGTTGTAGGCCCAGTCCCCACCTCATCATGTCCCCGGAATCGCGTGCAGCGCCTTCGACATGGCACGCCGTCACATCGGCGACCGTATCCGCGCTCAACCATTGCTTGCCGTCCACCGAACCGTCATGTACGAGAACGCTGTAGAAACGTGCCAGGTCGCGGGCCGTCGACGTGCCGTTTGCCCCGGGGCTTGGATTGAACTTGAACCACTCGGCGTTTCCAATCTCCGCCAGGTCTGGCGACTCGAAATCGGGCATCGCTGACAATCGTGCAAGTCTTGGCATTCTTTCCGCATCCAGGGCATACGTAGTGTCAACGAGACCAAGCGGTCCGGCGACTTCGGCCTGAAAAAACTCCTCAAAAGGCTGGCCCGTGATCCGCTGCACCAGTTCCACGACCAACAGCCCGAACGTGATTCCGTGGTACTGGATCGCCGAGCCCGGATTGAACTCGGCTTCGGCGTTCTGCAAACCCGAAACGACTGTCCCCCAGTTCGGATTCTCATCACCCATCATCTCGTTGATCGCGTCCGGTGTTGTCGGCACACCCGCCTGGTGTGTCAGGACATGACGGACGGTCGTGGCCTCTTTTCCGTTGACCCCGTAGCCCGGCCAGATGTCACCGACCAGGTCATCCCAGCCCAGCGCTCCCCGGTCCTTCAGCACCCAGAGGCATGCTGCGGTCATCGGTTTGCCGCATGACCAGATGCTGTACAGGGTGTCGGCGGAGACCTTCGAGCCGTCTCCCGAGTTGATCTCCCCGCCGTACAGGTCGATAACGAGTTCGCCGTCTCTGTACGCAGCGATGGCGCAAGCGGGGTGAACCCCGAGCGCCAGGTGATGCCATAGACGCGAATCGACCGTATCTACCGCGCGCCTGCTCAGGGTGGCCACAGGGAATTCCTTTCGGGCTCTGGAAAGCGGATCTGGTGGACCCGATTATAAGTTCGTCAGACACACCACATGAGGAGCGGTGAGTGAATCTCAGGGACCCCGGGACAAGAACCTTTGTAACAACCTCATTCACGCGTATCCGATCCGGCCGGGCCCGGCACGGCGCCAGATGAAGGATTCACGGATACGGGCCGCAAGGATTTCGCAGGGACTCGCTCATTCCGCGTTCGGCGTTGCGCCATCCCGGCCCCAAGCGCCACGAGAATCGCACCGGCCCACAGTAACCTCGTGAGAGGTTCGTCCAGGATCAACCATGCCAGGACGATTCCGAAGATCGGCTGGCTCAGGTTCAGCACGCCGACCTGAGAGGGCAGGTATCGCTGGAGAAGCCACAGGTTTGCTATGTAGCCAAATCCGGCGATCACAGCGCCCTGGTAGAAGATCGAAAGAGCGAGCTCCCTGTTCATGAGCCAGGGTTCGCCCTCGAAAATCAGCCCGGCGGGAACGAACACGGCGGTACCGAACGCCGCCTGGGCAAGCAGGAGTTTGTTCGGGTCAATTCTCCCGGATTGCCGGGCGTTAAAGATGAGCCGAGCGCCCAGCAAGAACCCGCCGATTATCGAGAGTATGTCGCCCAGCAGCACTTCGCCGGACGCCTCGGCGCCGAGGCCATCGAGAGAGATCACCACCACCCCGCCATACGCCACCAGGATCCCGGCAAGGCGGGACAAAGCCAGCCGGTCTCCGGCTATAAAGAAGTGAGCCAGCACCGCCATCCAGATCGGATAAGTCACGGAAAGCACTGCGCCATGCCCGGCCGTCGTGTACTTGAGCCCGAGGTTCATGAACACGAGCTGAACGGAAAACAGGACCCCGAGAATGGTCAGAACCCGTAGTTCATTGCGTCGCACCCGCAGGTCCGCCCGGGTGTACAGCGCCCACGCCACTATCACCACGGCGCCGCTGACGAACCGGTACCAGCCAAGTCGGAGAGGCGGCGCGTACTCCAGTCCGGCCTTGATGGCGATGGAGTTGCCCGACCAGAGCGCCGCGACGAAAGTGGCGAACGCGCCTGCGCGCGGGGTGATGCGGCGATGCTCGGTTGGTGGCATTCGGGGGACGCTAGCATCGCATCTCGCGCCGGTCAACGCGTTGCCGGGGTCTCTTGCGAGAGGCTATGCGGGCAGCGCTGGCTTAGTCGGCGGCCTGACGCTCCGTTGCCGCGCCGCGGGTGGTTGTCTTCGGAGCGCGATTCCTGCGTTGCGCCAACCCGGCGCCGACCATCACGAGGAAGGCTCCGATCCAGAGATTAGAGGTCGGATCCTCTCCAAGCACGATCCACGCAAGGATGATCCCACTCACCGGCGATAACAGCCCGAGCGCGGCCAGCCGGGATGGGAAGTAATGAGAAACCAGCCAGAGGCTGGCGATGAAACCAAAACCGGCGATCAGCAACCCCTGGTACGCCATCGAAGTCCACAGCTCCCACGCCCATGACCACGGCTCGGTCTCGAAGGCTGCGCTGATGCCGACGAAGATCACTGTCCCGATGAAAAACTGCGACAACAGGATCTTGTTCGGGTCCATTCCCTCCACGAGCCGGGCGGCGAAGATCTGCCGGCTGGCCAGGAGGAACGCCGATATCAGGGCAAAGGCATCACCGATCAGGATGTCCCGGTTGATGCCGGAGCGCAGCCCGTCCAGGGAGATCACGACGATACCGGCATAGGCGACGAGGATGCCCAGGAAGCGCCCTTTTTCCAGGCGATCTCCGGCGATAAAAAAGTGCGCCAGCAACGCCGTCCAGATCGCAGTCGTAACGTTCAGAGACAGGGCGTGTCCGGCGGTCGTGAACTTGATACCGAGGTTCATGAAAACGATCTGGACCGAGAACAGAAGGCCGAGCGCCACCAGCGGCTTGACCTCGGATCGTCGAATACGAATGTCAGCCCTCGTGTAAATCGCCCAGGCGAGTATGACGAGAGACCCGGCGACGAACCTCATCCAGCCGAGCCGGAGCGGCCCGGCGTAATCAAGGCCGGCCTTGATGGCGATGGAGTTACCGCTCCAGAAGATGCCGACGATTACGGCAAAGGCTCCGGCGCGTACGGTCAGTGGCCTGCGTTCGATGTTCGCCATTGTGATCAGTCGGCGCTGTCGGACCGCAGCCCGGTGGCGGGTACGCTGGAGGACGCGCCTGCCGTCGGCGTGCTTCGCCTTTGAGCGAGCAGCGCGCCGCCCATCACTAGAACACCGCCGATCCACAGCAACGCGCTCGGCTCTTCATCCAGGATCAGCCATGCGAGCAGGATGCCCGTCACAGGCTGGGTAAGGGAGATAGCGCTGACGCGAGACGGAAAGAAGTACTTGCTCATCAACAGCATGGCCAGGAAACCGAACCCGGCGATCACAAAACCCTGGTACGCGAGCGAAACCGCCAGTTCCCACGTCCACAACCACGGTTCTGGCTCGAATATGGCGCTGATGATTATGAGCGCAACGCCACCGGTGGCCGCCTGGAACAGCAGCATCTTGGCCGGATCGAGCCGCGACACAAGCCGGGCGCTGTAGACCAGCCTGGCGCCGAGCAAGAAACCTGATATAGCGGAGAGGATGTCGCCCAGGATCAGGTTCTTGCCGCCCGCCTCAAACAGGCTGTCCGCAGAAAGAACGATGATCCCCAGGTAGGCGATCAAGATCCCCAGGAACCGAACGGGCTCGAGCCGGTCTCCCGGGATGAAGAAATGGGACAGGAGAGCGACCCAGATCGAGGATGTCACGATCAGAACGGTCGCATGACCGGCCGTCGTGTACTTGATGCCCAGGTTCATGAGCATGACCTGTACGCCGAAGAAGATCGACAACACGAACAGGGGACGCCATTCAGCCCGGTGAATTCGCAGATCGGACTTCGAGTGGATCGCCCAGCCAAGAATTACGATCGATCCGACGACGAATCGCATCCAGCCCTGTCGCAGGGGCGGAGCGTATTCTAGGCCGGCTTTGATCGCGATCGAGTTTCCGCTCCACAGCGTGGAAACGAAAAACACGAACAGCCCGGCTTTTAGATCAAGCGGTCGGCGACGCAGGTCCGTGGTCGGCGGTAAACCAGATTTCTGGTCCAGAGAGGAACTCGTCTGCCCCGGCGCGGATGTTGCATCACGCCGGTCGGCGACGTCGGATGACACGGTGCGAGCCTACTGCCGCGCAGGCCGCGGGTCAATGAGGATCAATATCGTCCCGGTCTCAAATGATTTCCGCCGTCATCCAGGTGGCGGAGCAATTCAAGCTCTTCGGTCCTCGGCGGATCCATGTACCCCAGGTCTGGGGACACTTTCAGATCCCACGGCACGACCGCCTGTACCTCTTCCAGCGACACGCCCGGGAAGATCTGGTCGAGGACCATCTCGCAGGAGCCGGTGAGGCCCCCATCCGGTGTATCGAAACCGAACACGCACATCGTTGTCGCACAACGGTTCGGCCCCTGCGGCGCGAGGCCCGCTTCGGCCCGTCCGCCGGGTCCGTCTATGTAACCGGCGGTGGTGCGGAAATCGGCCCGTTCCCTGAAGCGGCGCGTCTCTAACGGCATCGTCGAGATCACCCGCTGCACCGACGCGCCGATATCGGCGTTTCCGCCGGTGCCGGGCAGCCGGCGAGTCGGGTCTTCAAACGTCCCGGCGAGCATGGTGTTCAGATTGCCGAACCGATCGATCTGGGCAGCCTGCAGGACCGCGGACTGCGCCCACCCTCCGTTCACGAACGCTCCGAGCGCATCCACCATGTCGCCGGATAGCGCCGCGCCTTCGGTCAGGCTGTGGTCGGCAATGCCAAGAGGCGCGGAAAGATCCCGGCTCGTCGGAACGTAGTCCAGCGGACCGGACTCGGTGCAATACCACATGTTCGGCGCGTGGTGATACTTGGCCAGCGCCGCCGAGAGAAGGGGCGGACCCATTCCCACGATGGTCGACTCACCATCCCGGACCTGCCTGGCCGTTGCGATGATCATCATCTCGGCCGGCGTGTACTCGCCCGGCGCTGCATGTTCAGTGGTCATCGCGTCACCGCCATCCGTACCGGGCTGGCTGTTCGGGACCCATGAATTCCTTCACGCGTAGCGAGTTGAGGAGTTCTTCTCCGAACCGCTTCTTGTACCTTGAGATGTACTCGGAGTGGTCTTCGGTGCCGTACACCCACTCGTCCAGGTACTCCCGGGCCGACTCCCAGGTCGTCATTCCGGCCCCCGTCAGCTCGTACCAGGACCTGTCGGCGCGGTAATAGCCGTTCAGGCCGCCCGGGTGCGCGCCCCAGGGTTCATGGATCACCGCGCTCACTTTAAATCCGGGCGCGATCGTGAAATGCGGTTCGGTGGAGATCACCGAGCGTGGGACGATCTCTTCCGCCGTCACCAGGACGTTTTTTGACGACCAGAGCCCCCACTTTGTATCCGCTTGCGGGCCCCACACCTGGACGTTGCCCTCTTCATCCGCCCGCTGGCAGTGGACGATCGCCACATCCGGCTTCAACGCCGGGTACAGGAGCGCTTTCCTGCCGTCGAATGGAGAATTAATGACCGCATATGGCGGGGCGACCGATCCATCTTCACGCCTGCGGTCTTCCTGCAGGCTGCGGGAGTGGTTCATCGTCTCCGGCAACAGGTAGTCCGTACCCAGGAACGAGTTGGCACAGATGAAGGGCATGCCGAGTCCCCCGGCCATGAGCCGGAGTGTGATCGTCATATTCGTGTAGTCGTTCCACTTGACGCGGCCGTCCCGCATCATCTCCTGGAACGGCTTGCTCCGGAGCGTCCCGCTGAGGTAACCGGTCTCGATCCGGTCCACGTTGCCGTCGATCGACATAATCGTGACGTTCGGAGTCACGGAACCGGCTACCGCTTTCAGCCCCTTCACTCCCTGGCGGATGATCTCGTTGGTGAGTGCGAACGAGATGATGTTGAAGCCAGAGTAGATGGTGTCGCCATCGCTCACGAAGCGCTCAACGGCTTCGCGGGCGGTCATCAGTTTTGACCGTCCTGATGCCCATGAGTTGATTGGCTCAGCCATCGTCTTTAAGGCGCCTACGCTTCCAACCGGCTCGTGTACTGGGACACCCAGTCGAAGTCGACAAAATCAACATAAGCGTCCATGAGCGCCTTCGTTATTGGCCCCGGGGTGCTGCCGTCTGCGATCGGTTTCCCGTTCACGGTCCGGACACCGCAGATGCAGAGACTCGTCGAAGTCAGGAATACCTCGTCCGCGACGTATGCGTCAAAGGGGTCGATATCTTCCTCCACGACCGGGATGTCCAGCCCGGCCGCTAGATCCAATACCGTCTCACGACTGATGCCCCCGAGCACAAACTGGGATCGCGGCGTGCGAATGACACCATCTTTTACGGTGAAGAAGTTGGAGCCGATTCCCTCGGCAAAGTTGCCCTGCATGTCCAGCAGGACGGCCCATGCGGCCGGGTTATACGCCTTGGCCTCCAGGTCGCCCATAATCAGGTTCAGGTAGTTGTGGGACTTGGCCCGGGGACTCAGTGACTCCGGCGGGGTGCGGCGCACCGAGGGCACGATCACGTCGATCCCGTCTTTGAACAGCGGGGCGCGCGCCTTCAGCGGAAGCGGGGTGCACTCGATAACCACCGTGGCGCCCTCGTGTTCCCACATATCGCCGCCCACGATATCCGTGCCGCGGCTGACTCGCTGGCCCACCCAGTAATCCTCGGTCTCGTCGATCAATGGCAGGTTCGCCTCGAGAACCTCGATGGACTTTTCGACCATCTCTTTCTCGGTCATGCCGGGATCGATCTGGAAGTACCTGAGGGTGTTAGCGAAACGGGCGATGTGCTCTTCGATCTTGAAGATCTTGTGGCCGAAGGTGCGCGTCATGTCGAACGCGCCATCGCCGTACTTGAAACTGCGGTCCCGGAAGGAGACGAGGGCCTTGCTTTCGGGGACGATTTCGCCGTTGAAATAGGCAACGCGTTCTTTTGTTGTCGTGGTCATTGAATCCCCTTCATGTTCCCGAGAAACGGGATGCCAGCACGTTCATCGCGCCGCCCGGGGTTCCGGAAACCGCGTTCCGTGATGTGCGCGAGTTCGTGTCAGCTGGGATATTAGTGGCAGCGGGTCGCACCGGCAACCTGCCCGCGGGACCAGTCCCTATCGCTCGTGGACCAGATTGAGCCGATAGCCAACGCCACGTTCGTTGGCGATGGGATCAAACCCGGAAGCGACGGCCCCGAACTTGGACCGTATTCGCTGCACATGGACCTTCAAATAGTCACTCTCACCGATGTAGGTCGGACCCCAGACGCTCCGCAGCAGCTTTTCATGCGGGACAACGTGGGGATAGCCCAGTACGAACTGAGCCAGCAGCTTGTACTCCAACGGCGTGAGAGGAACCCTTTCATTCTCGTAAGTGACCTCGTGGGCGGCGAAATCAAACCGCAGGCCTTCTTCCTCGAACGCATCTTGCTCGGAGATATCGGTATCCCTGCGAGTGCGGCGCAACACGGCGCGGAGCCGGGCGAGCAACTCCATGGGTGCGAAGGGCTTCGTGATGTAGTCGTCGGCGCCAAACTCGAGGCCTTCGACCTTATCCATGTGCCCGTCGCGGGCTGTCAGCATCACGATCGGTACTTCCGATGATTAGCGTATGGAACGCATCACATCGAACCCGGTCATGTCTGGAAGGCCAACATCCAGGACGACGATGTCGGGATTCCGATCACGCGCATGCTTGATTGCCGAATTCCCGTCGGCGGCTTCGATGATCTCGGCTTCCGGCTAGCGAACACCGACCACGGCGGTCACGGCTTCTGCGATGTCCGGGTTGTCGTCAACTACCAGTACCCTCATGATCTCTCCCGGCGTCTGCCCCGATCACGATATTCTTCCTGGTTCCAGTCCGTGTGGCGAAAAACGTAACACGATAAGCAAATCCATGCTTCGACGAGGCCAATTATTCCCCCGGCGGTGGATCCGCTTCCCAAATACGACAGCCCCAGGCCTTCGTGACGGCTTGCTTCAGGGATTTTAATCCCGGTCGATTTACCACTACGTCGATGGCCCGGAGCCGGCTTTGTAAACGGTCGGCAAACCCGCAACGTTTCATGAAGCCCTCGATAACGTGACGATCACCCCCCGTGGCCAGCGCGTCCAGATCGTCCTCGAAGGGTCCGATACGATCCGATGCCGTCCTGCACACCTGGTCGTATAAACGCGCTATCCAGACCTCCCGGTTGCGTTCGAATCGGCGTTGAGATTGACCACCGGCACGGTGCCGGCCCTTGACGTAGCGCGTCCCGGTCTTGCTGGCGATCAGATTTCCGTCATCGGCCACGCCGACTGCATACGACCCGAGTCTCAGCAAAATGAACGCAATAGCGCGGCGTCGTGTCAACGAAGCGATGAACGGGCTGAAATGCGGGCCGCGACTCGCGCGATCACCATCGTCGACATCAACAGGGAACGGCGGGCCAAATGCGGTCTGTACGGTGGGGCCGCCCAGGAGAACTAACCCGTTTGAGGAGCGGACGGCCGCGGGCGGAAGCCACTCCCAGCCAGGAATCTCGCCGGAACCGAGGGGCACGTACAGCGTCTCGGTCACAACGCCGGGCGCAGAGTCGTATTCAAGATCCCGGAGATAGTCCAGGGTGCGCGATCGGGTGAGGAAACGCTCGCGATATGACCGATCTGTCGTCGTCATCGCTCACCTATGGCGGCCTACAACGTCCAGCGCCGGCCGCGAGCTTCGACGGTCGATCCGTCGAGGTTTGCACCCAGTCCGGGGCCTTCCGGGATGTATATGCGGCCCGATTCGATCCGCTCGGCAGGCTCGAGTACGGACGGCCGCCAATCCACTTCGCCCCATGCGTGTTCAAGTGGCCGTGCTCCCTGGAATGCCGCCGTGGCATGTGCGCTGGCGAGCTGTGACGCCGGTCCCGATGGCGAGTGCATCGAGACAGACCCGGCGGCGATGGGCTCCAGCGCGCGGCCTATCGCTACGGCTTCACCAGCGCCGCCGCAGAATTTGATGTCCGGCATCACGACATCCATCACACCGTCCTCAATGAGCCGGTGGAACAGCGCGACCCCGTACCCGGACTCCGCCCCGGCCACGTCCATCGTGGCGTGCTCACGGATCTTCTTCATCGTCTCGGGATCTTTGAGACCGTCCACAGCCTCCTCGTACCAGGCGACATTCGATTCCCTGAGGCTGATCTCAAGGGCGATCCCTGAGTCCAGGTCGAAACGGCTATGGCAGTCGACAAACAGCGGAACATCCGGGCCGATGGCTTCCCGAACGGCCGCGATCCGGTCAATACCGCCCCGGGCAGCTTCCGGAAGGCCGGGTTCCTCGAAAGGCGACTGTGCCTCATCAAAAGGCGCGCACTTCACGACTTCATAACCGCGCCTTATCGCTTCTCGCGCAGCGGCGGCAAACGCCTCTGGGGACCTGTCGCGCGGGCCGCCGTCATCGGGCAGCATCGATCGATTCATGTTGCCGTAAAGCTGCACAGACCCGGTTGCCCGTCCGCCCAGGAACTCCGTGAGACTGATACCCGCCCGCCGGGCCTGTGCGTCGGCTATCGCCGTCCGCAGCGCGCTTACCGCTGTGGCCCTCGGGCGATCCGCTTCCAGGTCGGCGGCGCTCAGCCCCAACACGGCGGTTACATCGGCCTCGCCATCCGGCGGAGACAGCCTGAGGCGTTCCGCGTAACCGGCCGTCAGTTGAGCGATCCCGGTCGCGGCCTCGGGGCCGGCCAGTTCGGCGAGGCCCGTGTTGCCGTCGTCATCGGTGACCTCGACAAACACCCACTGGTGCGTGCCGTGGACGTGGATGGAAGTGAACTCGACCCGGGTGATATTCAAGGGCTCGTTATCCAGAGACTTTCCATGTTCGCAGTGTCAGACCGTCGCCGGTTCTGAAGAGGTTCGGCCAGCGAGTTTAGCAGTCGAAACGCCTCGCCCTGCTCATCAGTGATGAGGCATAATCGCCCATCAAGCAGCATCACGCTCGCAGGATCAGGCGGACAGAGGAGAAAAGGTGAATCAAACCCGCGGTTCAGATCCTCCCCGGCCGGGCCTGATGGCCTCCCCCCGTCTTGTATTCGGCCTGCCGTTTGGCGCCGGGGTCGTTTTGCACGTGATGACGGGGAGCGATATTGAGGCAGGAGGCAGCCTCATCGCTGTGGTGCTTGGAGCCGTTTCGGTGGGCGTCGGCTTGGTTCTCGCCGCCTGGGCGACGATCACGCTGCTTCGTCGCGGCGAGCATCCAGACCCGGCTCGACCGACGACGACGCTGGTTATGGACGGCCCGTACGGGTACACCCGCAACCCGATCTATCTCAGTTTCACGGCGGTGGGGCTGGGAATCGGACTGCTCTTGAACTCCTACTGGGTCGCTGGCTCCGTGCCGATCGCCGTACTGGCGCTCCGGTTCCTCGTGATCACGCGCGAAGAGCGCTACCTGGAGACCGTGATCGGGCAACCGTACGCGGCCTACCGCGAGAGCGTTCGCCGCTGGCTGTAACCGGCTACTCGGCGGTTAACGCGTCCGACAGCCGCTCGGACTCGCGTTCCCGCAGCGCAACGTTGATGCGCAGCCGCTCCAGGTGCTGGGACATCGTAAGAGCAGCCTGCGGAACCTCGTGCTCCTCGAAAAACGACAGCACGTCGTCGGCTATCTCCGGCTTCGACAGTGCTCGAACCCCGGACAACATCCTAACGATAGAGTTCGACGGGAACGCGTCGTTGAGGGCGTCCCAGTTGTCCTTGATGAAGTTCCACGCTTGTCCCCCGTTCTCACGATTCACCATGCAACCGGCGAGCAGGTAGGGGGCGTCTTGCGTCCTGATCTCGCCGTTGAGCGTCATCGTGAGCGTTCGATCCATCTGCTCCGAAGTCGGGAATCCCACCAGCGTTCGCAGGTATCGCTGTTCTTCTTGCGGGTCCAGCGGCGACTTGAAGCGCTGGAAGAAGGTGTCGTAATCGGCGTCTGTCCCGCCATTCGCCACCACGCCCGTGACCGCCGCTGCCACGTTTGCGTCAATGCTGCCCGGATCCTCCAGGTAGCGGGCGTGCAAGCCGCGAGCGC
>JASLLE010000090.1 GCA_030747175.1 Dehalococcoidia bacterium | reverse complement strand
GTGTCTGCCAGCGGCACGTACCGCCCGGGAATGCCCGTGAACACTTCACCAACGAAGAAGGGCTGCGTCAGGAACTGCTGGATGCGGCGCGCACGGCCAACGGCCACACGGTCCTCGTCCGAAAGTTCCTCAACACCGAGGATGGCGATCACGTCCTGGAGATCACGGTAGCGCTGCAGGACCTGCTGCACCTCGCGGGCCACGCCGTAGTGCTCTTCGCCGACGATGCCCGGCTGCAAAATCCGGGAGTTAGAGACCAGCGGGTCGACGGCCGGGTACAGGCCCTGCTCCGTCATCGCTCGCTCGAGTGAGATGTTGGCGTCAAGGTGGCCGAACGTGGTCACGATGCCCGGGTCCGTGTAGTCATCGGCCGGCACATACACGGCCTGGAAGGACGTGATTGAGCCATCGACGGTGGTGGTGATCCGCTCTTCAAGGTCGCCGATCTCTGTCGACAACGTGGGCTGGTAACCAACGGCGGACGGCATCCGTCCCAGGAGACCGGACACTTCCATGCCGGCCAGAATGTAGCGGTAGACGTTGTCTACGAAAAGGAGCACATCCTGCTTCTCGACGTCACGGAAATACTCCGCCATCGTCAGTCCCGTCAGGGCGATCCGGGCACGCGTGCCGGGAGGCTCGTTCATCTGGCCGAACACGAGCACGGTGCTGTCCATGACACCGTAGTCCTGCATTTCGTGCCAGAGGTCATTGCCCTCACGGGAACGCTCACCGACACCCGCGAACACGGACACACCGGAGTGCTCCTGTGCGATGTTTCGGATGAGCTCGGTGATGATGACGGTCTTGCCGACTCCGGCGCCACCGTAAGCGCCGACCTTGCCGCCCCTCTGGAAGGGGGTGATCAGGTCAAAGACCTTAATGCCGGTCTCAAGAATTTCGGTCGTACCCGTCTGCCGGTCGAACGACGGTGCGGCCCGGTGGATCGGCCAGCGGTCGGCGGCGTCAACGTCGCCCAGCGTGTCCAGCGCGTCGCCGGTCACATTGAAAAGCCGGCCGAGAGTCGCCGGACCTACGGGGACTGCGATAGCCCTGCCCGAGTCCGTAACCTCTGCACCGCGCTTCAGGCCCTCGGTTGGACCGAGCGCCAGACACCGGACCCAGTTATTTCCGACGTGCTGCTCTACTTCGAGGTAGAGCGTCTCGCCGCCCAGTTCCAGTTCCAGCCCGTTGTAGATCTCCGGAAGGTCTTCCGCTGCGAACTCAACGTCCACAACTGTTCCGATGACCTGAACAACACTGCCGTTAGCCATTTTGGGGCTCCTGTGATTTACCCGTCGTTATTAATCGGAAAGTTAAAGAGCGCTAACCGAGCGCCTCCACACCGCCGACGATGTCCAGCATTTCGGAGGTGATCGATTCCTGACGAGCCTTGTTCAACTGCAACGTCAGGTCGTCAATTAGATCGTTCGCCGCATCGGTTGCGTTTTTCATCGCCACCATGCGGGCAGAGTGCTCACTCGCCAGCGCTTCGAGAACGGCGTGGTACACCTCCATCTCGACATAGCGGGGGAGCAGATTGTCCAGTACCTCGGTCGGACCCGGCTCGTAAATGTAACCAACGGCGTCATTGCCACTCAGTTCGGCTGGCTCCACCGGGATCAACGTGTCTATCTTTGGAGCCTGGACGGCGGTGTTGATGAAACGTGAGTATGCGAGCAAGACCCTGTCCACGCCCGCGGACTCAAACTCGTTGATCACCATGTTCGAGATGGATCGAGTATCTTCAATAGTCGGGTTATCACCGATTCCATCGAAGACCGCTTTAAGTTCGTTGCCGGTCCTGACCGTGAAGTTCCGGCCCTTCTTGCCGATAGCCACCACCGTCACGGGCGACTCGCTCGCACTGATCGTGCGCTCCACTTCCCGCGTGAGGTTGGACACAAGGCCGCCGGCGAGACCGCGATCGGGCGTGATGAGCACGATGCCCGTGGTTTGTACGTCCCGCTCTTCGAGTAAGGGAACGGATGAGTCCTCGGACCCGCGTTCAAGTGCTGCCAGGTGAGAGAGCACGGAGTTTATGTGCTCGGAGTAAGGCCGCCCGGCTACCACCATTTCCTGCGCACGCCTCATCTTCGACGCGGCGATCATCTGCATGGCGCGGGTGATCTTCGCCGTGTTGGCGACACTACGGATTCGGCGTCTTAGCTCTTGGGTGCTTGGCATGAATGTTGGCGCTTTCGGACGAGGTCAAGTCCGCCCGTATCGCTCCTAGTCTTCGAAGTTAGTTGTCTGCTTGAACGCCGCAGCGGCTTCGGAAAGCTTCGTGCGTGATTCGTCGCTAAGCTGGCCGGTCTCGGCAATCTCACCGAGAACATCCGGGATATTCGCTGCGGTGTACTCGTGCCACCCGGCCTCAAACTCAAGAATCCTGGTGATCGGCACGTCGTCCAGATCGCCGTTTGTTCCAAGGAAGAAGATCGAGACTTGCTGTTCCATCGTGAGCGGCGATGTTTCGTTTTGCTTCAGCACTTCCGTCATGCGCTGACCACGCTCAAGCTGAGAGCGGGTCGCTGCGTCCAGGTCGTCGGTGCCGAACTGTGCGAAGGCAGCCAGCTCACGGAACTGGGCCATGTCCAGCTTCAGCCGTCCGGCAACGTCCCTCATCGCACGTGTCTGTGCAGAACTGCCGACACGACTGACCGAGAGACCGGCGTTGAGGGCTGGTCGGATGCCGGCGTTGAACAGTTCCGATTCTAGGTAGATCTGGCCGTCCGTAATCGAAATCACGTTCGTCGGAACGTAGGCCGACACGTCGCCCGCCTGCGTCTCGATAATCGGGAGACCGGTGATCGACCCGCCGCCGCGCTCGTCGTCGAGCCGTGCGGCCCGTTCCAGGAGGCGGGAGTGGAGGTAGAAAACGTCACCCGGGTACGCCTCACGGCCCGGAGGCCTACGCAGGAGCAGCGACATCTGGCGATATGCCCATGCGTGCTTGGTGAGGTCATCGTAGATGATCAGGACATCCTTGCCCTGGTCCATGAAGTGCTCGGCCATCGCAGCGCCGGCGTAGGGAGCCAGGTACTGGAGCGGAGCGGCATCGGAAGCATTCGCCGCAACCACGATCGTGTGGTCCATTGCTCCGTTGTCACGCAACGTCTGTGCGACCTGCGCAACCTTGCCGACCTTCTGGCCGATGCCGACGTATATGCAGATAACGCCGGTATCTTTCTGGTTGATGATGGCGTCGACACACACAGAGGTCTTTCCGGTGTTGCGGTCGCCGATAACCAGCTCACGCTGGCCTCGGCCGACCGGGATCAACCCGTCGATGCCCTTGATGCCGAATTGCAGCGGCGCATCGACCGACTTGCGCACCACAACGTTCGGAGCGAGTCGTTCGACCGGTGAAGTTTCCGTCGAATCGATCGGGCCCTGGCCGTCCAGCGGCCTGCCCAACGAGTCCACGATACGGCCCATCAGGCCTTCGCCCACCGGGACCTCAGCGATGCGACCCGTGCTACGGACCTCGTCGCCTTCCTTGATGTGCGTGTACTCGCCGAGAATCACCGCGCCGACGCTGTCTTCTTCAAGGTTCAACGCCATGCCGATGGTGTCATTCGGGAACTGCAACAGCTCCGTGTAACTGACATCGGACAGGCCATGAATGGTCGCAACGCCGTCGGACGCCTGAACGACCGTACCCACGTCCACCATGGTCAATTCGCCGCCGAATTCCTCGATCTGGCGCTTGATGACCGAGGCTATGTCCTGTCCTCTGACCGCCATGCGATCTCCTCCGTGGACCCCTTTACGAGGCCCTGTGCGTGTCTTTTCCGGAAACTCCCCGGCTCTCCCGGTGTGACGGTAGAGCCGACGAGCGCCTGCTGGATACCCGGCGAAAGTAAGCCGGTCCAGCATCGTTATTTCATTGTGTTGCCGGCGGGTTCCGGCTTAGTCGTCTCCGCGCGTTATCTCCACAGGCCGGCCAAGTGTTTGCCGCAACGATTGAAGTTTTGAACGCACGCTGCCATCGACCAGCCGGTCTCCGACACGAGCCACCATTCCACCCAGGATCTCGGGATCCTCCGTAAAGGTCGCCGTTATCTCTTGCCCGACAAACGCGCTCAGGCGCGCAACGATTTCGGTCTTTAACGCGTCGTCGACCGGGGCCGCCGTGGCAATCTCAGCCCTCGCTATGCCCCGCTCCGTGTCCAACATCGCCCGGAAATCATCACGGATCTGTGAAGCGACCTGCGTGGCCCGATGCGTCACGAGCAGCTTGGCCAGGTTGCGAGCTTGCTCTCCGACACCGGCCAGTACCGTATCTATCCCGGTCATCTTGACCGACATCGGGGCCTGCGGTGCGTCGAGCAGAGCCGCGAAGTCTTCATCACCGAGAGCTGTTGCCAGGGCGTCAAGATCCGCGGCCCACTCGTCGAGCGTGTCGTTTTCGGACGCTATCTCAAAGGCGGCCTGCGCGTAACGTCGTGCTTTTGGCGCCATGCTCAGTCCCCCTTCCTTGGTAGTCCGGCCACGTCAGTCAACATTTAAGAGTCCCTGCCGTCCCCGACAAGGCCCTCTTCAAGTACGCCCTCAATAATCTCCCGGTGCGCCTGGGCATCCAGGGATCGACCGATCACGCGTTCCGCAGCGTCAACCGCCAGGTTCGCAAACTCGGCCCTGATCTCTTCAATAGCGCCGTCCCGCTCACGCTGGACGTCCGCAGTTGCCCGCTCTCGCAGGGCCTCGAGGTCGGCGCGAACGCGTTCCTCTTCCGAAGCCCGCAGCCTTCCGGCGGCCTTTCGCGCTTCGGTGATCAACTGCTGGCCCTGCGTCCGGGCTTCGGCTATTTCCTGTTCAACGCGCTCGGCAGAAGACGCGGCATCCTGCCGCGCCCTGTCGGCCGCCTCAAGACTCTCCTTGATCCGATTGGAACGCTCGTCGAGCGCTTTGGAGATCGGACCATACAGGAGTTTCGAGAGGATGAAGAACAGGATCAGAAAGCTGACGAGCTGTGTTACCAGTCCCGGCAGATTTATGCCTATGGCATCCATCGATCTTCCTCAAAACGAGGCCGGCGATATAACGCCAACCCCGCACCCACGACTCAGAGAACGCTTGATGCGTCCCCGGCGCCGCGCAGGTGTTTATGGCTACGCGACGAAGATGATGATGATGGCCACCACCAGCGCGTAAATGGCAATTGCTTCAGCGAACGCGATCGCAAGGATCATGTTCTGCTGGATAACGCCCTGGGCCTCAGGGTTCCGTCCGAGAGCTTCCATAGCTTTCCCGGCCAGCATGCCGATACCCAGACCGGGGCCAATTGCCCCGAGGCCGATAGCCAGTCCGGCGGCAAGTGTCGTCAAATCCATTTCGTTACCTCTCCTGCAAGGTCTTCTTGCGGTCACACACTAGTCCACGGGCACCACGGTCCAGAACTCTCCGGCCGTTTGACGGATGCGCCGTCCCAATCAAAAAAGCTGAATAAGCGCGTCGACGCTAGTGCTCCTCCTCGCCGTGGCCGATGCTTGCCATCACGCCGAACACCAGCGTGAGCATGGCGAAGATGAACGCCTGGATTACGCCGACGAATAGTTCCAGCCCGATGAACGGGATAATCCCGATCAACGGGAACAGGAACGCCATCGCGACGAGCAACACCTCGCCGGCGAACATGTTTCCAAATAGACGGAAGGTGAAGCTGATCGTCCGGGCGAACTCGCCGATGATCTCAAGGACTCCGACGAAGAAGAGGATCGGGCCGTTCTTAATGTTGACGAACTTCCCGCCGTAGCCCCGGAAACCCAGGGACCTGAAGCCCCAGATCTGGACCGTGATCATCGCCACTATTGCGATGGCCAGGGTGTTGTTCACATCTGTGTTTGCGCCGCGCAGGTACGGGACCAGGATGCCGACATCGTTCGACAGGTCGACATCGTGGGAATCAATATCAGCGAGCAGGCCAGCGTCGAAGTCCTCGTCGAGCAGTTCTCGATCGTGGAACTCAACTCCGTGCCCCTCGTGGTCCAGTTCAAGACTCGCCAGCGGAATGGCGTCCTGGCTTGTGCGACCGAACGGAATGAGCTTTATCGGACCATCGTTGAAGACGACCAGGTCGGGGTCTTTGAACTCCGGCTCGGTGTGGTCGTGCTCGGCCTCTTCAATGGCGTGCTCACGGTGCTCGGCGAACTCCGTCGAAGTCTCCACCCAGCCGATGGTGCCAACGCCTGGAAGAACGCCGACCCAGTTATTGACGACGACGACGAGGAAGATTGAGAGAACTAGCGGGAGGAAACGCCGGCCGTGACGGCCTCCGGCGGCGGATTCTGCCAGGTTAATGAAGAAGCCGACGATGACTTCGAGGAAGTTCTGGAGACCGGTCGGGACGTCCTTCTCGGGAGAATTACTGCGGATCTTGCGGGTGCCAAAGAATGCGACGAGGGTCAGGATGAGGCCGGAGATCCAGAACATGATCGCCGTATTCTTGAACTCATATTCGAATAACCCGAAGTCAACCGCAGGGGCTACCTTCTCCGCCGGCAGCTCGATCGCAGCGATCGGCGCCCCGAGGAATCCAAGGCCGAACGGCGCTCCCAGCGCGCCACCGAGGATCGACAGCACAAACACGCCGAGAAGGACGATCAGCGTGACCAGTTTCTTCGGACTGGAGAGAATCTTCGACTACCTCTGCGGATCAGGACTACGCGTCTTCAGCCCGGGCAGCTAACGCCGAGCCCCATTCCCGGGTTCTCCGGCCGAGCCGTCCGAGTTGCCATTCCACATGGCGCTCAATATTCGGATCATTCCCGCGAAAGCGACCACAATCCCGATCGCGAGGCCGACCAGCGTCAGAACCGGACTCGTGTCAAATTGACCGTCCAGCCAGAAGCCGCCACCAGCGCCACCGGCGATGCTCAGTGCGACGGCCCAGCCTGCGCCCATCAACCGCGCCAGCAGTTCAACGGTTCTCCGGTTGCCGGACGATTGGCCCATCGCGTTCGAACCCGCAATTGAAGTGCGGATCGCTCTCCGATTTTCGATTGTGGACTTTATCACACACCCATCCGCGGGACAACGAAAACCGCGAAACTCCGAAATTTCGGGCCGACCCGATTTGAGGAGCCAGTCTGGATGTGAAATACAGCCGATCAATGTCCATGGCGGCAGATGTATTCCAGCCATGAACGCGGTCCACTATACGCGGACGAGAGGAACGCGCTATCCGTTCGTTGGAATTGGTGACCGGATCGAACCCGTGACGCCAGATATCCGAGAGATCCTTCATCTTCAGACTCAGGAGGACGGTCAAACCAGACCCTGAAAAACGCGCAACAGATCATCGCGGTCATTCTGAGTCCGCGGGCTCAGGATCTCCCGGCTTTCCACCGATCCCACGAACGAGGATCCGGCAACAACTTAGCTTTCCTTACCGGCGTCCCCGATGTCATCCAGGTCAAGGGTGTCGATGAAGTCCTTGAACGCGGACATCCGCTCAATCTCGCCCTTGGTCGGCGGATTTCCGGAGGTCTCCGATACCTCGCCATCCCCCACCACCGCCTTGCCGGTTTCGGCATCCATGTGCACGCCAGCGCGTTCCAGCACTGACTCTTCCGCGTAGATCGGAACCTTGGCCCGAACGGCGAGGGCGAGCGCATCGGAAGGACGTGAATCGACAGAAATCGTCTGCTCAGACGCCGTCATCACGATCTTGGCGAAAAAGGTCTCCTGGTCCAACCCGGACACGACGATGTGGTCGATCGCGCCGCCCAGGTCGCCGATCAGGTGGTGAAGCAGATCGTGCGTCATCGGGCGCGGAGGCGTCATGTCCTGGAGTTTCAGGGCGATAGCCTCGGCCTCCGGTTGCCCGATCCAGATCGGGAGGAAGCGCTCGGCATCCTTCTCTTTGAGGATTACGATGCGCGAGTAGTTGAGAAGGCTGACTCGAATACTATCGATGACCATCTCGCGCATGATCGCCGTCCTCCGGTCTCTGGGGTTCCTGGCGGGTCGTACGATCTCTGGTGGTTCAAAAAACCGGGTCTGAAAGTTCCCGTACCGCATCAATATCGAATCGGCAACGCACCACCCGCGGTTCACCGTAGGTTATGGGCCGTTTCCCGGGGGTGTCAACGAAGTTTCACCCCGCCTGACCCGGTACTACCCCTGCGTCGATGCCTCGGGAGGTTCCGAACCGGGCATTCTTGAACGTATCCGGCGGTCTACCTGTCTGCGCGGAAGCATCACCCGGTGGTCACAGCCTCCACATCGAAGCCCGATGTCCGCCCCCACGCGGTAGATCACCCATTCGTTTGCACCGCACGGATGCCCCTTCTTAAGAGTGATACGGTCGCCGATCTCGTACTGCACGATATCTCCACCAGGCCTCTCCCCCGTTCCGTTAATCCCGGGCTTTTTCACTTCAGGGCCTCATTGATCTGGTCCCGTAGCGTCAGGGTGGCCTGCCGGGCTGCGGCGTCGAACGTTGCCGCTTCTTCCGAGGCGTAAATGATGCCGCGTGATGAAGAGATCATCACGCCCCGCCCCTTCGCGTTAACGCCGGCGCGCGTCGCCGCCTCAACATCGCCGCCCTGCGCACCGACGCCCGGGATGAGGAACGGCATATCGGGATGCTGATCCCGTAGCTTCGCCATCTCGCCCGGGTATGTCGCCCCGACGACGATCCCTACATTGCCCCGGGTGTTCCACTCGGACGCAAGCCGCGCCGTGTGCTCGTAAAGCGTTCCTTCCCCGTCCCCACCGGTCAACCGCAGATCCTGCAACTCCGCCGCGCCGGGGTTGGAGGTCCGGCAGACGATGATGGCGCCACGATCCGCTCGCTCCGTGAACGGCTCAACCGACTCGATGCCCAGGTACGGGTGCAGGGTCACGGTGTCGAAGTCCCATACGTCAAACATCGCCCGGGCATACGCGGCGGCCGTGGAACCAATGTCCCCGCGCTTGCAGTCGCCGACCAGGACAGCGTCCGGCGCGACGTCCCTGATGTGCGAAACCGTTTGTTCGAGCGCACGCAGTCCGCCGATGCCCAACGCCTCATAAAAGGCAAGCTGTGGCTTGTACGCGCACACGAGATCGGACGTGGCATCGATAATGGCGCGATTGAACTCCGCCACACCGGATACGGCCATGCGTTCCGGGTCCGGGTCAAGCCCGACGCACACGAGCGATCCGCGGGAGTGAGCCACTGCATCCAGTTTTTCGACCCATCCCGTCATGCGCAATGCCTTTCAAGTACCCGTCATGCACGGGTCAAATACGATCCGTTTCGCGGGCTTTCCGGTCCACATCCACGGTTTGATTGATTATAGGACCCGCGCACACACGCACTCATGCACACACGTACGTCGGAAAGCGACCGCCATGACGCCCTTCATTCTTCACCGATGACTTCGCCATCTCGGAACTCGCCGACCGCCACCGATGTCCGATCTCTGTACGAGGGCCTTTTCGCCGCTTACGGACCGCAATACTGGTGGCCCGGCGATGGCCCTTTCGATGTGATCGTCGGAGCGATCCTGACGCAGAACACGAACTGGTCCAATGTCGAAAAAGCGTTGGAAAGCCTGCGCCTTGCCGGCGTATGGTCGTTCGGGGCAATCCGGCGCACGAAGCGGAAAGAGCTTGCGATGCTCATCCAGTCATCCGGTTACTTCAACCAGAAGGCCCGCAAGTTACACGAGTTTGCGACTCTGGTGGAAATCGACTTCCACGGCTCGTTGGACCAGTTACTCGATCTGCCGAAAAGCGATCTCCGGGCCAGGTTGCTCGGTGTCTGGGGAATCGGCGAGGAGACGGCGGACGATGTCGTTTTATACGCCGCTGGCAAGCCCTCATTTGTGATCGACGCCTACACGCGCAGAATAGTCGACCGGCTCGGCTGGCGCGTTGATGGCGAAAGGTACACGGACTACCAGTCGCTTTTCACGGAGCGACTACCGCCCGATGCGGCCCTCTACAACGAGTTTCACGCCCTGTTGGACGTACACGCGTCCAGAGTCTGCCGGCCAACTCCCATGTGCGAAGAGTGCAGTCTGCTCGTCATGTGCCAGACGGGAAGTTCTCCCTCCCACTCCGGGTAAAGGGACACGACCGACGCCCGGTCATCCCGACCGAAGCGGAGGGACCTTTGCCGCGGCAACAGTCCACCAAGGACGCGCCGATGCCGCTCAAGCATCCTGCCATCCACCCATTTGGCACGACGTCATCTGGCGTTGCGGCAGAATGAAACTTCTCCCTCACCTCAATCCTCTCCCGCTAGGAGAGGGGACGCGTCCCACCCGGTCATCCCGACCGAAGCGGAGGGACCTGTACGCGGCATTAGTCCACCAAGAACGCGCCGATGCCGCTCAAGCATCCTGCCATCCGCCCGCCTCACCAGACGTCATCCGGCGTGGCGGCAGAATGAATCTTCTCCCTCACCTCAATCCTCTCCCGCTGGGACAGGGGGATGTGCCCCACACCGTCATCACCTAGATCGGCCCCGCTGGCGCTGCGTCCAGCAATTTGATACTGCTCGTCTTGAACACCAGATAGGCGTCCTGGCCCCCCTCCAGGTTGAGGGCATCCACCGCACCTTGAGTCAGAGCGACCAGCACCCGCACGCCGATGTCGACGGTCGCGTACAACCGATCCCCTACCGGTTCCAGTTCCGTTATCGATCCGGCGATAACGTTCCGTGCGCTCAACCCGGACGGTTGTTGCGTGGCGAGGATGATCTCTTCCGCGCCCAGGGCCATGATGACCGGCGTATCCGCAGGACGGCCGGTCGGCGGCGTAACGACATCTGCCGCTCCAACCCTCACCCGGCCCGGCATACCCGCCCCCCCGGGTTCTGACACCGTCCCGTCCAAAAGGTTTTCGATCGGATCATCCTGGAACATGCCACCCAGCGCCGGGTCCAGCAATACATGTGAAGGCCGTCCCGACGCCACCACGCTTCCGTTCGACAGCACGAGGGCGTCGTCGGCCAGCGCCAGGACCTCGGAGATCGAGTGCGACACGTATACCATCGGGATGCCCAGGTCTTCGCGGATACGCCGCAGGTAGCTGAGTACGACTCCGCGCAACCGGCCGTCCAGCGACGCCATGGGCTCATCAAGCAGCAGAAGCCCCGGCGACATGGCCAGCGCCCGAGCGATCGCGACACGTTGACGCTCCCCGCCCGACAGTGAGTCCGGAGAACGTTTCATCAGAGGCTGAAGTCCGAGTAGCTCCACGACGTGATCCACGTTCACGCGCCGATCTCGTTCCGGCGTCCGCCGCCAGCCGTACATCACGTTGTCCGCGACATTCATGTGTGGAAACAGGGCGCCGTCCTGAAACACCAGTCCTATGCGGCGTTTGTCCGGCGGTATGAACGTTCGGGAACCTTCCCGGTACAGGTCACGTCCATTCAGCACTATCTCGCCGTCGTCAGGCCGGAATAGCCCGGCGAGACAGTTCAGCAGCGTGGTCTTGCCGCTGCCCGAAGGGCCGAATAGTGCGGTGATTCCTGATCCGAAATCGCCAGCAGCCTTGAGCGAGAAATTCCCCTGCGTACGCGTAAAAGCAAACCGGAGAACGCCGGCCAACTCGGGACCGGGAACCCCGGGGTTCACTACAGCTCCAGACACGAGTTAAGCCCCGAACCCGGCGCGCTGCCGGCGGCCAGACAGCCCGCCGCGACGGAGTAGGAGGTCGTGCACGATCAGCGTGGCGATCGCCAGCCCGATCGACACCGCAACGAGTCGAAGCGCCGCCGAATCGTCGCCGGCCTGTATGCGCGTGAATATCCCGAGGGGAACGGTTTGCGTCCGTCCGGGAATATTCCCGGCGACGACGATGGTGGCGCCGAACTCAGACAGCGCACGCACGAAGCCGATTAAAGCCCCCGCCAGTAGTCCCCGGTACGCCAGCGGAATTGTCACGGTCATTAGAACGCGCCAGGATCCTGCTCCCAAACTACGCGCCGCCAGTTCAAGGCGCGGGTCAACCCCGTCGAGAGCGACCACAAATGTCCTGACAATGAGCGGCAGAGCAACGATCGCCGAGGCGAGTGAAGCCGCGAACGCGGTGAACGCCACCCCCTCGAACGGCCCCTTGCTACCGAGCAATATCAGCAGCCCGTATCCGATCACCACGGGCGGCAGCGCCAGCGGCAGCGATACCACGGCCTCGACCAGGAACCGGCCGCGTATCTGCTTCCTGACGAGTAGCCAGGCGAGCGCGAAACCGATCGGGAGCGCCAGCAGCATCGCCACGGACGCTACACGCAGCGAGAGCAGGACGATAGTTAGGTCAGATGACATCGGCGCTAAGTCTATCTCCCGGACAGATTCATCTGGCGGCTGCGACAAAGCCGTGGCGCTCGAACACGGCGCCCGCATCTTCGGACGCCAGGAATTCAAGAAAATCCATCGCGTGATCCCCGGCGTTTGATCCGTAGATGATCGCCGCTGGATACACGATCGCGTCATGAAGATGTTCCGGCACCACCAGTACGACCTCGACGCCCGATACCGCCGCCGCATCTGTCGCGTACACCAGCCCGAACGCCGCGTTCCCCGTCGCGACTGCGCCCACAGCGGCACGCACGTCAAGCGTAGGGATAACGCGCGACTCCAGGCCGTCCCACAGGCCTGACATCTCCAGCGATTGCTTCGCATACATGCCCGCCGGCGCCAGTGCCGGATCCGCGAGCGCGATCCGGCCACCAGACAAGGCCATCTCCCCGAGGGAACCCAGCGGCAAAGTACCCGCTTTTCCGATAACCACAAGTCGATTTCGA
>JASLLE010000008.1 GCA_030747175.1 Dehalococcoidia bacterium | reverse complement strand
ACCTCTCCAGCCGACCGACTCCGGCTCCATGATCTCGAACGTCGTCCGCTCTTTGATGTAAGCGTCCTGGTGTATGCCCGAGCCGTGCCTGAAGGCGTTTTGTCCAACGATTGCTTTGTTTGGCTGGATGGCGAACCCGAACAGGTCCGCGACCAGCCGGCTGGAAGGGCCGATCTCTTCGGTGTTGATGTCGCTCCTGGCGCCGTAGTGATCGTGGCGTGTCTCCAGCGCCATGATCACCTCTTCCAGCGAGGCGTTGCCGGCGCGTTCGCCGAGGCCGTTGATGCAGCCCTCGACCTGGCGCGCCCCGTTTTCTACCGCGGCCAGACTGTTGGCGGCGGCGAGTCCGAGGTCGTTGTGGCAATGGACGCTGACGGTGGCCTTATCGATATTCGGAACGTTATCGAACACGCCCTTGATGAGCGCTCCGAACTCCTCCGGGTTTGAGTAGCCGACCGTGTCCGGGATGTTGACGGTGGTCGCTCCGGCATCGATCACCGCTTCGACCAGCTTGTAGAGCCATTCCGGGTCGGTCCGCGTGGCGTCCATTGGCGAGAATTCGACGTCATCGCAGAGCGACTTCGCCCGGGTCACGGCGTCGACGGCCATCCCGAGGATGTCCTCTGCGTTCTTGCGCATCTGGTGCGCCATGTGGATCTCGGAGGTCGAGAGGAAGGTGTGGATGCGCGGGCGCTCGGCGTCCTTGATGGCTTCCCACGCTGCATCGATATCGCCGGGTACCGCGCGCGAGAGTGAAGCGATGATCGGTCCTTTGATCTCGCGGGCGATCCGCTGCACGGCTTCAAAATCCCCGGGGGAGCTGGCGGCGAAACCGGCCTCGATCACATCGACGCCGAGTTTTTGTAGTTGCCGCGCTATCCGCATTTTTTCGTCCGGCGTCAGGCCTGCGCCCGCGGACTGCTCACCATCCCTGAGGGTGGTGTCGAAGATGATTACCTTATCGTTGGTTGCTACGTCAGATTCCGCCATTTTTGAACTCCCGTCCCCGTTCTTGTTCACAGCCCCTTCGAGAGCCTCAGGGTGCTGCGGTCCATTCGGGGTTAGGTTGTCGACTCCAGCCAGGGCATCATGCTGCGGAGCTCACGGCCGATCTCTTCAACCGGGTGCGCTTTGTCTTCTGCCTGTAACGCCGTGTAGCGGTGCAGACCTTCGTCGTTCTCGGCGATCCATTCCCGAGCGAATTCGCCGGACTGGATCTGCCTGAGAACCTCTTGCATGTTTTCCTTGACCTCTGGGCCGATGATTTCCGGTCCCCGGGTGTAGTCGCCGTACTCTGCGGTCGTGCTGACCGAGTAGCGCATACCCTCAAGGCCACCGGTGTAGATGAGGTCCACGATCAACTTCAGTTCGTGGAGGACTTCAAAGTAGGCCGACTCCGGCTGGTAACCCGCTTCTGTGAGTACCTCGAAGCCGGCCTTGATAAGGGACGTGACTCCGCCGCATAAAACGGCCTGCTCACCGAAGAGGTCTGTCTCCGTTTCCTCTTTGAAGGTCGTCTCAAGGATCCCGGCGCGCCCGCTTCCGATGCCAGCGCCGTACGCCAGCGCACGCGCGTGCGCGTTCCCGGTCGCGTCCTGGTGGACGGCGATCAGGGATGGAACGCCGAGGCCACGCTCGTACACCGCTCGTACGCGGTGTCCGGGGGCCTTGGGGGCGATCATCGTGACGTCGATCCCCTCGGGCGGCTTGACCTGTTCGTAGTGGATGACGAAGCCGTGGGCGAACATAAGCATGTTCCCCGGCTCCAGGTTATCGGCGACCTCGTTCTTGTAGACCTCGGCCACGGTCGTGTCCGGCAGGCAGAACATCACCACGTCCGCCGCCTTCGCAGCTTCCGCAACGGTCATGACTTCCAGCCCGTCTTCCTCGGCAACGGCCCTGGATTTCGAGCCTTCGTACAGCCCGACGATCACGTCAAAACCGCTGTCGTGCAGGTTCTGCGCGTGCGCATGGCCCTGGCTGCCGTAGCCGAGGATCGCGATCTTCGACTCCTTCAGGGGAGTCGTGTCGATGTCCTTGTCGTAGTAGAGAGTCGCCATCCAGATTCCTTTTGGTGTTGCTACGCCGCTGTTTTTGTTATCGAGTTGCCGGGGTTTCTTTGGTGCCGGTGGCAGGCCCGTTTAGACGCTGCCGGATTCAAGGCCCTCTCGGGCGATGACGTTGCTTGTAAGACGTTCGCCAAACGCGCCGTCTTCGCCGCCCGGCGAAAGCGCGGAGCGCAGCATGGCGACCCGGCCGGTGCGCATGACCTGCTCAACGCCGAACTCTTCCATCAGCGTGATCATGGAATCGATCTTGTCCGTGTCGCCGGTGATCTCCATCGTCACGGCCTCCGCGCCTACGTCGACGATGCTTACACGGAAGATGTTCGCCAGCTCGATCACGCGCGGCCGGCTTTCCTGCGTCGCACGGACGCGCACCATTGCCAGTTCACGCCACACGACGTTGTTGTCGCTGATGTCTGCGACCTCGACGACCTCGATCAGCTTGTCCAGGTGCTTTGCGATATGGCCGACCGTGGACGGGTCACCCTCCGCGACGAAGGTCATACGGGACAGGTCTTTCTGCTCGGAAGCGCCGACCGCGAGGCTGGCGATGTTTATCCCGCGCCGGCGGAACAGGCTCGCGATGCGGGCCAGGACGCCGGGCTTGTTCTCGACCAGCGCGACGAGCGTTCGCCGCGCCAACCCGTTTGCCAAGATGTCCACCATTAGAGGCTCTCCTCTATCAGCTGGGCCACGGACTGGCCGGAGGGGATCATCGGGAACACGTTCTCGTCCGCGTAGATCACGAAGTCGATGATGAACGGCCCATCGTGCGCTCGAGCCTCACGGATAGCGCCGTCCATCTCGTCCTGGTTGGTCACCCGCACGGCCTTGATGCCGTACGCGTCCGCCAGTTTCACGAAATCCGGATTGCCGGTGTAGGAGTTGGCGTAGAAATTCTTGTCGAACACCATGTCCTGCCACTGAGTGATCATCCCGAGCATGTCGTTGTTCAGGATGGCGATCTTCACCGGCAGGTTGTTCTCGGCGATGGTCGCGAGCTCAGACATCGTCATCTGAAAGCCGCCATCGCCGCAGAAGGTCCAGACCTCTTTTTCCGGGTGCGCGAGTTGAGCGCCCATCGCCGCCGGGATCTCGTAGCCCATCGTTCCGGCGCCGCCGGACGAGAACCATGAGTTGGCGTTCTTGAACTGGTAGTGCTGCGCCGCCCACATCTGGTGCTGACCAACGCCGGACACGACCAGAGAATCGCCTTTCGTTGCGTCCGAAACCGCCTTGACCACGTGCTGGCCCAGGAGTTTTTCAGTTTCCCGAATTCGTAGCGACGGATGGTCAGCCTTCAACTGTTCGACGTGCTGGATCCATTCGGTGTGGGTTGTCTTATTGACCTGCGGGTTGAGTTGTCCGAGAACATGGCGCACATCGCCCATGACCGGCGCCTCGACCTTGATGTTCTTACCGAGTTCCGCCGGGTCGATATCGATGTGGATTTTTTTGGCGTTGGGCGCGAAGCGCTTTGTATCGCCGGTAATCCGGTCGTCGAAACGCCCGCCGATGTTGACGATCAGGTCAGCCTGGTCGAGAGCAAGGCTGGAATAGGCCATGCCGTGCATGCCCGGGAAGCCCGCGCTCAGCACGTGGTCCTCGGGAAACGCGCTGATGCCGAGCATCGTCGTGACGACCGGAATCTGGGCGTTTTCCGCCAGCTCCCGGAGTTCATCGTAGGCGCGCGAGATTATGACGCCGTGTCCGGCCAGGATGACCGGGCGCTCGGCTTCGTTGATCAGTCTGGCGGCTGCCGCGACTTCGGAATCGTCCGCCGTGGTCGGCGGGTTGTAGCCGCGCAGGCTGACCGGCCTGTCCCACTCGGCCTCATCGAATTCGATCTCACCCGCCTGGACATCGCGCGGGATGTCGATCAGGACCGGGCCGGGCCGGCCGCTGCGTGCGATGTGGAAGGCTTCCTTGATGGTTGCGGCGAGGTCGCGCGTGTCCATCACGAGGTAGTTGTGCTTCGTGACCGGCAGGGTGGCGCCGGTGATATCGGTCTCCTGGAAGGCGTCGCTGCCTATGGCTGCTCGACCGACCTGCCCGGTGATCGCAACGACCGGGGCGGAGTCCATCATGGAAGTGGCGAGCCCCGTGATCAGGTTGGTCGAGCCGGGACCGGAAGTCGCCATGCAGACGCCAACCTTGCCGGAAGCGCGTGCGTAGCCGTCGGCGGCCAGGCTGGCGCCCTCTTCGTGACGTACCAATACGTGGCGCAGCTCCGGGTAACTCCCGAGCGTTGAGTAGAGCGGCAAAATCGCTCCGCCCGGAAGCCCGAATACGACCTCAACGCCCTCGCGAACGAGTGCGTCACAGACGATCTGGCCACCTGTCTTAATCATCATTACCTGTCTTCCGGGTCTACTCGCCCGGCCTAATCCCCCTCTCCCAGCGGGAGAGGGCCAAGAGCCCGAAACCGGACCCGGATCCGTTATGTGTTCCCTCTCCCCCGGCGGGAGAGGGTCTTGACCCCACCCTGAGGCTCTCGAAGGGTCAGACGCTCCATCGCCCATGACCCTTCGGAACATGGCACAAAAAAAGCCCCGCCCTCTCAAAGGACGAGACTTGCTCCCGCGGTACCACCTTTGTTGCCTCGTCCGCTTGTTCGCCGGACGAGACCCCTTGATGCCGTTAACGGTGGCCTCCGTCTGACCCTGGGCAGCCCCCTCCGCGCTGATCGGCGCTAGAGGATGTTTCAGGTCAGAAGCTCAGGGGCGAGTTCCCGGGGGTGGGCGCCGATTCACACAACCATCGGCTCAGCCCGCCTGTCCGGTACTACTCCCCGTCAAAGCGTATAACGGATAAGTGTATTGGCTGTGGATAACCGTAGTCAACGAATTTGGCAGTTAGGGAGTTGACACACCCCTGTAGATTGAACGTGTCTGCGGCGGTGTGGATGGACACACTCGGTCGCTGAGAACGGCGTGGCGGCAGTATGCAGAATCCCCTCAGGACTCTGACAACTCTCCCGTGTTCTCCCGGCGTTAACGGGAGTTAGCCGGTGTCGAGTCCGGCCCGCAGACATTTCATGGTTTGTAGGACGCTGGGGTGAACTCTCAGGTGCGCCTTGGAAACCAGACGCGAGAAGGCCGGGGTTCACGCCCCGGCCTTCTCGCGTCTGAGATGATGTTGCTCGCCCGGGAGGACATGTCTCTTTACATCGAGGTGTGAGATGTCCGAGTCAATGGTGTCGCAGTTACGCGATGCGTTCGAACGGTATATAGGATTTTTCAATTCGGGGAGGATGGAAGAATACCTCGCGATGCTTGCTGACGACGTGACCTACATCATCGGCGACCGGGGAGCCTTGGTAGGCAAAAAGCAGGTCCTAGATTGGTATGAAGGATTTCTGACTCCCCTAGAGTCAGTAGCCTTTTCCGGAGAGCATGACTTCCGAGTCATTGGACGAACAGGGATCATCGCCGGCACAACTCAGATCACTGGCCATCATTCAGACGGAACAGTGACCACCTGGAGTGGCAACAATCTGATCATCTTCTCGAAGGTCGGTGATGAATGGCTCAAAACGGCTGAGCAATTCTGTGCCACTGGAGACTGACGCGACTTCGTGGGGAGGGTGTGTCAACTCCGCAATTGCCGCGAAATCCGTAATCAGGTGGTGTCCTAGTTTGATGGCTGCGACTATTTCCCGGGTTTCGCCGGAACAAGGAACAGGATCACGCCCCGGCCGAACGCGATGCTCCCGGCGACGGTCCACACGTCACCGCTGCGCAAGCCGGAGATCAGGAACATCGGAGCGCAGATCAGGAACAGTATCCAGCCGTAGGTCTCTAGCCGCTCACGGTTCACTGGTCCCGCTCCTTGTACTCCGCTATTACCGTCGTTCTGACCCGGTAGTGTCCTGACTCGGCCGGGCTACTCCCGTTGTCGCTTCGACGATGGATACAGCCAGAAACTCAGTACACGAGTCAAAACGGGCATCACCGGGTAGGTCAACAGGGCCGAGATGATCGTTACCGATATCAACAGCTCGATGACAAAAGGCAAGGAGTCAAGCAACGGCCCCAGGCCGAAAACGGAAGCAAGAATGAGCGGATACACCGCCGCGATGCCCAATAGCACCATCTTGTAGTACGCAGGTGTCGGCGGCGTCACGCCGGCGCCACCGGGCCTTGTGAACCACACTTCGAATCCGGTGGTTTGTTGAATCTCGGGATCGTCAACGGTCAGGTCGCTAACCTTCGCCACCCATTCATTCCGAACGGGCGACTCCTGCCACCGTTTAAGCCGGTCGTAATCGGTGAACTTGATGATGGTGACGTACTCAGGGTGAGCGTGTTCACGCGGGCGAATCACGTCCACACCGATGAAGCCGTCAGCTTCCCTGAGTACCCGGTTCAACCCCTTCAGCCATTCCTCGAATTCCTGCACACGATCCGGTTTCACAATCTCAGATATCGTGACTGTCACAGGGTCACGTACCGTCATGCTCGGAACTCCTATCTGACCATCCCGTTTCCTGTACTCCGCTATCACCGCCGCTCTGACGGCAGTCTGCGCCGAGTCTACCGGCCCCTCATGTAGTGGGTGGCCGCCTGTGTCCGTATTTATGCGCCCACGCGTAAGCACGTTTAGCGGTTGATTGGTCGATCAGGTCGAAAACTTCAACCTGGCCGTCCTACGCCGTCTCGCCGCGGAATAATTCCACGACGCGAACAGACTCCACATCCAACGAACCGCAGCCATGGATGTCGTCCCTTCACGCACTACTGGTTACGGTGCATCCGGACTGTTCTGTCGGAAATATTCCCACTCTTCGATTACCGTGCCGTCCGGGAGTGAGCAGTACCCGGTCTGACCGTTTTGCTCATCACGAATTTCCAATGTGCCACCCTGTTCGATGCAAAACACTGAAGCAGGGTTTGCCACACCGGCGGCTGCATCGTCGCCCACGCCTGCCGAATCGTCAGATGCCGATGAACACGATACGGCGACCGCCATGAACAGAAATATGATCGCTGTTCCAAATAGCCTCAACCCGGGAATCGCCTGAATATTCATTGTTGTCCCTCAGCCGTTCACCTGAGCCGTCGCACATCTGTCCGGCGCAGTGGGTGTGTTGACCCCATGAATCTTCACGAAATCCATAATCGGGCGGCGGACCAGCCTGTATTACTGGTGTAAGTGCCATCTTTCAAAGGCCGTCGAATCGTCATGGACCCGAACCCTTCTCCCATACCGCTACGAGGCGCCGGCTTTCGCTCGTGAAAGGTTCTCCGTTCCAGCCCGACCAGCGCCCTCGCAACTTCATCCCGGCCAGTTCCGCCATCAGGTCGAGTTCCGAGGGCCAGACGTAGCGGAACGGGAACGAGAGGCGTTCCCATGCTCCATCGGTCAGCTTGAAGTGGTGGGATGTGAGGCCCTGTCCTGCCACGTCGTACTCGTCGAACCCCAGGCGGGTTTCGCTGATCCTGAAGGGGTGGACCGTCTCGCCGGGCGGGAGGCGTTGGAGATCGGGCGTGATCACCTCTATGACAAAACAACCGCCGGGTTGCAGATGCGCGGCTACGTTTCGAAAACACGCGATCTGCGCTTCCTGCGTCGTTAGATTCATGATCGTGTTGAAGACGAGATAGGCGACGGCGAATGACCCGTCCACGGTAGCCTCGGCGAAATCGCCGATCGTGACTTCGATCTTCTTGCCGCCGGGTTTTTCGCGAAGCCGCGAGATCATCGCCGTCGATAACTCGATCCCGTGCACCCGCACCCCGTGCTCCGCGAGGGGCAGCGCTATCCGTCCCGTCCCGATGCCAAGCTCAAGTGCGCGTCCCTCACCGGCGAGCCCGGTGAGAAAGTCGACCACCGGGTCGACGATCGCGGGATCGAACATCGCGGCCGATGATTCGTCATATCCCGCGGCTACATGCTCATCAAAATAACCATCGTCGTGCATGGGGCGAGTTTAGCGGCAGGCCAGGCGTCAGCCAACCGATCGGCCGATCAAGGAGCTGCGTCGATAACCGGCCGGCTACCGATAATCGGACTGCGCCGTACCACCGCTACTCTGAACCTGATCGTTCAAGATTTGCCGCCTCTCTGGTCAGCGGCCTTTACACAGATCTCACCATGCGGAGGCCGCGGCGTTCGCGCGGTGGTACGGAGTGGGGCGAGGCGAGAGGATGGCACGCAGAGGCGCGCTTGCACTCATGCGGAAATGCACCCGTTTGCGTATTGCGGTCCGAGTTACCACGGTGGTGGCATGACGCTAATCCCTGATAACTTGCGGTTGCCTCAATTTTCAGCGTTCGGTCCGGGCGTTACGTTCGTTACCGCAAATGCAGGATCGTCTCTGCTGAGCCTTTTTGAGTTCCGGCATGACCGGGATATGTGATGTGTTGGACCGATATCGAAATCGCGGCAACTCCCTGACCTCGTTTGAGGTCGGAGTGATGTGTGTGGCCCTTGCCGTGGTTGTCTTCCAGATCGTGATCGCCCTGGTCTGACCGACCGGCCGCCAGCCTCCGCCTGGATTCGCTTTACGCCGTCCCCGGCCTGTCGCGCCCGCTCCTGAAACTTCCATGCCTGATGCCGGTGGTATTCTGCCGCTTCGTAAATATGACCGAAGCGCAGACATCCGTTGACGGCGATGCGCCATCGTGACAGGGGCCTACTTGAGCGGCGCAGCCGAGATCCGCAATTTCACCTGGGACGACTTCGACGCTGTGTTGGATAGGCGCGGCTTGAACCTCCCGGATCGTCACTCCGGCCGGGATGTTGCGGGACTCCAACCGGATGCCCTGTCTCGACGTGTAACATCGCTTGCAGCGAAGGGCAGCGCCCTGAGGCGCTCGAAGGGCCAGGCTGTAACCGGCAGACTTGACTTTGTAGCCGAGAGCTATGGCTGTCTGGCGAAATGCACAGTGGTCTGGTCAGGTTGGCATGCAGGCATGTAGATTGATCGTCTTGAGTGAAATAGATGTGAACTGGGAGGTTCAGTCTTGACTGATTTCACGCAGCAAACGTTCTCCGCGACGAAAGTTGATCTCAATTATGCCGAGTTTAAGGGAGACGGTCCTGTCCTGGTGACGGCCCATGGATTTTCCACCACGCTGGCAGGGCCATCTCGCTTACATAGAGAATCTGCCAGGCTGGCACATCTACGCGATCGACCACGCCGGTCACGGATTATCAGGCGATCGAAGAGGGACTTACCGTCTTGCTGACTTTGCGGACGATATGGCGGAGTTTATCGAGAGCGTTGCCGGTTCCAGTGTGGCCTACTTCGGCGCATCACTGGGCGCTCTAGTGGGGATGATGGTCGCCGGAACGAGACCGAACCTGATCAAGACGATGGTCCTGGGCGACGCGCCGTGGTCACTGCTGACTCAGAATTACATGGGGTCACCGCTGCAACAATCAAGGACCGCAACGAAGGCCCATCTGGAAGCAGGGATCTCGGTCGAAGAGGAGAAGAAAACGATCGCCGCCGCCGACCCTTCCCTGACTTCTGCGCAGGTGGAATCTCGTGCGATATCGATGAGCCAACTGCGACCCAATACGTGTGATGCGCTTATCGACGGATCGTTCGCCGACGGTTGGGATGTCGATCAGACGCTAAAAGACACGACCACTGCGACGATGATCTTGCAGGGCGACGACCAGAACGGAGGGTTTCAGCCCGATTCCGATGTCACGAGGATGGCCGAACTCTACGCAGATTCAGAGGCGGCGAAGTTTTACGGTCTCGGACATGGGCTCGACTATGGAGTTCCTGCCGCCCCCTTTGACATCGCCAGAGGATTTCTGCAGAGGCGTCATCTGGACTGGCAACGCTGCTGAGGCGGTGCTTGTGAAGATCTCTCCGCTCTGGATGGAATGACAGGCGCTCTACAATCGAGGATTCGTCAATGCCCGGTACTTGCTGCCCACCCGTTACACCCGTGTGTCCGGGTCGTCGGCACCCGGTCGGGCAGATTTCGGTCCACACAGAGACGCGTGTACTCCTGGGCGGTTTCGCCTACGTTGCCCCGAGGTAGCTCGGGGTTTGGACACGGAATCGGGGTTTGCAGGGCATTCCTGAGTTTCGGTCGCCTCGGAAATATTTGGGCCGATGGTATCCTGCCGAGTCTTTACTTGTGTCCGAAATGCATATAACGACGGCCGCATAAATGGCCGTGTCCGGCATCGTGACGGGGAACTTTATTGAGCGACGCAGCCGAGATCCGCAATTTCACCTGGGACGACTTCGACGCCGTCTTCGATACGCGGGCGGCGATGACCGGCATACGAAGTGAGGCTGTCGACGTAGAGCGCTCGCACTTCCGCGCGAGACTTGAACTTCCGGGAGCGGACCCCCTCGACAACGTTTTCGTCGCCGAACAGTCTGGCGCTGTGGCTGGCTGTGGCATCGCTGCAGTAGAACCCGCCATCGGCAGGGCTGTCGGCGAGTTTGGAGTGCTGGAAGGCAAGCGAGGGAGAGGTGTCGGCAGGGCCTTGCTTGCGCGGCTTGAAGGCCGTGGCGCTGAGGCGGGCGTGGCGGTCCACCAGGTGAACGTGCATCACACCAACGGGCAACTACGTTCCTTTGTGGCGAGGGCGGGATACGAGCAGATACGGACGTTCAACGAGCTTAAGTACCGCCCGGCGCCTGCTTACCTGGAGGGCGACTACCGCCCGCTCCCGGCGGGCGTGTCGCTGAGACCCTTTGTTTCGGGCGCCGACGAGGCGTCGCTGGCGTCGGTCCAGAACGCGGCGTTCGAGGGCTCGTTCGGATTTGCGCCAAACACCCCTGAACAGATCGCCGGGTATGTCGCCATGCGGGGCGCGCCGGGCGACATCCTGATCGCCGAGGACGCTACGTCAGGTGACGTGATCGGGTATGTATGGACGAGTGTCAACGAGAGCGAGCGTGAATCCGGCGAGACCACCGGGGTGATCGAGATGACGGGCGTACGTCCGGACCAGCGGGGCCGGGGAGTTGGCTCGGCGGTGATAACCGCCGGGCTGCGGCATCTCAGGGAGCGGGGCGCAGGCGTGATCGACCTCGAGGTGGATGGCGAGAACCTGTCCGCCCGGCGAATCTACAAAGACCTCGGGTTCAAGAAGACCGGCGAGCAGTACTGGTACGAGAAGAGCCTCGGCGATCGTTAAAGGCCGAGCGCAACGGGCAGGCAGCTTTCTGATTGCCCCCTCCTGATGCAGGAGGGGGTCAGCGGGTGGTTATCTCAGACCAGGTGGGCCACCCCGGACCAAAGCAGTCGCTTGCGGCCTAGTCGGCCGCCGAGATGCTTGAGGATTTCAGGGTTTTGAGCACGCGCTCTTCGGCGAGCCCGCAGAACACGCTCATGAGCCGATCCACCGCAACGCCCCAGCCGAGCTCCAGAGCACGCTCGCGGGCGGCGCGTCCCATGAGCGTCCTGAGGTGGTCGTTTGTGATCAAGATTTCGATGCGCTGGATGAATGCGGCGGGACAACGGATCGGGATCAGGTAACCGGTTTCGCCTTCGCGCAAGATTGACGGCAGGCCGCCGACCCGGGACGCAACGACGGGCGTTCCGCATGCCATCGCTTCAAGAGCCGCCAGCCCGAAGCTTTCGTAGTAGGACGGGAACACGCAGACGTCTGCGGCCGAGTAGTACTCGGGCAACTCGTCCTGCTTTACCGACGGCAAGAACCTCACACGGTCAGCGATCCCGAGACGGGAGACGACCTGTTCGAGCCGTTGTCTTTCCGGGTCCGAGTCGGCGCCGCCGACGATGAGAAGAGTGACATCGTCCTCCTCCTCCATGCCTGCGACCGCCTGTATCAATATCTCGATGCCCTTCATGCGTTCGACGCGCCCGACGTACATCAATATTTTTCCGGTCTCAGGCAATCCGAGCGATCTACGGGAGCTCAGAGTGTCGTGCGGCCGGAACATCTTGATGTCTACACCCGGAGGGATGATCAGCACGTGGTCTCTGTCGGCGCCGTAAAGTTCCGATAGCAAGTCGCGCTCGTGGGCGCTCCATGCGATCACGCGGTCGGCGTTTCGGGCGATCTGGCGCTCTCCCGCAGCCCGTTCCGGGATCTCGATTTCTCCGGGACGTGCCCGCCGTTTCACCTCGGCCAATGTGTGGAAGCTCGTGACGTGAGGGAGTTTCCATCGCGCTGACAGCTTCTCGCCGACGAGGCCGGAGAGCCAGTAATGGCTGACTATGACGTCGTACTCGCCGCCTTCGTCGTTTACGAACTCAACAATACGGTCCGTGAACTCCGGGAGGAGATCGAACGCTGCGTTCTTTTCGGGCCTGACGGGGCCGGCATCAAGGTGGATGACTCGTGCGCCGTGCGCCAGTTCGATCACCTGTGGGTCGGCGGGATCGTGGGAGCGCGTGAAGACGTCTACCGTGACGCCACGTGACGCCAGCTCGTTGACCGTCGCAAGGATGTAGACGTTCATTCCGCCGGAGTCTTTTTCGCCGGCGCGCACCACGGGACATCCGTGCACCGTCAGGACGGCGACGCGAAGCTCCGGCCGGGATGGAGATCCCGGGTATGTGGCCGCAGCCGAGCCGTCAGGCCCGGGTGACGACCAGGTTGTAGAGGGAACGATCCTGTGCTCCGAGATGGTATTTGTAGGACTCATCGCCCCGGAGGAAGTCGAAGTACCGAACTCCGTTTTCGATGGCGAGTTTGATGGTTAATGCGTGGTTGAGCAGCCCGACGCTAAGTGCCCGTCGCTCCGGGTCATAACCGCTGTTGTACACGAGCTGGCTATCGCCGTGCACAAAGCAGATCGAAGTGGCGGCGCGTTCGCCGTCGATCTCCAGGAAGTAGAGGCGAGAACTGCCAACCTCGGCGAGGTTGGTGACGGCGGCCCTGAAGAACTCTTCCCGATAGTCCGTCATGAACTCCGCCTTGTCCGGCGTGCTCTTGCGGTGCAAACGCACGAAGTCGTCCAGGTTGTCGTGTATGTCCTTTGACGTGCAGTACTCGACGTGATTTATCTCTGCTGACCGTTCCAGACGTCGCAACTTCCTCCGCAACTCGTGGCGATCTTTCTTGGATAGCCCGGATACGTAATCGTCCCAGGTGTCCGCCAGCTCGATCCCCGGGGAAACGTCCTCAAACGTTTCTTCCACATGCCAGCCAGCGGCGCGAGCGGCTACTGGCACGGCGGTGTAAGCGGCGCACCACTCGGGGACAGACGTGAGCCTGAGAGAGTCCAGAGATTCGACCCCGGACAGGTGGCTGAAGACGGTGTCGTAAAAAGTTGATTCATCGATGCCGGAGTGGAGGAAGTGGTGATAGTCCACGAGGTCTGACTCGCCGAGGAAGGACACTTCGTTACCACGGCGCATGAACGGCGCAAGCCCCTTCACGGCCCCATCCTGCCGGACCGTAAGCAGCTTTAGGTCAGCATCTCCGCCGAACATCTGCCACCAGGTCTGCTGCCAGGCCGGGGTCGCGAAAGGAGACAGGTCTGAAGCTTCTTGCAGAAGCCGTTCCCAGTCCTGCCCGATGCTATCGAAGGTCTCGATACGGACCTCTAGATCGCTCACAGGTACGCGTCCCTTGCAGGCACGCAGTACGGCGTTTCACCACGTGGGATCAGGTCCCGGGTGTTACCGCCGGACCCGGCTTTGTTCGATTCTGACGTTTCCGTAGGTCTGTATCCGTGGTTTTGACTGGTGTTCACCGGTCGCCCTTCAGGACGGCCTCGAACTGCGAAAATTCCGGCTCGACATACTCGAGCTCCACAGAAGCACGTTGTTCTGCGGTGGACGGATCCTTCAATCCGTTGCCGGTCAAGATGCAAACAACGGTGCGACCGGCTAAAGATACTCCAAGTTCGGGCAATCTGAGCACGCCCGCGACCGATGCGGCGGAGGCGGGTTCACAGAATATCCCCTCCCCCCGTGCTAATTTCAGGTAGGCCTCGATGATCTGGTCGTCTGTTACGGCTTCGATCACACCGTCCGACTCGTCTCGCGCCTCTTCAGCGTATCGCCAGCTCGCCGGATTTCCGATCTTAATGGCCGAGGCGATGGTGCGGGGTTTGAGGACCGGGGCGCCGTTGACGATGGGCGCCGAACCCGCGGCCTGGAAGCCCATCATCCGTGGAACACGGCCGTCTGTCTTGTTTTTGTACTCGTTGAACCCGCGCCAGTACGCCGTGATGTTTCCGGCGTTGCCGACCGGGATACAGAGGAAATCCGGAGCGTCGCCAAGTTCGTCCACGATTTCGAACGCCCCGGTTTTCTGTCCCTCGATGCGGAAGGGGTTGACCGAGTTCACCAGTGCGAGTTCAAGCCGGTCCGCGGCCTCCCTGACAAGTTTCAAGGCGTCATCGAAGTTGCCGTTCACGGCCAGGACGCGGGCTCCGTACGCCATTGCCTGTGCAAGTTTGCCGATTGCGATCTCGCCCGCCGGTACGACCACGACCGTGCTCAGGCCGTAGCGGGCTCCGTATGCGGCGGCTGATGCGCTGGTGTTGCCCGTTGAGGCGCAGATGATGTGCTGTGCTCCGTCTTCGATCGCCTTCGCGACTGCAAAGCACATTCCACGATCCTTGAAGGAACCGGTGGGGTTGGACCCTTCAAGTTTGAAATACAGGGCTTCACACCCCAGCTCCGGGCCGATAACCCGTGAGCGCACCAGGGGTGTGCTTCCCTCTTCCAGGGTCACGATTGGCGTACTGGAGGTCATAGGCAGATAGCTGCCGTACCGCTCCATTACGCCGCCGAGCATTCCCAAGCAGAAGCTCCGTGCAAAGACCAACCGGCCGTGTGTCTCGCCCGCGTGCGCGGGAAATTCAGTCTGATCTGGTCCAGATTAATTGAGTTTGGGTTTGAAGATTACCGACGGGCGGTTACCTGTCGGAGGGGTAAGACTCCACTCGGATCAGGTTTGCGACGGTGTCAACATCACCGAGAGCGTCGATACGCTCGACCGCTCTCTGCATATTAGCCTCTCGTGCCGGATGCGTCATTATCACGAGTTCGGCGCTACCGAGTTCCGGGTCATCATCCATCTGCAATACGTGGGCGATGCTGATCTCCATATCGCCGAGAGCCCCGGCAATCAGCGCCAGCACGCCCGGCTGATCACGTACGGTGAGTCGGACGTAGTATCTGCACTGGTGCTCGGCCATATCAAGCAGGGGCAGATCCGGATCGATCTGCCTGGCCCGGGGGACGTTTCCCCGACCTCTGAAGACGGATGCGGCGCGAAGCACGTCTCCCATGACCGCGCTCGCAGTCGGCTCTGCGCCGGCGCCGCGACCCTGGAACCAGAGCGGTCCGACGAGGTCGCCCTCCGCTTCCACGACGTTGAGCACGCCCTCCACCTTCGCCATTGGGACGTCGGTCGGCACGAGAGCGGGGTGGACCCGTACGAGCAGGCCGCCATCTTCCCGGCGCGCCGCAGCGAGAAGTTTGATGGTATATCCGAGTTCTTCTGCGTAACGGAAATCCTGTGATGCCGTGCGCCTGATTCCCTCGCGGTAGATTCCCTCGACCGGGACGGATACGCCGAACGCCAGCCGGGCGAGGATCGCGATTTTGTACACGGCGTCGAAGCCGTCCACGTCAGCCGTGGGGTCCGCCTCGGCATATCCAAGGCGTTGCGCGTCTGCCAGGGCGTCTTCAAACGAAGCGCCTCCCGCCGCCATCTGCGTCAGGATGTAGTTGGTCGTTCCGTTAATGATCGCCCTCAAGCCGAGGATCTGGTTGGCGATCAGGTCGTCGAGGAGCGGGTTGATGATCGGGATGCCACCGCCGACGCTGGCCTCGTACTGGAGGGACACGCCGTTCTCGGAGGCCAGGTTGCGGAGTCGCTCTCCGTGTTTGGAGATGACTTCTTTGTTTGCGGTGACGACGTGTTTGCCGGCGGACAGGGCGCGTGTGATGTACTCGAGCGCCGGCTCTTCGCCGCCCATGAGTTCCACAACGATGTCGACATCTGGCGAGGCGAGCAGGGAATCCGGGTCGGTCGTCATCGTTCCGGACGGCAGTTCCACGGCACGCGGACGCGACGGATCCCGCACCAGCGCGGCGCAAAGACGGAGTCCGCTGCGCTGACCATCAGCCGAGAGCAGCGAGGCCGCTACCGCAGACCCGACAACGCCCAGACCGAGGAGTCCGACCCCGACGGGCGCTTCGTTTGTTCGTTCGTATGTGGCGTTCATGGTTGTCAGTTGGTTCCGGAAAGCAGATCGCCCACATCGATGGGCTGCGATCCGGGAATGGGTGTGGCTGTGCCCTCGACTTCGATGCCCGAATTTACGACCTGTGCGCCAATCCAATTGAAAATATCGGTGTTGAAGCGCAGCCGGTATTCGTCAAGCGCGACGCGCTGGTCTTCCAGCCACACAGCAAGAGCATGATCGGTAAGGGTATCCAGGTCTTCCGGGTCCAATTCACGAACATCGGATACTTCGTCGATGTAGTAGTAGCGGTATACGGCGGCTTCACCGTCCCACTGCGCGTCACTCAGTGTTTCTGGCTTGAGATTCCTCACCCCGAATTCATCCACGCCAAATATCAACGTCTCAATGTCCCCGTCATCGAGTACGAACTCCGGCATCCACCCGAGATCGCCGCGCGTTCTGGGTACGGCCAGTTCCTGTGACAGGTCCAGTGCGACCTGCTCGATGGAGTCGCCGGTGGCGAGCCGCCGTCGAGCGCGCTCCACATCCGGGTCCGTGTCGCGTTTGAACTCGAGGGCGTACACGTGCACCTGCGCCTGGAAGAGCGGCACTTCTCCCTGCAAGGTCAGGCGCGCCTTTTCGCGGAAAAGGCCTCTTCGGATAATTTCGGTGTAGGTCTCTTCGCTGAGCTGTATTCGGTTAAGAAGTTGACGGAACGCTTCTGCGATATCCGATTTGACCCCCGACTCGGCGGCCATCGAGGTTGTGAGCCCGGGAAAACCGATCGTTTCTCGGATGGCTCCCTGGACCTCTTCTTCGGTCACTGTGATGCCCAGAAGCGGGGCTTTCTGATAAGCGATCTCGTTTTCTGAAATCGTCTCAAGCGCCGTCAGGAGCTGGTCTGTTATCTGGAATTCATCGCCGGCTTCGAGTGCTAGCCGCTGGTGAAACCGAACGAAATCCACAACATCGCCTCGTGTGTATACGACGTCGTTGACCTGCACGGCGATCTGGCGCGGAGGGAGCACAAACTCGCGCACGTACCCGTAAATCGGCACGGACAGTATGGCGAGGAAAATGAGAAATCCGCCGATTATGTAAGGGCGGTTGCGTCGACCCTGAGCCTGTTTTTGCGCGACCAGTTCGCGGCGGCTAAGCTGGCGTCCCGCGGGCCGGGATTCGGATGAGCCGGCGGCGTTCAGGGCATTAAGTTCCGGGTCGGCGATTCCGTCGTTAGGCATGAAATCTGCGCCTCCGCTGCAAACATCTTGCGGGGGACTGTGCCGTCACCAGGCGCGCGCCGGGTGATCCCCGACGAGCGCGTCCTGATATCTCAGTTCGTCTTTTCGTCGTCCGCCTGTTCAACGTCCGAGCCGTCAGATTCGGATTCATCGTCGGAGGTTTCCGGTTCGTCGTCAGATTCCTCCTCTTCGACGGAATCATCGTCAGCAGAGGTTTCTGGCTCTTCGTCGGACTCTTCTTCTTCGACGGAATCGTCGTCAGAAGATTCATCGTCAGCAGAGGTTTCCGGCTCTTCGTCGGACTCCTCCTCTTCGGCGGAATCGTCGTCAGCAGAGGCTTCCGGTTCTGCGGCGGACTCTTCCTCTTCGGCGGAATCGTCGTCAGCAGTGGTTTCCGGCTCTTCGTCGGACTCTTCCTCCTCTGCGGAATCATCGTCAGCAGAGGCTTCCGGTTCTGCGGCGGACTCTTCCTCTTCGGCAGAATCGTCGTCAGAAGATTCATCGTCAGCAGAGGCTTCCGGTTCATCGTCGGACTCTTCTTCCGCAGCGGCCGCTTCGGTCGAGGTGTCGGCAGTAACTTCCGTTGCGACCTCGGCACCGTCGTCGGCGTCTGTGTCCGTGCTGGCGGCGACTTCCTCTGCGCCCTCCGCTGAATCGGCGTCTTCGGAATCTGCGGGGACCGGGGCGGGAGGCGCTTCCTGTCTGGCCGCGATCGGGCCGGTCATTTTCAGATGGTTATCGGCCATCGGAAGCAATGCCAGGTGACGTGCCCTGAGGAGGGCGCGCCGGAGGACGCGCTGATGTTTCATGCAGGTGCCGGACTTACGGGATGCCTCGATCTTTGCCGAGTCCGCCAGGTAGCGTCTGAGTAGCTCCAGGTTCTTGTAGTCAACACGGTGCATTTTGTCGACGCAGAACATGCAGACGCGTCGGCGGCCAAAGCGCCGGCCACCGCCACCGGGTCGCCCGCCGCCGCCACCGCCGCCACCGCCGAAGCGACGGCCACCGCCACCACCGCCGCCGCTACGGGGTCCACCCTGGGGCGGGCCGCCGGGGCGGGGGTTGTCGAAACGGCCGGAGTCGGGCCTGGGCGCGGGGGATGAGAATTCGGTGGACATAGCTGAGATGTTTCCTTAAATTGCCGCCGGACCCGGTCCGGGATGTGCGGCGCAAGCTTCGGTCAAAACGTTCGTAGAAGATCCTGGCATTGCTACCAGGGCAGCTCCTCTACGTCGCTCGGCGACTCCGGCCCCGAGGGATCCGAAGGCGCTTCTTGCCGTGGAGCGTTGGCGGCTTCGCCGCCCTGATTTTCGTTCCACTGTGCCGTGCCGCCCCTGTCAAGGAACAACACGGTCTGGGCGTTGATCTCGTTCGAGAACCGCATCTGGCCGTCGTTACCCTGGTAACTGCGGCTTTTCAGTCGGCCCTCCACGTAGACCTTCATGCCCTTGGTTACGTACTGGTTGACTGTGTCTGCAAGGCGTTCCCATGCAGTGACCGTGAACCATTCCGTCTCTTCTTGCTGGTTGCCGTCGCGCGTTGAATAGCGACGACTCACGGCGAGACGGAAGTCGGTTACCGCACTGCCGGAAGGCGTGTAACGCATTTCCGGATCGGTCCCGACGTTGCCGATCATGGTGACCTTGTTCAGACTCATCGCTAGGCCCCCGGAGCCTCGGTTTCCACTGCTTCTTCTTCAGTTTCTTCTGACCCGGCCGGTTTTTCTTCCTCAACCGTCTCGTCGTCCGGTTCGTCGGAATCAACTGACTCATCGGATTCCGATGAATCGACCGTTTCTGGAGATCCGGCCTCTTCATCCATCGCTGGAGGGGTTGGAGGGGTTACCGGCGCCGCCGGGAGTAGCTCCGACTCCTCGATGCGAAGTTGGAGGTGCCTGATGATGGCCTGGTCGGCGAGGATCTCTTTTTCAAATATCACGGACTCGTCCGGCTCCATGCTGAACTGGACGACGTTGTATATCCCCTCGGCGTGGTGGTTGATCGGGTACGCGAGCGAGCGTCGGCCCCATGCAGCGGACCTGAGCCGCTCACCGCCGTGGTTCTCGATCCGTTCGTCAACAGCCTCGATGGACTGTTCGATTCCTTCTTCGTCGGCGTCAGCCGCGAGAATCCACATCAATTCGTAGTAGCGCAACGTAAATAGTGACCTCTGGAATGCATTCGTTCTGAACCGAAGAAGTGTATCACGATGCGGACCGATCCCAAGGGCGGAATGGCGTACCAACTGGACCGGATTGAATGACGATCGGGATCAGTCAACGCCGGGGACGTGAAAATCGCAGGCGAATCGCTGTACGCGACCGCGGATCGAGGCCAGGGCGCTGTCGTTTCCGGTCGAGTCGATCGCCTCCAGGATGAACCCGGCCACCGTATCCATGTCTCCGGCGCCCATGCCGCGGCTTGTCAGCGCGGGTGTCCCGAGACGTACGCCGCTGGTGACGCGTGGCGGGAGGGGATCGAATGGGATGGCGTTCTTGTTGGCTACGATTCCCGCCGCCCGAAGAGCGTCCTCAGCCTCCTGGCCGGTCAGATCCCGGGTGGACACATCGACCAGCATGAGGTGATTGTCCGTACCCCCGGACACGATGCGCAGGCCGCCGGTCGTGAGTGCCCCGGCGAGTGCCTTTGCGTTGCTGACCACGGCCGCCGCGTAAGACCTGAACTCCGGAGTCGCCGCCTCGCCGAACGCCACGGCCTTGGCTGCGATGGCGTGAATCATGGGGCCGCCCTGCATGTTCGGAAACACGGCGGAATTCACCTTCCGGGCCAGTGGCCTGCGTGACAGGATCATCGCCCCGCGCGGTCCCCTCAGTGTCTTGTGCGTGGTGCTCGTGATGACGTCTGCGTAGGGCACCGGAGAAGGGTGAGCGCCGCCGGCGATGAGTCCCGCGATGTGCGCCATATCGACCATCAACAGCGCGCCAACCTCGTCAGCGATCTCCCGGAAACGGGCGAAATCTATCAGCCTCGGGTAGGCCGTGGCCCCGGTCACTATCAGAGCCGGTTTGAACTCCCGGGCGGTCGTCGCCACGGCGTCGTAATCGATCGTTTCTTCCTCTCGCAGGACGCCGTAGGAAGCGAATTCATATAGCTTTCCGGAGAAGTTGACCGGCGAGCCGTGGGTCAGGTGTCCGCCCTGGTCGAGCTGCATTCCCAGTATCCGGTCCCCCGGCGTCAGCGTTGCGAAGTAGGCGGCCATGTTGGCCTGGGAGCCGCTGTGGGGCTGCACGTTCGCAGCCTCGACTGCGAACAGTTCCTTGACCCGGTCTATAGCCAGCGTCTCCACGGCGTCCGCGTTCTCACACCCGGCGTAATAGCGGCGTCCCGGGTAGCCCTCGGCGTACTTGTTCGTCAGAACCGAGCCCGTCGCCTCCAGCACCGCGCTGCTGGCGTAGTTCTCCGATGCGATCAGGTTGAGCTCGTCCGTCTGGCGTCGCACATCGCTGGCGATCGCGGCGGCGATTTCGGGGTCTTGTCTGGCAAGCATTTCGACCATGGGATTGGCGTGATCCTATCGCCCGATCCATCGGATCTGGAGCGGTGCGCGATTCCACGTTGAATTCTGGATCTCAGGCGTTCAAGTCTAAGGGACGGTTCCCGGCGACCGCTATCATCTATGGGCAGGAAACTGATGCGCCGTGTCGAACAGGGCACGGCACGTTTTTCGGGACCGTATTTTTGAGCAAGGAAGTTTCATCCAGTTGACCCCAAGGGCATCAAGAGCATCAGAGTTTTATCAGCCGGGGCGTACCGATCCATTCAACGTGATCGATGACGTTCCGGATCGGGCGATGGTGGTCTGCGCTCACCCGGACGACGCCGAGATCGGGACCGGCGCCACCGTTGCCAGGTGGATCGAGCAAGGATGTGAGGTGGTGTACGTCGTCTGCTCCGACGGGAGTGGCGGCTCAAATGACGACGACATGACGAGCGATCGCATCGTCCCGGTTCGCAAGGAGGAACAATCGGAAGCGGCACGTGTACTGGGGGTCAAGGATGTCATCATGCTCGGCCATCCGGACGGCGGCCTGGAGGATGATCGCGCCTTCCGTGGCGAAATCGTGCGTGCGATCCGTACCTATCGCCCGCACACGGTGTTTTGCCACGATCCTCATCGCTTTAACGGGTTCCAGCATCGCGATCACCGGATGGCCGGGACCGTCACATCGGACGCCATATACCCGTATGCACGCGACCACCTGCACTACCCGGAACAGATCGAAGAGGGCCTCACGCCGCACAAGGTTCGGCGGTTGTTGTTCTGGGGGGCAGACCACCCGGACGTAATTGTGCAGGTGACCAGTGAACACGTGGAGACGCAGATCGAGGCGCTGTCGAAGCATGCTTCCCAGGTGCTCGGGCTTGCCAACGAATCCGCCGACAGGCCGCGATTTGGCGAACGGTTACGGGAGCGTTCCCGAAGGGCCGCAGAGCCGAACGGTTTCGAGCACGGGGAGACGTTCAGGCAGTTGATCGCCCGGGCCTGAGCGATCCCGGCTGGCAGCGGAACCCGGGCGCTCATCCCGGGTCCAGCATGCGCGTTCCGGTGGTTATCGCCTTCAATTGATCCGCGTACGGCGTTGACGGACCTACGACGGCGACCCACAATCCGCGATATGCAGGCGTCGGTCAGCCGACGCTGCCACGGCGCGGCGTTAATCGTCGGAAAACCGGGTCAGATCGACCAGATTGGAGCGCCCTGTGGGCCGGGTGGACATCCACACGCATCTCTTGCCGGGGATCGACGACGGCCCGCGCGAGATGTCCGCCGCGCTCGATATCGCTCGCCGGGCTGCTGTCGATGGCACCGAGATAATGGTGGCGACACCTCACCAGCGTGACGTGATGCTCGGGTCTTCCGTCCAACACGTGCGCAACCTGGTCAGCGAGCTGAACGGACGCTTGAGGGCGGAAGAAGAGCCCCATCGTCCCGTGGTTCGGATCGTGATCGGGATGGAGAACCACATCGAGCCCGGACTGCCGGACTGGGTGGAGGACGGACGGGCGCTGCCGATATCGGACACGCGCTTCATCCTTTCCGAGCCGCCGTTCTCGTCCTACCCGGACTACGTCGATGATGTGCTGACCCGGCTGCAGGATCTTCGCCTGGTGCCGGTTATTGCCCACCCGGAGCGCAACGCCGTACTCCAGCGTGACGCCAAGAAAGTCCGGCGCATGGTGGAGGACGGGATGCTGGTCCAGTTGACGGCGGGCAGTCTCCTGGGGGATTTCGGCCGCCCGGCGCAACGGATCGCCGAGCAGCTCATACGCAACGGGAGCGCTCATTTCATCGCCTCCGATACCCATCGTCCCGTAGATGCCAGGACGCCGGAGTTGTCGCACGCCTTTAACAGGGTCGTGGAACTAACGAACGAACAGAAAGCGTTCGAACTGTTCGAAGAAAACCCCCGCATGCTGCTGGCGGGCCGGGAGCCGAACCACGATCTCAGCCGCGCGTTTGAACGCGGCGCGTTCGATTCGGATCGCCGCTGGTGGCGTTTCTGGTCGCGCGGCGCCTAGGGAACATAGTATTTCGCTCCGGTCGGCCACGGTATCGCGTCGTCCGGCTGCCGCCGAACTCCAGCCACCCCGGGATGCTGGTCGTGAAGACAGGCGGGCTGGATCGGGTTGGCGGCCCGACCCGACACCCTCAATATCTCCCGGCGCTGCAAGACAGCCATACGAGCACGCCAGTCCGGGTGCGTTGACAGGTACTCGACTGCGTCCGTCTCGTGCTCGGCTTCCGCCTCCAGGACCGCCTCTGCGAAACGCCGCGTGAGGTCCGTTTGCGCCCGCTCCGGGTGTGTACGCTGGCCCATGCGAAGCCAGTCAGAAGCGGTGGAGGGAGACACGCCGCAACGCTGCGCTGCCGTGGACAGATAACTGCCATGCCGGACGTGTGCAGCAATGCGTTCTATGAGTCAGTCGTTGAGTCGCGTAGTGCGTGCCATGGTGGGCTAACTATAACGCTCCATAGATTACCTGAGCGTAGCGCGTCATCCGAGTGGTCGCGTCGCTGATGGTTCGCCTGAGGCTGGCGCGAACAGCACTCGGCTGGAGTCGCGCATCCATTCTCCGGGCATCCGCTGCCCGGATTGGAGTGTTTGACCTATCATGTCTCGCACGATGCCTTAAGAGCGCGTGCTGGCGCAGTGGGAGATATTGAAGGCGGAAGAGCGGCAGGAGGCGGTCCAATCATGCAACGACCGAATTACCCAAGCATCCTCTGGCAAAACGTGACCGGAGACATAAGACAGAAACTCGAAAACGGGTCTTTTAAGGGAATCGTCACCGCCCTCGTACCCAACTTCGGCAGAGTGATCCTGACTAGGTTGGGTCCTCTGGGCGCAGCCGCAGCCCCGCTCGCTGATTTGCTCAAATACGGAATCTCAGTGTTCAGCCGTTCTTTCATTGAGTATCAGGTGGCCAACTACACCGTCCGCACCACGGATTCCGGCATGACCGTCCTCGAGGACCCCCAGCTCACGACGCCCGCTCCAACCCAGCTGGAATTGCCCCCGAGGTTTGAAATCCCAACAAAATCAATCGTCAAGCCACCGCGAAGTTTGCTCTTTGATCCCAACTTTGGATCAACCCGAAAATTTTTCAGCGTGCCCAAGCGCCAAACGGGCATAACTCCCGTTCAGGCAATCGACTGGCGAAGAATTCTCGACAAAAATCCCGAGGCCGAACCCGTGCGCGAATTCGCTTCGAGGCGACCCGGTTCTCGGTTACGTAGCCTCTCCGCGCCCAGCAAACCAGGAACCGAATCGATCATCGATAGAACAAACCTCAGGCCATATTCAGACATCGTCTATCCGAAATACTTACTTGGCAAACCAGCGACCGGCAGACGTGCCTCGCCCCAGTTCAACCTATCGGGCGAAGACTTCACTCAATCGCTGTTGAGCAATAAGGATTTCCTTAGCAACATCCGCGGCACTCAGACGAACGCTCCACCCAAGCCGCGACTAAATCGTGCAGAGTACAAACCGGGAATTTGGGAACGATTCGTCGACTGGATTGAGGACCTGTAACCCGCTAGTCCGCAACCCTCACCCCCCCCGACTAAACGTCCCGCGAACCAGGCGCCTACGCCCTAAGAATCTCCCGCCGCGCCAGGATGCGCTCGGTCAGCGGCCGCTCAATCCGGATCTGCGGCGGTTGTGGCCACCGCTATCAGTAGTCGGGCCTCTTCATCATAAGGCCTGCCGTCGAAGTCGCCGTACAGGCTGACTGTGTCAAATCCAGCCTTTCGGAGCAACGCCTCCACTTCCGAGCCTGAATACACCGGGTGGGAGACCGAAAACTCAGCGACCTCACCTTGCCGTACGACCAGCCATCTGCTGTCCAGCCAGCCCCAACCGTCACGAACGCGCCGCTCCTGCAGCAAGAGACTGCCATCATCTGACTCTAGCCAGGTACGCTCCTGGAAGCGGGCCGAGAGATTTTCCTTGCCGATGATCTGGATCAGCAACTTTCCGCCAGGCTTCAACGACGAGAAAACGTTCTGGAAGACCCTCAGATTGTCGTCCGAGGACGGGAACCACCCCCATGATGACGAGATGCTGATGGCCGCATCATATTCCGAAGGCCGTGTGAAGCGCCTCTGGTCGCCTTCGACGAACTCGGCGTCAAGGTTCAAATTCGCCGCCGCATTCACTGCAATATCGAGGAAGGACCTCGAATTATCCAGCCCTGTAACGGGGAACCCACGCCGGGCTAATTCGAGCGTGTGTCGGCCATTGCCACACCCTACGTCCAGGATTCGCGCACCCGGCGACAGATTGAGCAGTTGAACCACACTTTCCACTTCTTGAACCGCGACCTCGCTAGCGGCTTCGGTGAAAAAAAATAGAGCGACGCTTTCCCAGAAACCGCTGTCGTCGATCCAATCGGGCATCGCGAAGTCTCCTACGCCCTCAAAATCTCCCGTCGCGCTAGGATGCGCTCGGTGAGTGGCCGCATCCCCAGCTCGCGGGTGATGGTCAGCGCCTCGTCCTGTAGTTCGATGGCCCTTTCGTGATCCGCGATCCCTGAGGCACTTGAAGGGTCAGCCGCTGCCCGGTCGATGAGCATCTCGGCGTAGTCGGAGCAGGTCCACGCGAGTTCGGGACGGCACCCACCATCCCGACAGAACGCCAGGGCGTCTTCGAAATGCCCAACCGCTGACTCCACGTCCGCAATCACCTGAGCAAGCAAGCCAAGAACGCGATCCACGGTGACGAAAGGCATCAAATGACTGGCGGAATTGAGGTCGTTGTAAGCCTCCCTGGCACTGTCAACGTCGCGGCGCGTGGCGGCGTCCATACCGATCGCGACGCGAGCCACCAAAGTGTTGAACCCCCCGTATTGCTCAACGTCCCGTTTGTCGCGAAACAGTTGGATTCTTTCTTGGAGAAATTGTCGGGTCCCGGGATCCGGCAAGATCCGCTCTGCGACGGCGGCAGACAGTCCGGGCCACGACGTTTCCAGTAATTCAGTATCGTTCAGCGCGCTGGCCTGCTCGATAAGATCGTCAAGATCCGAAAGCAGCCCTTGTTCGTAACCGGCGAGAGTACGGAGAGAGGCTGCACTCAGTGACTGATCGCCCTCCACTGACACATCAACGCGAGCAATAGCGGATTCAGCCTCCTCCCAATCCCCGGAGGCGATAAGTGCTCTGGCGAGGAACAGATTGACGGCCGCAATGCTGCTGGCGCTTCCGGTACGGTTTGCGACTTCCGCGGCCTCAACGCCGTGGACTACGGCTTCGGGGACCCGTCCAAGTAGACTACTTCGGGCCGTGGCTTGAATACCAGCCCGAACTTCCGTCATTGGATCCCGATTGGACGCTGCCAACTCAAGTGCGCGCCTCGCCGCATGAAGACCGCGTAACGCTTCGTCCTCGGTCGTCAGCCCGGCGACGATGGCCAGTGCCGCGACCGCTTCCAGTTCAAGCCCTGTATCGCTGTGGGCCGTGGAAATGGCCAACGCCCTCTGCACGCATGCGTCGGCTTGTTCTGCATTCCCCTGGGCATACCAGTAGTCCACAGCCTGGCGAACCAAGATCCTTCCGGCGGCGGCGCTGTCCGGCTCGACCAATTTGAGGGCCTGTTCTGCCAGGTTGACCCAACCCCGAACGCCCCTTTGTAAACCGAGGGGGTGGCCTGCGATCTCACAAGCAGTCGCATAATCGCCATCGGCGGCGTAAAGGTCATATGCCTTGACCAGAGTGTCGAATGCGACCTGCATTTGATCACTGCCGAGCACGGCACCTTGCGCGCGCGCATGGCCCCACAGGATTCGTCCCATCCACGCGTCGGCAGCACCATTGGACGAGCTGTTCAACGCAACCTCAAAATGGGTCAACGCGACTTGCGCTGCGGTGGCGTCCAACGCCGCCTCACCCGCCAGGATCGAGAAATGGACAGAGCGCTCACTGCCCAGAATCAACTCGGCCTCTACGAAATGCGGTACGAGTTCCGCGGCATGCTCATCCGCTGTATCTGCGTACAATCGCTCCAGCGTTTCAGCGATACGGGCGTGGAGGCGGACCTTCCGCGCGGAGGACAGCTCGCCAGTAAGCGTTTCCTGGACCAGCGCGTGCGTGAACTGGTAGTGGCCGATCTCGTCAGGCAGCTCTTCGATCAGCTTTGAATCGAGAGCTTCGTCCAGGACATCCAGTAACTGTCCTTCCGTCGTGTCGTCGGCGAGTTCTCTCAGCGCTTCCAGCCTGAAGTCGCGACCCACAACCGCGGCGGTGGTGAATATCTCATTGGCCCGATCTGACAATCGGTCCAGGCGGCGGCCGATCACCTCTTTGACACCTTCGGGTATCCGAACCGACCACGTCGAGCGCCCAGACACCTTCTCCTCCGTCAACTCGCCGGACTGGACAAGATCACGGATCACCTCGGTCACGAAGAGCGGGTTGCCTTCAGTGTGGCGCTGAACGGTGGCCGACAACTCAGCGGGCGCAGCGAATCCCGCCGCGATCTCAACGAACCGGGCGATGTCAACCTCCGTGAGACCTCGGAGTAAGACACGCTCGTAAAGCCGATCCCTTGCCAGATCGCCGAGCGTCACTGTGAGTTGGTGCCTCCGGTTCAGCTCCATATCCCGGTATGTACAGAGCAGCAACACACGGGACTGGTTCAACTCCCGGGCGATGAACTCCAGGAACGTCAGCGACGGCTGGTCCGACCAGTGAAGGTCGTCGAGAACGATAACCAAAGGCTGGGACTGGCTGGCGGTTTTGAGGAAGCTCGTGATCGAGTCGAATAGCCGGAACCGGGCTGAGTCCGGGTCGTCGATCTGTGGAGGAGGTTGGAGTCCGGGCAGACGGTCCTTCACATCGGTGACGATCTCCGCGACGACCGATGCGCTCGACCCCATCTGGCGGCGAAGTTCGTCCGGGTCGATTTCTCTCACGTAAGTGCGTATTGCCTGGACCCACGGCCAGTACGGCGGTGCGCCTCCGCCCTCGTAACAGCGTCCCCACAGAACCTGAGCGCCTCTAAGCCCGGCGTACGTCGCCAGTTCCTCGGACGTTCTGGTTTTCCCGATACCCGGTTCGCCGACCAGTGTGACCAGACGGCCCCTGCCGCCAAGTACATCCTCCAACGCGGCCTTTAACTGATCCATCTCTGCCTGTCGGCCGACGAATACTCCGCCTGCGAGCGACTCCAGCGAGTTGGCGTCACGTTCAATTGTCTCGCCACGTGCTGTCAGGTCGATGGTGTCGAGCGCGTTGAGCACGTCCCGCGCGCTGTCCGGCCTCTCGGACGGATCTTTGGCAAGCATACGCATGATCAACGCTTCCAGCGGACGCGGGCAGTCGCCGTTGTGCCAGGCGGGAGCGACAGGCGGCGTGTTGATGTGCTGGCCGATGATTGCGATCTCATCGTCGCCAAGGAACGGCGGCCTGCCGGTCACCATCTCGTAGAGCATCGCCCCGAGTGAGTACAGGTCAGCCTTGGGCGTGATTTCTCCGCCGGTGGCCTGCTCGGGGGGCATGTACGACACCGTACCCACCATCATCCCCTCGCGGGTGAGGCGCGAGCGGTCGGTCATCACGGCCAGCCCGAAGTCGCCGATCTTGGCGATTTGAGCCTGTCCTGAGCCCGTCGAAGGAACCTCGGTCAGCCATACGTTCCCGGGCTTCAGGTCTCGATGGACGATGCCGCGAGCATGTGCGAACTCCAGCCCCTCGCAGACGGCCTTCCCGATCTCGATGGTGCGTTCCAGGGGAAGGCCGTTTCGACCCACACCCAGACCCTCTCCCTCCCGGGGAGAGGGCTTTTCCTGGCCCCCTCCTGATTCAGGAGGGGGTTCGAGGGTGGTTGTTTCAAGCAGCGCTTCCACGTCGCCGCCGCCCATCAGCTCAGTCACCATGTAAGGCGAGCCATCGTCTTCCTGCCCCAGATCGAGTACGGCGACGATGTTGGGGTGGACGCCGAGCCGTCCCATGGCCTGGGCTTCTCTGGAGATGCGTTCTTTCGAGGCCTGGTCGAAGCCCTCTGTTTTTATGAGGGCGAAGGCGACCTCTCGATCAAGCAGGGTGTCATGAGCCTGATAGACGCGCTTTTTGCCGCCCTCGCCGAGGAATTTGCTGACCTGGTATCGGTCGTTGGCGAAGGATGTTGGGGAGTCGTCGGAACCGGGATCGGCTTCACGCGCGGGCCGGTCGTCACTATCGGTCGTTTGTTCGATGATCTCCACGGGACTCGTCAGGCCAAGGGCATCTTCCGCAGCAGCCTGAAAAGCGATGGCATCGTCGTTGCCCGGATCCAGCCGAAGGGCCGCCGCCGCACGTTCGCGCGCGTCCTGCCAGTCGCCCTGTTCAAGAGCCTCGTCGGCTTGATCGAGCAGCCGGTCTATCCGCCTCTGCACACGTTCGCTTGGCATGGTGAGGCGGATGATACAGGTATCTCACGGAGCCCCGCATTCGCCAGGCCTCCCCCGGCTCACGAGGCCGGTTGAGGACGGCATATTCCACTCGTGAAAACCGCCCGTTTCGGAGCCCCGAGCGCCGCTTAACCGCCTCCGGGCGTTACTGCTTCGAGCCAGTGCATGTAATCCGGGTTGTTTCCGGCCACAATGTCGAAATAAATGGCCTGGAGCTTCTGCGCCACCGGACCCATCTCGCCGTTGCCGATCATCCGGTTGTCGAGCTCGCCGACGGCCGTCAGGTGCGCGGCTGTGCCGGTGAGAAACACCTCGTCCGCCAGGTAGAGTTCGCTCCGGTGGATGCGTCTCTCGACGACCTCCAGCCCGAACTCATTCCGGGCGAGCTCGATGACGCAATCTCGCGTGATGCCGAGAAGGCAGTTATCGGTCTCGCTCGGCGTGTGCAGAACGCCGTCCCGCACCATGAACAGGTTTTCGCCCGTGCCCTCGGACACGTTTCCGTCATTGGTTAAGAGGATCGCCTCGTCGTAACCGGCCATGACGGCCTCGGTCTTGGCGAGGATGCTTGTCGTGTAGAGGCCGCTCAGCTTCACGCCGGTCGGCATCATGGCGTCGTCCGGCCGCCGCCAGGATGACGTCTGGCAGCGGATTGCGCCATCGTTCTCGATGTACGCGCCGAAGGGAACGACGATCAGGGTGAAGTCCGACTCGACCTCGTGCAGTTTCAGGTTTGCGACAAGCTCCTGGCTTTTGAACGCCAGGGGCCGGATGTAAACGTCCTGGCGGTAGCCGTTGCGCTCAACAAGATCCCTCGTGATCTGGATCAGGTCGTCGGCGGTGTAAGGGAGTTCGATCCTGAGGATGTTTGATCCTCGGAGCAGTCGTTCGTAATGCTCCCGCAACCGGAACACGTACATCATGCCGTGCTCTTCGTTCCAGTTGCCCCGAACGCCCTCGAACACTGCCGTGCCGTAGTGCAGGGCATGCGTCATTACGCCTACCTTCGCCTCGGCCAGTGGGACCTGTTTCCCGCCGAGAAATGCGTAAGGTTCGGGCGACATGACGGATGAGCTCCTTCTGAAATGTTGGGTCAAAACCCTGAATAAATCGACCAGGCAGACGGCGAATCGTGATAGTCAGACTCGTCCGGGCCACCGGACATTATATGAACGGGCCGATAGCGCAGCAATTTTGGCCGGCGATCGGCGATCAAGGTGAACGGATTCACGTCGATGTTATTCCCGGGAACCTCCCGGGATCACGTTGGACTCGCCTGTCTGATACCCTCGGCGACGCCGGGCGGTTTGTCCGGATTGGAGATCTGACTCGGATGGCGTTGAGTAGCCGGACGACACGGGTGGATGCGTGTGGCAGAAGAACAGGTTCCGGGCGAAGCCGCACGGCGAACGGATCAGGATGGCCGGCCGGATCACGGTGGCCGGGATCAAGATCGTCGCTGGACCCGCTGGCTTCCTTCGATATTCCTTGCGCTCGCGCTTCTCTCGGGCGTTTCCGGCACGACTTACTGGTTTCTCGACCGGCCTTCGTCGAACACCGTAGAGATAACCCTGCCGACCCCCACCGCTCTCCCGCGTCCCGTGGCGCATGTCGCAGGTGCGGTTGCTGCTCCGGGTGTGTACACGCTGGAACTGGATTCGCGCGTAAGCGATGCCATCGCCGCCGCCGGCGGCCCGCTTCCGGGCGCCGATGTCGACGCGTTGAATCTGGCGGCGCGTGTTGCCGACGGGGATCGGATCCAATTGGCGATGTTGCCATTGCCGGAGCGTGGCGGCGACGCGCTCGGCGCCGGGGACGTCGGCAGCGGTGGCACAGATACCGCGAATGGCCTTATCGACCTGAATACTGCGGGCCAGTTGGAACTCGAAACACTCCCCAATATTGGTCCATCGCGAGCCAAGGCGATCATCGAATGGCGCGGGAATAACGGGCCGTTCGCAAGCCTGGACTCGCTTCGTGATGTGCCCGGTATCGGTCCCGAGACGGTGGCGGGCATTCGCGGCCTTGTGACGCAGGAATGAAGCTGCTCTGGTAATCCGGGGCGTTCGTGACCGGAGTCTGGCTCGGTGTGGAGCCCGGCGGTGGCTGGAACCCACCCGGCATCGCTCTGTTCCTGTGGGCGGTTGCGATCGTGTTTATCGCGGTCCGGGAGCGCGTGTCGGCCCGGCGGGCGCTCGCCGTTCTGGTGGCGCTGGCCCTGATACTCGGCGTCGCCCGGTCTGCTATCACGAGTGCGCCCGTCCCACCGGGTGAACTGCCGCCCGGGCTGGAAGCAGGACGGATCGAGTTCGAGGCCGTGCTGGACACGGAACCGCGACCATACGGCGGCGTCATGCGTCTACCGCTGTCGGTCCGAGGGGTGGTTGATGACGGCGAGGGGGTTGACCTGGATTCGCCGATCAAAATCGACGTACTGGCGGACCGACTTTTCGGAGCCGAAGACTCGCCGCGAGGCTTCCGATACGGCGATACATATCGCGTTACGGGTGTTTTTCAGCCGCGTGGCCCCGGCGTTCAGATGCCCCCGGGCATCTCGCCCGGCGCCGCGGGCGTCGTCACTTCCGGTACGGTGCGGTTGCTCGACTCGGCATCTGGAAACACCGTGCGGCGTGCGATAGCCGACGCGAGAGGTGGAGCCTCGGCCTCTATTCTCAAGACGGTCCCGGGCGCTGCCTCGGGGCTGGCGACCGCCGTCACCACGGGCGACCGCGCCGGGTTGACATCGGAACTCAGGGGTGATTTTCGGGCGGCCGGATTGAGCCATCTCCTGGCGATCTCTGGCCTGCATGTGGCGATAGTAGGCGGTCTCGCGCTGGCGTTCGCTGCGAAGCTATTCGGCAGGAGGCGGCAGCTTTACCTGCTCGCGCCATTCGCCGCCATCCTGGGGTACGCCTTGATCGCCGGGATGTCCCCGTCGGTAACCCGGGCGGCGGTGATGGCGACCGTGTTCCTGGTGGCGGTCGCACTTGGACGGCAACGCAGCGTGGCTCCTGCGATCGCGTTCGCCGGCGCGGTGATGGCCCTGTTTGATCCGCGTGCTGTCGGGACACTCTCGTTCCAGCTCTCGTTTGCGGCGGTGCTCGGCATAGCAGTGCTTGAGCCGCGGCTGCGCGGACCCCTGGACGCACTCATCGGCCGCGTGGCCCCGGAGGGGAGGCCGGCGCACATTCCCCTGGCGTTCATTTCCCGGGGGCTCGGTTATTCGCTGGCTGCGACGATCGCCACGATGCCGCTCGTCGGCTCGACTTTTGGCGAGGTCCCGATTCTCGGGGCGGTCGCCACCGTGCTGGCGTTGCCGGCGGTTCCGATGCTGATCGTCGTTTCGGCCGCGGTGGCGATGATCGAGCCTTTGTCTTCGCTGGCGGCCGCGCCTCTCGGATGGCTCGCATGGCTTTGCGCTGAATGGCTCATCCTTACCGCACGCGGCTTCTCCAACGTGCCCGGGGGAACGGTTTCGACCGATGGCTGGGACGGGTGGCTGATCGCAGGCTGGTATGGCGCACTGTTTGCGTGGTTGGGGCGCGACACGTTGCGCAGGATCGCTGAACCAACGCCACGGGTAATGGCTGGAATCGCTGAATCCATTACCGATTCACCGCTATTTCCGGGCCGCAGAGTTTTAGCCTGGCTGGCGGCGCCAGTTGTCGCCAGCGCGATCCTGCCCTGGATAGCGGTGAGCCAGCTTCCGGCCGACCGGATGGAAGTGACGTTCTTCGAGACGGATCGCGGCGACATGATTCTCGTGGAATCGCCGGGCGGCCGCCGCGCATTGATAGATGGAGGTCGCGACGTGGATGGGGCGGTACAGGCGCTGGGCGGCGCGCTGCCGTTCTGGGATCAGCGCGTGGACGTGGTGTTGCTGACTCATTCCGATGCGGATCACGTAGGCGGTCTGGTTGACGTGATCGACCGGTTTGAGGTGGGCGCGGTGGTGGACACGACCGGCTATGCAGATACAGACGTGTTCGGGGAGTGGAAGGACAGGTTGGAAGCGCGGGACGCGCCGGTGGTGATCGCCCGGCGGGGCATGGTGATCGACCTGGGCCACGACGTGACGCTGGAGGTGATCTGGGCCGGGGCTCCGGAACTGGAGACGACGAACGCCGCTTCCACGGTCCTGATGCTCCGGCACGGCGATGTCCGGATGCTGCTCACGGGCGATATTCCGCGATCAGTGGAGTCGCTGCTGATAGAACGTGGGGCGCCGTTGGCGGCCGAGTTGCTGAAGGCGCCGCATCACGGGAGCGATACGTCTTCATCCGGTCCCTTCCTTGAAGCTGTGGCCCCGTCCGTCATCGTCGTGCCGGTCGGGAAGTGGAACCCGTTCGGTCACCCTGACGAGGATGTGCTGGCGCGGTATGCAGATGTTGTTCCGGACGCGCCGGTGTTCGTCACGAAGGAGCACGGGGATGTGACGGTAGAGAGCGATGGCGAGCGACTGTGGGTAACGACGGAGCGGTGATGCAGAGAAAACCCGACTCCCTCTTCCGGTGGGAGAGGGCCGGGAGCCTGGCCTTCCGCTCGCCGGAAGGGTGAGGGAGAACAACGTCCGCGCGTAATCGGTGTGTATTTGACCGATGTAGTGATGGTGAAGGTCCCTCGTCCTTCCGGGTCCGGAAGGATCGGGATGACCACGAAAGCTGAACTGCCCCGGCGTTTGCCCCCTTTTCCGGTGGGAGAGGGTTGGGAGCCTGCCCTTCCGCTCGCCGGAAGGGTGAGGGAGATCAAGCCTCAATCTCTATCGATCAATGCTTCTTTTCTCCCCGCCAGTGATCCTCACTGGGACGGACAGCAGAGAGGGACATTTCATTCTCGCAACTCCTCGTCTCACTCACTTTCCTCACACACCGGGTACTATGCGGCCTCCACACATTCGCAACCCCTGACGACGAAAGACTCCACTCATGCCCGCACCTGCCACCCCCAACACCGTTTACGAGCCAGTCGAGGGATGGGCGAAAATCCCGCACGGCATCTGGATGAAAGAAGCGACCTCGGTCGCAGTGGATTCAGACGATCGCGTTTACGTGTTCAACCGCGGCAACATGCCTGTGCTGGTGTTCGATAGCGACGGCAACATGGTCGATAGCTGGGGCAATGAAACGCCTTATGAGGGAGTCACCCTCATGGAGGACCCGTACGGCAACATGGTTCCCCGCTGGATCGGTACCCGTTTCACGCGCGCCCATGCCATCACGGTCGATCACGAGGACAACCTGTGGTTGACGGACGACTCCGGTAACCGCATGTCGAAGACGGACAAGAAGGGCAACACCCTGATGACGATCGGTACCGGCGTGCCGAAGCCACGCGAGTCTGGGGAGATGTTTAACCGGCCGACTTCGGTCGCGGTTGATCCATCAAACGGCGATATCTTTGTCTCGGACGGTTACGGAAACTCACGGGTTCACCGTTTCGATAAGGACGGGAATCACCTGCTGTCGTGGGGTCAGTCGGGGACCGACCCTGGACAGTTCTCGCTGCCGCACAACGTGGCGATGTTTGGTGAGGGCCATGTGATCGTGTGCGACCGGGAGAATCACCGGGTGCAGGTGTTCACGGTGGATGGTGAGTTCGTGAAAGCGTGGCATGTGCACAAGGCGGTGGCGACCTTTGCCGGGAAGGGCGAGGACACGAACGTCTACATCTGCGAGCAGGGTCCACCGCCTGTTCAACACGGCGTGCCGAACCTGGGTCACAAGATCGGGATTTACGATCGCGACGGCAACGTGATCCAGAAGATCGGCGCAAGCCTGCCGGGCGAACGGCCGGACCAGTTCAACTGGCTGCACTCGGTCGCCGTGGATTCGAGGGGTGATATCTACGCCGCCGAGGTCAGCTACGTGGAGGTGGGGCGGACGCTGGACCCGCCGCGCGAGCTGGTAAGTCTGCGCAAGTGGGCGCGGGTTAGTGGGTAGGTTCGATGGCTCAGCTCCCACGAACACGGGGCGACGTGACTGTTGAGTGGTTGAATGAGGTGCTCAGTACTTCGGACACATGGACGCGCGGCAGGGTGACCTCTGTAGGTTTGCGGCCGATTGGCGGGAGTGACTCACTTGCCAGCGACGTCTCTCAATTAAATGCGAAGGTTACGACTGAGAACGGTCAAACGCACCAAATCAACCTGCTGTTAAAGCTCAGTGATCCGACTGCCGAACCTGCCTACGACCATTTTTATCGAGCCGAAGCACATTTCTACAATTCGTTTGGATCTGAGGCCGGGATCTCAATCCCGGAAACATATTTCGCCAAATTTGACGATGCCACTCGTCGCCTGGTGGTTCTCCAAGAATTTTTGAGCGACGGGCAGGTCGGAACCGACTCGGTGCCGCTTGGGCTATCTGATTTGCGGCGAATGAGTTCAAGCCTGGCCGGTATGCACGCCAGATGGTGGGATTCCGAGGAGCTATCGAAGGGCACCGGAGTTCGGACCTTTGGCAGTCTGATTGAGAGAGTATGCGGGAATCTCCTCGACCGGAATTTGAACCAGATCGGTCGATTCTTTGCTGAAGTCGGGGATCACGTGGAAGAACGATTCGTCGAATATTTCCGGACGATGCCTGAATGGATGCCGTTGTTGCTCGCTCGACCGCCTGCCCATCAGACGTTGATCCATATGGACTGTTCTGCCAAAAATGCGTTCTTTCCGGACAACCCATCACGACCTCCGATTCTGTTTGATTGGGCGTTTTCCCATTCTGGGTCTCCCGCTTACGACCTGGCAGTTCTATTTATGACGAGCATGGCGTCAGAAGATCGGTCTATGACGAGACAGTTGGTTGACGAACATCATGCGTTGTTGATCAGCAACGGGATTGACGGCTACACCAGTGGCGAGTTGTGGAATGAATTCCAGCAGGGCTGCATGTGGAGGTCGTACGGGATGGTTGTAAACGCGGTTTCCGGGGACCCAGCGCGGGTTCAACACGTCAGGGAATTACTTCCACGATTCCAGGATTCGGTGGCGATGGTGGGCGGATTGGAACATGCAGGGGATCTGGTATCCGGGGGTCAAGAACGTGACAAATAACCGGTTTCAGGATCGTGTCGCCATCGTTACCGGTGGTGGGCGCGGTATCGGGAAGGCTATCGCCCAGGGGTTCGCTCAAGAGGGCGCACGGGTCGTCGTGACGGCGCGAACTGCGGACGAGATCGCTGATGTTGCGCACGAGATTGTGCTTGCCGGTGGCGAGGCGGTCGGCGTTGTTTGCGATGTGTCGGACGAGGCGAACGTTCAGCAGATGGTGGGCGAGGCGATTTCGCAGTGGGGCCGGATCGATGTGCTGGTCAACAACGCCGCCGCCAACCTGCCGAATATTGACCTGGTAGACATGAAGACCGACGCATGGCGTCGGGTGGTCGATGTCAACCTGACCGGGCCGTTCCTGTGCGCTCGCGCAGTGCTGCCTACGATGATCGAGCAGGGCTCGGGATCAATCGTCAATATCTCCAGCATCGGTGGTCGTCACGGGGCGAAGGGCAGGGGGCCGTATCGCGCTGCCAAGGCCGGGTTGATCAATTTGACCGAAACGCTTGCCGCCGAGACTTTCCCCCACCGAATCCGGGTCAATTGCGTCTGCCCGGGCGGTGTCGAGACGGAGATGCTGCGGATGATCGGCGGCGTCACGCCGGACCGGCAGCTGATGACACCGGAAGAGATGGCGAATGTCGTGCTCTACCTGGCCTCGGACGATAGTTCCGCCGTGACCGGAACGGCCATAGACGCTTTCGGACCAACGCATCCGCTGTTCAGCGGGCAGATGATGCGGTGACTACCGCCTCCAGTGAGGATGCGTAACGGCATGGAACTCGACGCCAGCGAGACGGCGGAACTGGTTCGATTGGAAGAAAGTCTCTGGCGGGAGGAGACTCGTTTTGACGCGGAACGAATGAATGAACTGCTGTCCAACGAATTCGTGGAAATAGGCCGGTCAGGCAGGATTTATGACCGTTCCGCCGTGCTCGCTGTCCCTCACCAGGAGATCAAGTCCGTATTGCCGCTGCGTGACCTGAACTGTCGGTTACTGCATCCTGACATCGCTCAGGTCACTTACCGGAGCGACGTCAACTACACATCGGGTCGGGAGCTCGCACAGCGCAGCTCCATATGGAAGCGAACCAGCGCCGGATGGAAGCTAGTATTCCACCAGGGCACGGCGATCCCGGAAGACTCAGATTCACGCACGTAATTTCGGGTTACCGGTGATCGACTCACGCATCTGGGCAAAGAAGTAATTTTGACCGATCATCACGCGTCCCATGCGTGCTTCTTGAGTTCGGACTCGATTGGCTCTGAGCCCCAGCCCGGCGCCGTCGGCACCGTCATGTAGCTGTCGATGACTTCCGGCACCACCGTGAACAGATCGTCCCGCCACGGCATTGCGTCCGGGTCGCTTTCCATAATTCGTACGTTTGAGACGGCCGCGGTGAGGTGAACCGACTGGAAACTGGCCAGGTGCGAGGCCGGGTTGTGTGGTGCGATGTTCAACTCGTAGGTCTCCGCCAGGTCTGCGACCTTCTTCGCCGGGCCGAACCCCTGCCACTGCACGTCCACCTTCACGGTGTCCATTGCGCGGAGAGCGAAGTAGGGCTGGTACTCCCTCATCGTCAGCATCTGCTCGCCTGAACAGATCGGCGTCGTCGATGAAGCCTTCAGTTGGGCCAGCGCTTCCGGGTCCTCGTTGTCTATCTCCAGCCAGAACAGGTCGTACGGTTCCAGCGCACGGGCCAGCCGGATCGCTCCCTCGGTTTTGAAATTGAAGTTGATGTCCAGGAGAATGCCGATGTCCGGACCCGCGGCCTCGCGCATTGTCGAGATCTGCTTGACGGCGTGGTTGATCAGGTCCCGTTCAGCGAGCTGATCGTGGCCGAGTTCACGCGACATCTGCCATATGGCTCGTGATGGTTCGCCGGGCCACAGGATGTTCGTCTTGAAGGCTGTATATCCGCGCTCAACCGCCTCCTGAGCGGCACGGCCGACGGCCTCCCAGTCACGAATGGGTCTATCAGGTGCAAGTTCCGGCCACGCCGCGCGCATCGACGCCAGGTGTGACCAGTAGACGCGCTGCTTGCTCCTGAATGGCCCGCCCACCAGCCTATGTACGGGGACGCCGTGCATCTTGCCCTTGATGTCCCAGCAGGCCAGCTCGGTTCCCGCGATGCCCATGCTCGCCAGCCCGCCCGAGGCATGGCGCAGCCCGCGGTACAGATCGAAATAGATCTTCTCAACGGCTTCCGGGTCTTCTCCGATCACGAGGTGCTTCATGTCCTCGATCAGCCCGAGCAGGGAACGCGCGTATGCGCCGACGCCGAACTCGCCCCAGCCCGTAATCCCCTCATCGGTCCGAATTGCGCAAAACAGCCACGGCCCGTGGCCGCCGTCCACCGCGAACGTCTCGACGTCTGTGATCTTCATTGTGAAATGTCCTTCTTTGAGGGCTTGCCCGTGGAGCGCGTCGTTACTGTAGCGCGTTGGCCGAGCCCGATCATGCCCGGGGCGTGGCGAAGGCATGGGTGAGAACGCCGTTCCCCACGCCTGTCTCATGCGTTCAATGGTCGTTCGGCGGTACGCTTCAAGGGATGGCTTCCGAACACGACAATGGCGGCCGTGGCGGGACTATGCGTGGACCGGAGCAACGGCCTGCGGTCGAGGCGCGCGGTCTATCGTTCGCGTTCGGGCGACGCCCGGTGTTGCGCGACCTTGTTCTTTCGGTCCAACCCGGCACGGCGTTCGGGATGCTCGGTGCGAACGGTTCGGGCAAGACGACGCTGGTCCGGCTGCTTGCCGGACTACTCAAACCCGATTCCGGCGATGTACGAGTTCTCGGCAACCCACCGGGACCGGGATTTTCAGACCGCATCGGGTACATGCCGCAGCTCAACGCGCTCTACATGTCGCTGACCGTGCGCGAGAACGTCGAATTTTTCGCTCGGATGTGTGGCGTCAAGGACCGTCAGGCCCGGACCGCGGCGGTCGACTCCGTTCTGGAACTGGTTGAACTTGCTGACCGGGGTCGCGACCGGATCACGAGCCTTAGCGGCGGTATGCGGCAACGCGTCAGCCTGGCGGTGGCACTTGTTCACACCCCGCCCGTGTTGCTCCTCGACGAGCCGACAGTCGGGCTGGACCCGGAGCTGCGTGCGACCTTCTGGAAGCACTTCGGTCGAATGACCCGGGAGGGGACCACCATCCTGATCTCCAGTCACACGATGGACGATGCGTCTCATTGTGATCGGCTTGGTTTTCTGCGCGATGGTCGGTTCATCGCGCAGGGCACGCCGGACGAGCTTCGGTCGACCACCGGCGTGGCGTCTGCGAGTCTCGAGGACGCCTTCCTCCACCTGGTTCGGTCAGGGAGCCTGGACGGGGCGCCGAGCTCATGACATTCGATCGCACAACTGCCATCGCCGTTCGCGTGATGCGCGAGATCGTTCGGGACCGGCGCTCGCTGGCGTTGATATTCCTGGCGCCCCTGCTGGTGATGGCGCTGGTCGGGTTCAGCTTCTCCGAGAAGCAGGACACGCTTGACCGCGTCGCGCCGGCATTGATCAGCGTTTTCACTCTGCTGTTCACCTTCGTACTGACCGGAATCAGTTTTTTGCGAGAGCGCAGCCAGGGGACGCTGGAACGGTTATACGTCACGCCGGTCGGCCGGGGGGACGTCCTCGTCGGGTATCTCCTCGGGTTCCTGGTGTTCGCCGCCCTCCAGTCCCTGATCATCCTTCTCTTCACGGTGTTCGTCGTTGACGTTAACTACCGGGGCGACCTGTGGCAGATGTTCGTCGTGTTGATGGTGCTGACCATATTCGGAGTCAACCTGGGGATCTTCGCATCGACCTTCGCCCGGAACGAGTTCCAGGTGGTCCAGTTCATCCCGATGTTGTTCGCCCCGCAGATCTTCCTTTCCGGGGTCGTGATGCCGGTTGAAGAGCTTCCCGGTTATTTCCAGGGGCCGGCGGAGGTGCTGCCGCTCACTCACGCCGTACGTGCATTGCGAGAGATCATGTTGCGCGGCGAGGCGCTGGGCGATGTGATGTCGGAGATTGCGGTTCTGGCTGCCTATGCGACCGGGCTGCTGGTGGTGGCGATGGCGACGGTGCGGCGTACTTAGGCCGGTGGCTGGCGACTCTCGGCCTGCGGCCTCACCCCCTCACCCTTCCGACTAGCGGAAGGGCAGGCTCCCGGCCCTCTTCCGCGGAGGAGAGAGGGAGCAATTGGACACAATGCCGCCTGGCTGCGACCCAACCTGAGGTTCTCGAAGTGTGCGTTGTGCGGCGACTCCACCGTCCGGTCGGATCAGTCCGTTAGCAAGTCCGCCAGTTCCGGATCTTCCGCGAGGAACCTGTCCATCAGCGCCACCGCGTCGTCATAGGTCTCGACCATTGGCAGTGGCTTGTTGTTGAAGTTGCCGCGATCGTTGAGGATCATCTGAAGCATCAGGCCGCGGTTGGGGTGCCTGGCGAATCCCAGCGATCGCTCGGCCTGGACGACGCGCGGCAGCAACACCTGCAGCATCAGGTTGTCCGGCAGCTTGCCGATCCGCATGCCCTGCACGCCGCGCCCGCTGACGTAAGCCGGGACCTCGACCGACACGTCGGCGGCGATGCCATCTATGAGACCGTTATTCGGAATATTCATCTGGTAGCGCCCGGAGTTTCCGCCGGACAGGGCATCGATGATCGGGACCATCTGTTCGTCTGACTTGTCGGGCGGGAACACGGTCGTGAGGCTGGCCGACGGGTCGTTTACGACCTCGAACATACCCTCCCGTCGCGCCTCCAGTTTGCCGATGTACCGGCTCCAACCGAGCTCGGAGTCAAAACCTCCAAGCGGCCCGAACCAGCGTCGTTTCGTGTCGTCATCGCTGTGGAACCACCAGCCGCCCGCGCGAGGCGTGTCGCCAAGTGGCATCAAACCCACCATCCGGTACTGTTCGATAGCAGCGCGGGATAACTGGTTCTCGTTGTATTCCGGTTCGTAGGTGCGCCAGTACTCCTCGGAATCGTTCTCGATCCAGCGATCAAGGAGCGGGTAGGCGTCCTCGCCCCTGTATCGGAAATGCGTCAGGTAAACGACGTGATTGAGTCCCGGCGCTTCCCACTCGACCTCGCTCTCGTCGAGGCCCAGTCCGCGCGACAGTTCCGCTATCCCGTGGTGAGCGCCGTGACACAGGCCGATGACCTTTGTCCCGGTCTCCCGTGTCTGCGCGGTGGTGCCCTCGAAAACCGGGTTCGATATCTGGATCAGCCACGCGTCAGGCGATATCCGTTCGATGTCCTTCGCAACATCAACGTAAAACCGGAGGTCATGGATCTGGGCGAAGCTGCGTGCGCCGTGCGCGCCCGTCGATGCGCTGTTGATGACGAAATCCGCCTCGGCGATCGCCTCTTCCCGGGTTCGGGCGACCTCGAAATACAGCTCCCCGCCGATCTCCTTCACGTAACGCTCGGCGAGCGCGTGGACCATCTCGGCGCGTTCCACGTCGATGTCCATGAGGGCGACCGTGGTCCCGGCAAGCGATGGCGTGAGAGACAGGTCACGAACGAGACCCAGCGAGAACTGGGCTGAGCCCGCTCCGATCACGCCTATCTTGGTCGGGTTTGGGATGGTCGTGGCTCCTACATCACGGTGGGTGAGGGGTCGGTGGAGGGTCGTATGGCAATACGCCCACGGTACTCTGAGGTGGCGCCGGTTACGTCTCACAATTCGATATTGCCGTCCTCCCGGACCGGGTTCAGGAGGACAACCGATTGGATGATGTTCAAGGCCGTGGCAGCTGACGACACGGGTGTATTGCCATACGCCCCTACACCCGCCGCGTGACGGGCGGAGCAAGCCCCGTCCCACGCTCGTTTACCCCCCTGTCACTTCCTTCACGAAGTCGTAGAAGCCCTTCTTGCGCTCCGTGTTGATACCCCAGTTGATCGGCGGGCACTGGTAACCGTTTTCGTAGTCGCCGTAGAAGGGTGTGCCGCCTGCGCCCTCCGCCGGATCGAAGTAGCCCCATCCGGCGTGGCGTGAGAGCGCTGCCGTGAAGTTGTTCAGCGGCTGGTCGAAGTTGTAGTGGTCATCCTCGTTGAACAGGATCGGTTTTGGCGTGTAGGTGGAGACGGCACGGTGGTTGTCGACCACCTTCGCAACGTCGTTCGGGTCCACCAGGCCGTTTCCGTGCAGCAGGATGAAGTCAGAAGACGCGACCGCTTCTTCCGAGGCGGTGCTGCGGCGCGTCCAGCTCGTGCTGACCAGCAGACGGTTGCCGTCCCGGGTCACGCTTTTGGCAAGGTCGATCAACTCGTGGATCCGGTCTTCCTTGAGGATCGGGTGCTCGTATGTCGGGACGTTGACCTCGTTGTTGATCTCGATGATGACGTTCGCGTAACCCTTTTCCAACACCCACGCGCAGGCGTTGGTCACCGCCGCCTTTACGGCCCTGGTGTCGGTGAGTCGTTCATCCTGCCCCTGGTAGAACAAGCCGAGGATTACGACCATCCCGTTCTCGTCCGCGGCGTCGATCAGTCGCTCGGTACGTTCCAGGAAAGTCGGTTTCAGGGAGCCATCGGCGTTGAATGCTCCCGAGACCCAGGGCTGCGACTCCACTTCAAGAAGCAGTCCCGCCCAGATGTCTTCGTCCTTCGCTCCCGGATGGTCGGCGTGGATGCGTTTTCGCAACTCTTCAAGGTGCTCCGGGTCGCGCCGGTAATAGCCGAGCGGTGAGCTGTTCTGGAGGTTGAATGGCAGAGCGTTTATGCCGTGCGCCTTGTACGTCGGCAACATGGCGATCAGTTCGTTGGTGTTCCGGTCTGCGTCCCAGGCACCGGTGTCCGGGTACTTCCACAGGTCAGCGGTCAGCGGGTTTTCGTCGTCGAAGACAGCGCTGGCCATCCGGCTGTTCAGCAGCAGGCCTTCTACCCGCCAGCCGCGGAACTCTCTTCCCCGGAAGGTCACTTCGCCGTTGATATGCCAGTCTTCGCCGTCGATGGAAACTCGGGTGTTGCGCTTGGCCACAGGCGGTGCCTGCCTTTCCTGTCTCGGGTAGCGTAATCACGGAATCGTTGGAATCTGTTGATCCGCCCTGTCTGGGACAGTGCGGGGGCACGATATCCTACCGGCTCTCCGTCTCCCGCGCCCATCCCGCAACACCCGAAACGAAAGGCCGCCCATTGCCGCTGGTCAAGACCGATATCACCGTCGAACACAACGTAGTCACTCCCATGCGGGACGGCACAATCTTGCGTGCAGACGTGTATCTGCCAGAACGGATTGTGCCGATAGGCGCTATGGGCGCGGCGAACGGCGGGGACGGCTTTCCGACGCTGGTGTGCCGGACGCCGTACGACAAGTCGCGAGAACGTGATGTCGATCGTTACCGCGGGCTGGCGTCCAACGGGTACGCGGTCGTGGTGCAGGACAAGCGCGGTCGCTGGCAGTCCGATGGCGTGTATCGGCCGCTGTTCGGCGCGCTGTACGACGATCGAGAAGACGGTTATGACACGATCGAGTGGGCCGCGGTACAACCGTGGTCGAACGGAAAAGTCGGGACCTTCGGCTACTCGTACCCGGCGTGGACGCAATGGATGCTCGCGCCGCTTATGCCGCCTCACCTGGTGACAATGTTCGCCGGGGGCATGACGCCGAGGACGACCGACTGGGAGATGGGCGGGGTGTTCCGGCCGGGGCGCGCGCTCCAGTGGCTGCTGGGACTGATAGCGCCGGACACGCAGAAGTGGCTCGATACGCCCGCGGGTCCGACCACGGTGGAAGCCTACGACGCCATCGTCGGGATCGCGAATCGAGAGAAGTGGCTGTGGTACCTGCCGTGGAGCGAGTTGCCGCTGGAGGCGGTAGGCGGATTGCGGAAGGGTTTCCATGACTGGCTCGGTCACCACCATGAAGACCGATGGAAATTCAGCCAAAACTTCTCGAAGGTCGATCTCCCCGTCCACCACCGCACCGGGTGGTACGACCGCATGATCGCTACCACCGAGATGTATAACGGCATGATCGATGAGGCGCCCAGCGAGCATGCGCGCGCCAACCAGCGGTTGTTCGTGGGCCCATACACGCACGCCAACGAGATGCCGCGTGTCATCGGGGACATGGACTATGGCCCCGATGCCGAGATCGACTGGGTGGAGCTGGCGACGCCGTGGTTCGACTACTGGCTGAAGGGCGAACAAAATGGCGTGATGGACGGCGACCCGGTCAACATCTTCGTGATGGGCGAGAACCGATGGCGACGCGAGGAGAAGTGGCCCCTGGCGCGGGCCGTGGATACCGACTTCTTTCTGCGCTCCGGCGGCTCGGCGAATACCCCGGCGGGTGATGGCGTGCTGTCCCTTGAAGGCCCCGGCGCGGAGAACCCCGACTCGTATGTGTACGACCCGCGCGACCCGGTCATGACCCTGTATCTCGAGAACGGACAGGACGGGCCTTTCGACCAGCGGATGAACGCCCACCGCCGGGACATCCTTGTTTACCAGACCGCGCCGCTGGAGCAGGCTATCGAGGTGACCGGCTACCCGGTGTTGCGTATGCACGCTGCGTCGGACGCGCCGGATACCGACTTCACGGTCAAGCTCGTAGACGTCCACCCGGATGGGGCGGCGATCAACCTGTGCTACGGCTTCCAGCGCGCCCGATTCCGGAACGGGCTGGACGAACCGGCAGAGCTGATGACCCCGGGCGAGGTGTACGAGTTCGACCTGACACTGTTGCCGACCAGCAACCTGTTCAAGGCCGGGCACCGGATTCGGATAGATATCTCGTCAAGCGACTACCCGAATCACGACCGCAATCACAACACGGGCGCGGACGACTGGCAGGACGCGGAGCTACGACCGGCTCGTCAGACGGTGTTCCACGACGCGGCGCGTCCGTCGAGGATTACGCTTCCGGTGATACCGTGACAAGCACAGTTAGATATCTGAGTCGCCGGTGCGAGCCTTGCCCTCCGCAAGTGTGTCGCCCAAAGGAATCTGGATGATGGTGTCGAGTTTGGGACGCCGTTTGGCCGCAATCGCTGAACAGGTTGAACAAGGTGAGACCCCCGAGGAAACGGTTCGAGAACTCCTTTCGTGGTTCTACGCGGAGCGGCGCGGATATCTGATCGTACGCGAGATCAGAAATGCGCTTCGTAAACATAAACTCCGTACCACGCCTGATTTTGAGGCAACGTATATTGATGCCCGCGTTCGGTTTGTGAGTTCGGTGGTTACTGATCAACCGAGCGATCCGGAATCACCGCCAATCTCGCCAATTGAGGGCACCCCGGAGATTGCCGGGACCACGACGGAGCGGCCTCAGGTTGACCCAACGCAGCGGATTAGCCGACTTGCATCAGCGAATACTCCGCCGCTCTACGTTGGGCCGGACGCGCCATTGGGGGAAGACGTGACTCAGATGCTGATGAATGACTACTCCCAGCTCCCGGTGATGTTGAATGAGCGCGTTGTAATAGGTTTGATCAGTTGGCAGACGATAGCGACAAAACTCGCTTTGGGATTGCCGTGCTCGACCGCAAGAGAATGCATGGGGCAGGTCCGCGTGCTTGCCGCGGACGCGTCTATTCTCGAAGCTATAACCGAGTTAGGTCCTCAGGGTGCCATCCTAGTTCGCGGAGACGCGCAGAAGATCACGGGGATCCTGACGTCCACTGATTTCAACGACCAATTCCGACAGCTGGCGGAGCCTTTCGTGTTGCTTGGTGAGATCGAAAACCATCTACGCGTGAGAATCGATGAAGCTTTCACCACTGAGGAAATTCAATCTGCCAAGAATCCTGATGACACCAATCGAACGGTGGAACAAGCGGCAGATCTGACGCTGGGCGAGTGTGCCCGTCTGTTAGAGAAGCCAAATAATTGGAACAAACTCGACACCGATCTACATCGCAAGACTTTCGTGAAGCAGTTGGCGGAAATCGTGGGTGTGCGAAACGACGTGATGCACTTCGATCCCGACGGGATAGCGTCCGAACAACTGGATCGGTTGCGGAAATTTTCCAGGTTGCTGCAGATTGCATGGGGGAATGGCCAATCGCCAGCCATTGAGTAGCCAACTAGGCCCAGTGATCCAACATGTTGGCTGTAGCCGACTGCCGTGATTAATCACTCTACATACGGACGCGCAGGTGCTGCGACGTACGATTCTGTCGATTAGGTTTCAGCAACGCCGGAACGATCTGAAGATATTGGAATCCCGAACACTCGGCCGGACTGGCCTCAAAGTCTCGTTGCTCGGCTATGGCACCGGTGGGGCGCGGAAGTTTGGCGTGGGTAACTGGATGTCCGCAGCTGATCGACAGGCGTTCATCAGCCGGGCGCTCGATCTCGGGGTTAACTTCTTTGATACGGCTGGCGGCTATGGTGACTCCGAGACATACCTGGGCGAGACGCTGGCCGGGGAGTCACGGGATTCGTATGTCCTGGAGACTAAATGGGACGGTGGCGCGTGACTGGCCCGGGGCGGCATCGGGCTTACGGAATCGGTGGAGCGCAGCCTGGTGCGCATGCGGACGGACCACGTGGATGTGTTCCTGTTCCACATGATCGATGTGCCCGTGTACGAGATACATCGGGATCGGTTCTACCCGGAGGTGGCGCGGCTCAAGGAGCAGGGAAAGATCGGGCACATCGGCTTTACTCAAACGATCAAGCGCGAGCCGAGATTCGAGGGCGTTATGAAGGCGCTCGAGGGCGATCCTGACCTGTGGGACGTGGTGATGCTGAAGTACGGGATCATGAACCAGCAGGCGGCGAAGAAGGCGTTGCCGCTGGCGAAGAAGCTCGACATCGGGATCGTCAATATGGCGGTGGTGCGGACCACGCTGACCGACCCGGTCGCCATGCGGCAGCGACTGGATGAGTGGCGCGCCGACGGAACGATCGCGCCCGACGCGCTGACGGGTGATGCGCCGTTTGACTGGCTCGTGAACGGGGACGTCGGATCGGTGGCGGAGGCGGCTTACCGGTTTGGCGCGGCGCAGGATCCGATGAGCACGGTTTTGACGGGCACGTCCAGCATAGAGCACCTGGAATCAAACGCCGCAGCGCTGGAGCGCGGGCCGCTGCCGGAGGCGGATGCGCAACGGCTCGTGGAGCTACTGGGTGGTAGCTGGTCACCGGACTGAACGCCGCAAGATCCAGCGTTTCAATCGACTGCATTCGTGATCAACAACGAGGTGAAAGAAGGACACGATGCCGGATGGTTCGATGGAGGTCACGCTCCTCGGGACCGGATCCCCGGGCTACGAACCGAATCGTTACGGCAACAGCACTCTCGTGCGTTGCGGCGACGAGTACCTGTTGTTCGACTGCGGTAGAGCCACGGGGATCAGGATGGCCGGCGCCGGTCTGACTCCGGGCCTGGTTAACAAACTGTTTCTTACGCACCTGCATTCGGACCACGTCGTTGGAATCCCGGACTTTTACATCACGGGTTGGCATGAGAACGTCAATCCTCGTGTTGGGCCTCTCCGCGTCTGGGGTCCGGCCGGCACCACCCAGATGATGGGTCATATCCACCAGGCCTTTGAGATCGATGAGGGGATTCGTGCTGCCGGACTTGGAATTCCACATAACGAATACCTGTCATCGGAAATAGAGCCGGGTGTGGTGTACGAAGGTTCCGGGTTGCGCGTGACCGCTTTCCACGTCGATCACCGGCCGGTAGTTCCGGCGTTCGGATTCAAAATCGAGTACGGCGGCAGGTGTGTCGTCATCTCCGGGGACACTCGGCCTTCTGAGGCCGTGATTGAGGCAGCGACCAACGCGGATCTGTTGATCCATGAGGTGATGGTAGGTAATCGAGAAACATTCCCGGATCCAGAACGCTTCGATCACGTGATGAGCGTCCATACTTCACCCGGACAGGCCGGTGAGATCTTCAAACGGGCGAGACCTGGTTTGGCGGCCTACTCTCATATCGTGTTTTTCGGGGACGCCAACGTGGACGACATCGAACGTCAGACCAGGGAGACGTATACCGGCCCGTTACATATTGGCGAAGACCTTACGAGAATTCACATTGGCGACGAGATAACGGTCGAATCGATTTCATCGCTCTAGGCCCCGTGGCGCATAACGGTTGATCGGCATCGACCCGAAGGCAGACAGTCAGTCGTCTCTACCTGTGACTGCCGCGGCTACCTCTTTCAGGCATTCCGAGGCCCGCACGCGAAGAATCTCCCGGCTTGCATTCCGCTACGGCCGTAATTCGCGGTGCGATCGTGTCCCATGATGGTCGTACGGGCCGTTTGGCATCGGCCTTAGGACGGGTTGCCAGTCGCCCCCGGTGTTGATTTCACACGATCGGAATCGCTAACGGACGATCGCGATGGAGTGCGGGCCGGGAGATCATTCCTCTTCCCCGGGAGGATCAAGATGACGATTCCATTGTTGATCGCGATCCGTCGGTCTCACCTCTCGACGGACGCCGCGGTTCGTGGGATAGTCTGCCGCGGCATCGCATCCGCACATCGGCAGGTTGACGAGTGCCCCGTGTTCGTTGGTAAGGTCCGGGCAACTCAAATTGACCTATCGCCGGAGATCGGCAATTCCAAGGAGAACAGATTTGGGAGCAATTCTGGCCCTGCCCTTCAAGATAGTGATCGGCATCATCAAGAAGATCGTCATCGGCATTCCGATCATGATCGCCAAGTCGATCGTGATGGCGCTGCTCATGGCGCTTCTTCCGATCATCGTCGTCGTGGGCGCTATTTACTGGTTTGTCATCAAGTAGCGTCGTGCCAGGCGTATTCATGCGCGATGGTCCCGATTTCCCCCGAGCGGGAAGGATTTCCTGGAACCCGAAATGAAGATCACCGATATCACCGTCAACCTGCTCACCACCGGCCGGACGCTCGTTCGCGTCTTCACAGATGACGGCGTAACCGGCATCGCCGATGGCAGCCGGTCTGTCGCCATCACTCGCGCTTATCTGGACGAGGTGGTCAAGCCTTTGCTGGTGGGCACAGACCCGCTCCAGCCAACACGTCACTGGGAGACGCTGTCGCTCGGCACCGGCGAGCGCGCAACTCGCCTCCCCCCGCAGATCGTGGGTTCGATAGACATAGCGCTCTGGGACATCATGGGCAAGGCCGCGGGGATGCCGCTTTCGGCTCTCATGGGCGGCGCGGCACGGACCGATATTCCGCTCTACTGGAGCCAGGGCAATGGCTGGAAGAAGACGCCCGAGCAGATGCTCTCCGATGTGCAACGGGGCTACGAGCAAGGTTTCAAGTTCTTCAAGGTCCGGATGGACTGGCGGGATTACCGGCAGGACGCCGACCCGGAGAAGGATTTCGCTATCTTCAAGATGGTGCGCGAATGGCTGCCGGACGACTGCCCACTGGGTTTCGACGCCAACAACGCATATTCGGTTTCGACGGCCATCATGCAGGGCAAGCGACTCCAGGACATGGGTTGCGCCCATTTCGAGGAACCGCTGCCGCAGTATGACCTGCCCGGGTTGAAACAGGTCGTGGACGCTCTCGACGTGCCGATTTCCACGGGCGAACAGGAGACATCGCGCTGGCGGTTCCGGGATTTGATCGACCAGGCGAACCCGGACATCCTCCAACCGGACATCCTGAACGTCGGCGGTATTTCCGAAGTGAAACGGGTGTACGAGGTGGCGGTGATCCGCAACAAGCCGGTCATGCCGCACAGCCCGGTCGCCGGGATCAACAGCGCCGCTTCGCTGCACGCCTACTCGACGGTGGGCAACGCCATACGGCCGCACGAGTTCTCGGATGAGTTCTCGGGTGATCTGAATCAGATCGCTGCGCTATTCAAGGAACCGATCATGCCGGACGAGGGCAGGATTCAGCTTCCGGATCGGCCGGGTCTCGGTCTTGAATTTGACGAGGACGCCCTGGCAAAGGCGATTGTGGATTAGCGGGGGACTGCGGGAACCTCGTACGGCCCCTCACCCCAGCCCTCTCCCGCAAGAGGAGAGGGGGCAAATTGACGCCTCCACCCTGGAGCGAAGGGGTCTGGAGATGGGTCCCGTTGGGCGTTGACTTTCGTTGTTGTGTTGCCGCGGACTTAACCACCCCCAAACCCCCTCCTACATTAGGAGGGGGCGATCAGGAAGATTGGATGACTACGGACAACTCGATAGCTGAGCAGGCGGAGCAACTGCACCGCCGCTCGCTGGTCGTCGATACGCATATCGACACGCTCACTCACATCATGGCGAGACACCCGGATTTCGGAACGCGCCTCGAGGCCGGACACGTGGATATTCCGCGTATGCGCGAGGGCGGTGTTGGCGCGGCGCTGTTTGCCATATGGCTGGACGACGACGTTTACGACGAGCCCGGCTCCCTCAAGTACGTTATGCAGGGCATCGACACAATGCGCCGGACCGTTGACGCGCATCCGGGTGTCCTGGAGATCGCCTACACCGGTGACGACGTTGAACGCATTCACGGCGAGGGCCGGATAGCGGTGCTCCTGACTATCGAGGGCGGCAACGCGATCTGCAGCGACCTGGGAGTCTTGCGGGAACTGCATCGAGCCGGCATACGGTCCATCACGCTCACATGGCAGTACGCCACGCCCTGGTGCGATTCATGCAACGACGAGCCACACGGCGGGCTGACTCCGCTCGGCCGTGACATCGTCAAGGAGATGGGCCAGATCGGCATGCTGCCCGATGTGTCACACATCTCGGACAGGGCCTTTTACGACGTGCTGGAGGCGGCCGAGGCCCCGGTGTTCGCCTCGCACTCATCATGCAGGTCTTTGCAGGACGCGAAACGCAACATGACGGACGACATGATCGTGGCGCTAGGGCAGGCGGATGGCGTCATTAACATCAACTTCGCCTCGCCCTTCATCGGCGGCCCGGACCACCCGCCATTCGTGCCGATGCTCAATCCGGAGCGGACGCAATTTCGGGACCAGTTCGAGCGTATCCATCGGCCGGACGGCAAGCCCGGCGCGCCTATGGACAGGCTCCTGGATCACTTTGACCTCGCTGTGAAGCTGGCGGGGGCAGATCACGTCGGCATCGGATCGGACTACGATGGCGTGTCTTCGGTTCCGATCGGCATGGACGACATCAGTCGTTTGCCAAATCTGACACGTGGCCTGCTGGAGCGGGGTCACGACGAAAACACCGTTGCAAAAATGCTTGGTGCAAACAATCTGAGGCTGTTCAAACAGACGCTACGTTAGTTATCGAAATCGAGATATCCCGAGATATCCAGGAAAGAAACGTATGTCCAAGATCACGTCCGTCAAGGCGATCCCGATGTCAGACCCGGTTCCGCTCGAACGGCAGCACCGGAACGACCTCGGTACCAAGGTCAAAAGTGACGCAACGCTGATCGTCGTCGAGACCGACGACGGTTACAAAGGGCTGGGCGCATCGCTCGGCAGCCCGGAGGTCGTGGCGGCGCTGGTGGAATTCGAGCTCGGCCCGGCGGTCGTCGGCGAGGACCCGCTTTTCTCGGAGTTCATCTGGGAGAAGATGTACAACGGCTCCCGCTGGAAACCGGCCCTCGAACGCGGCAACGCACAACCGCAGGACGGCCGTCGAGGCGTGACGCTGGAGGCGATTTCCGGAATCGACCTTGCGGTGTGGGACGTTAAGGCCCAGATCCTGGGCGTGCCGATATACCAGGCGCTCGGGGCGGTCCGTGACAATGTCCGCGGTTACGGCAGCGGCGGCTGGGCGCCGGGCGAGGAGGCCGAGGCGGAGATGGCGGGATACGCCGCAAAGGGCTTTGACGCCGTGAAGATGCGGGTCGTCGGCGGCGATGGGTTCTCGATCAAGAACGCCGAGACACGCATAGCAGCCGCGCGGCGGGGTATCGGCCCGGACGTGGAGCTGATGCTGGACGCCCACGGCGCATTTGCCGTCTCCACCGCAATCCAGCTTGCGAAGATGATGGAGAAGTACGACGTGGCGTGGTTCGAGGAGCCGATTTCCCCGGATGACCACGCCGGTCTTGGCTACATCCGTCGATCAACCACTACGCCGATCGCGACCGGCGAGCGCGAGTTCACGCGCTGGGATTTCCAGTCGTTATTCGACAACCAGGCATGTGACATAGCGCAGCCGGACATCGCCCGCGCCGGGGGCTACACCGAGATCAGGAGGATCAGCGCGCTGGCGTCCGCGAGAGGGGTTCGAGTCGCTCCGCACGCATGGGGGATGGGCGTCCTGTTCGCCGCCAGCATCCACGTGGCGATGTCGACCCCGAACTGCCACATCCTCGAGGTCAGCCAGGGTTACATGCCGATGATGTACGAGCTGTTCAACGAGGAGTACGACGTTCGCCCGGATGGCCGTGTGTACGCGCCGACCGCGCCGGGACTGGGCTTCACCCTGCGGGATGACGCGCTGGAGAGATTCAAGTACGTGCAGGGACCGGAATACGTGTTCTAGGGGGCAGGCGGTCGCCTGGTTTATCTGGATGACGTCTCGGAGTTCGGAGTTTTGGCGAGGTTCGATGTTGTTGTCGATCGGATCGATGCCGATGAGCCTCACGCGACCTGGCCTGCCGCTGCAAAAAGTCATCCTGATTCCGAGAATCAGGATCTCCCGGCCAGCACTCCTCCACGTATGGACTTAACAGATCAGGCGATTGGAGCGACGGTCGGAGGGGTCGATTGGTATCGACCCGAGGGCGGACAATTAACCGCCAAAACGAGACGCCCGGGGTGGCGCCGGATCGCTAAACTGCCCCTGATGCCTCGATACGAACCTTCCGATGCCCTGTACGTTGACCTGTACCAGTTGACGATGGCGCAGGCTTACCTGCGCTCCGGACATACCGATGAGGCCACGTTCAGCCTTTTCGTGCGTACCTTGCCGCCGGATCGCGGCTATCTGTTGTTCGCCGGGTTGGAGGATGTTCTTCGTTACCTGGAAAAGCTTCGGTTCACGCCGGGGGATCTTGACTACTTGCGGAGCGCGGGGCAGTTTGGCGACGATCTCATCGACTACCTGGCCGGAATCCGATTTACCGGCAGCGTCAGGGCGATGGCCGAGGGCACGCCGTTCTTCGCAAACGAGCCCGTGATCGAGGTCACGGCCCCGGTTATAGAGAGCCAGTTAGTCGAGACCTTCCTGATCAACCAGGTGAATATGCAGAGCCTGTTCGCCACGAAGGCGGCTCGGGTGGTGCAGGCTGCTGACGGTGCCGGAGTTGCGGATTTCGCGTCAAGACGCACCCACGGCACGGACGCCGGGAACAAGTTCGCCCGGGCGAGCTATCTCGGCGGATTCATCGGCACCAGTAACGTGGGCGCGGGCGCGCTTTATGGCATACCGACTATCGGGACGATGGCTCATTCCTTCATCACCAGCTTCGGTACCGAGATCGCAGCGTTCAGGGCCTACGCCAGCGCCTTCCCGGATTCGACCACGCTGCTCGTGGACACCTACGACACCGGGAAGGGAATTGAGGCCGCGATCACCGTCGCACACGAGATGGAATCGCGAGGTCGCCGGATGGCCGGCATCCGGCTGGATAGTGGGGACCTGGGCGCCCTGTCTCGGATTGCACGCCAGATGTTGGATGACGCCGGGCTTTCGTACGTACAGATCGTGGCGAGTGGGGGACTGGATGAGTTCTCTATCGCGGCTCTGGCGAAGGCCGGCGCGCCGATCGGCGCGTATGGCGTCGGGACGAAAGCGGGTGTCTCGGCGGATGCGCCGTGGTCGGACGCGGCGTACAAGCAGGTTACGTACGCGGGAAAGCCGGTCGCCAAGTTCAGTTCCGGGAAGGCGACCTTCCCCGGGGCGAAGCAGGTATGGCGGTGTTTCGACGAGGGCGACGAGAAGGTCTCGCACGATCACCTGACATCGGCGATCGCGGACGCACCGGAACGGAACGCGGTGCCTTTGTTGTCGGAAGTGATGCGCGATGGAAAACGGATCAGTGAACTGCCGCCGCTGGAGCAAGTTCGTGAGCGGGTAAGGGTGGAGTTGGGCCGGCTTCCGGCATCAGGGTTGGCGCTATCCGGGCCGACGGAATTTCAGGTATTCGTTTCTGGGGAGTTGGCGGATTGAGGGCGTCTGGGATGACCTGCTGTGAGTTCGCGTTTGAATGATGGGGCGGCGCGAACCTGGTACCGATCCGCGGGCGTATTGCCATACGCCCCTACGCATTAACAGCGACACACGGTCGCTCAGTGGCTGGCAGTTCAGGTTGAGTGACCGTACAGCGCGGCGTTCACCTTGAGTCATTTGAACATCAGGAACTTCTTCAGTTCAAGCGTCACGGCGGCGGCCTGAGTTGCCAGGTTTTTGGCGACCAGGATCTCGGCGCCCTCGTACCGGAGGCGCTCGTAAAACTTCAGGTTGGCCTTCCGGGCGTAGGTGTCGACCGACACCTTTGCGTGTCCGCCTCAGCCGATGGCGGCGAGGTAGTCCAGTGCAATGGGACGGCCGAGACCGCGGATGTGATCTCGTGCTTCTTCCGTCATCAGGATTTGCAATGAAGTTCCCCGCAGGCAGCAAAGTTCGACGTGTACCCGTGCTCTGGCCGGTCGTGATGTCTGATGCGGTTTCCTCCAGGCTGGCGCGACTTGCTTACTT
>JASLLE010000089.1 GCA_030747175.1 Dehalococcoidia bacterium | reverse complement strand
AAATGCCAGGTGTGCGAAGGTGGAGAGCCTGGCCCGTGTATATGTGAACGAATTCGGCAGATAGCGTTGGCACTGGACCTTTTCAACGTACCCGGGTTCATCAGCGACCCGGCGAATCGTCTCGTGTACGTCAATGGTGAGTTCTCAAGGTTGATCGGAGATCCCACGAAAGACGGCGTCCCGGACGATCTTCGATTCATCCACGGACTCGTCTCCGGGCCATACAGAGACAAATTCGTTCAGCCGATCCGGCTGGTCGCCAACTGCTTGCCCCTACTGGAACGTGAAATTGATGCCGGGAATCTGAATGAGACCGCTCGTTCGCTCATGGACACCTTGATCGCAACGAATCCGGACCTCAAGAGGCGCGTGAGAGAGCAATCAACGCGGTGGGATGGCGCCATGACGTTGATACACGACGATCAAAGCAGGGAGTCCTTCACCGAGCACGGAGTCCCGATTGCTAATCCAAACGGTCAACGAAGTGGATTCCATGTCAGCCTGTGGTTTTCAACCCAACGTGAACCACCAGTCTTGAGGACGCAAGTAAGCGAGTTGAGGTCGCCCAGGCGCGAACTTACGCTGAGACAACTGGAGATCGCGGGCTATTACGCAAGCGGCCTGAACAGCAGACAGGTGGCTACCTACGCGGGAATTTCGATATCGACTGCGCGCTCGCATCTGGAACAGATCCACTCTCGGCTCGGGGTGCACTCACGCGCTGAATTGACGGCCGTGATACTGCGAAGTAGCGATAACCAGTTCTCCTGATCCGGTCGCCATAAAAGCACATCGGGCATTTGCCGGATGCGCCATTTCGGCCCTGCTGACATGATCTCTCCGCATGTTGCTTGCCCCATCAGCGATGGGGCAAGCGTGAACGGATCAATCAAAGGAGAGTCTGCGTTGACCTCACAATTGATCACCGGATACTTCCTCAATGATCACGCGCGAGTGCATCGAGCAAGTGTCTCCGGCCGCGACCGCCCTACCCAGCTCGACCGGCTTATCGAAGGGCTAGCCGAGGATCAAATCCGGGCCATACCCGAAGGAGCCGCCAACTCGATCGCGTGGTTGGTATTCCATACAACCCGTTGCGAGGACGCCGCTTTCAACGTTGTGCTTGCCGGCGAACCGCAGGTGTTTGACCAGAATGACTGGCAGGCGCGCACGAAAATTCAGCGCAGGGACATCGGTACGGAGATGACCGCGAAGGAAGTCGAGGAACTCAGTTCAACCGTCAATATTCCCGCCCTTCTCGACTACCGGGACGCCGTAGGTCGCAGGACGGAAGAGATTGTGCTCCAAAAATCGGTGGCGTTCTGGGATGAGCTCGTTGATCCGGCGCGGCTTTCGGTAGCAGACGCCCAGGGCGTCGTGACTGAGATGGCCGAATGGGTCAGAGAACGCAACTGGAACGAAGAGAAGCCCAATGCCTGGTTCCTCTGGCTCGCCACCAGCCATACCATGTGGCACTTTGGCGAGGCGAGAGAGACGCGAAGAATCGTCTCTGGGCTAAGGATGGCTTGATCGACTCACGAGTTCTGCGACGTTGATAGCGTTCCATTCGCGGTAAGCCGAATCATTCGCATCATGTAGGTAGGCCATCGCTGCCATTGGCGGCATCGCACGGCACATGTCCCGCCACGCGCCCTTGCCAGCCTCCTCCAGGACCGGGGAGAGAAGGCAGGCCCCAAACGCTCTCCCGATATGAGTGGCCGCGTGTGAATCTCTAGTCAGGTTCAGGATGACATCGACCACTCACTCTTCCTCGTAAAGGAAGGACGACGCGCTGGTGCGCGATTCAGGGAAGACTTTGACCGCAAAGCGAACCCGTTCAGAGGTTCTCGCAAACCCACCCTGAGGCTCTCGAAGGGTCCATCGTTCAGTAACAGCGAATGCGGCCTCGGCCCCCTCACTCCAACTCTCTCCCGCGATGGGGAGAGAGGGCAAGGTCACCTCACGCGTGAACAATGGGCGGACGCAATCATGTCATTCCGGGCGTATATGCCCATCCCGATCCTTCCGGGCCCGGAAGGACGAGGGACCTTCACTACGGTGCTCTCAGCCTGAGATACACGATTCCGACCGAGGGCCCGTCAACACAACTCGTCATTCCCGGGCGGCCGGGAATGACGGCAAAGAGCCCACCCTAGTCGTCCGCCGGTTGCGGCTCCACCCCCACGTTGGACGCGACCGCGGCGTCATAGCGCTCGGCGGCATTCGCAACCATCAGCTCGATGTCTTCGTCCAGCGCGTACCGGTCCGCCGCGAGCTGCTCCGCCACAGCGCGCACCCGCGCCAGGTAGTCGTCCCTGCCCTCGTATCGCTCCTCGATAGACGGCCGCGGATCGCCGGTCTGTTCCCGCTCTGAGCGTGTCGCGGCAAAGAACGATGTCGTCCCCTGCATCGGCACTATCTGTTCCGGCGAACCGGTCTCCGGCGCTCTCGGGTTCCAGCCGGTGTGCGTGCCTACCGGGACCTCGATATCGGGGAGCCGAATCCCGCCGGTCTCGTTGCCGTCCGCGTCCACGGCCGAAACATGCGACGGGTAGTAATCGCCCTCCCGGGCCGGGTACTCACCGATGCCTTCCGCGCTGCGGGCGCCCAGGTCCACGGTCCGAAGGTAGAACAGTCGATCAACATCCGGCACCAGTACATCCGGTATGCCGTTGAACGTCTCGAGCACGACCGACTTCTCGGCCGCGGTGCCATCGCCAAGTCGCGGGTGCACGCTTGGCGGCGGTTCAACCCCCTCCATCACCCAGCGGTCCAGGTTCACGAGCGAAGCCCGGAGCAAGGGCGAATAATCCGTGACATTCAGCTCGTGGCGCGCGCCGGAACCATCGTTTGCGTTGGTACGCGACTGACCCAGGTATCCCGGCCCGTGCTGCGTGCTGGCAAACAGGTAACTGCGGCTTTCCGGCGCTTCCCGGACATCTGAATTAGCGGCGGTATCGATGTGCGCCAGGACGCCGTCACCCCGCCAGTACTCGGCCGAGCTGTTCGTGTAGATGATCTTCGGCACCGCGCTGGCCGCCCGCAATGTGTCGAGCAGTCCACCGGACTCCTCGGTCAACGTGTCGCTGGTCGGCTGATCGGCAAACGGGAAGACATGGCCCCAGATCGGCGTCGACTGGTTGGACGGCTGCGCAAAGCGATGGTTGAAAGCCCCCCGGCGTGCTCCGGCCACGTGAGGAAGAATGCCCTCGTAAGCGATCTCTCCGTCTTCGGTCGCGTTCATACCGAGGTGCATGAAGTGACGCAGGAATCGGCCGGTCTGCGAGACGCCCCACGCGTAAATGGCGTTGAACCCTCCGGGCGTCGGGTTGATCTCCGACGCCGCCCGCAGGAACGGCGCTACGTCACGCAGGGCGATGAAACCGGTCCCGGCAACCGGCGCGCTACTGGTCTCGTAAACGATGTAATAGATCTTGCCGGGCTCAAAACCGCCTTCCATATGGATGTGCGTATCGCTGGGCTCGATCCCGGAGGCCGTTTCCCGCGCAAATCGCCATCGCTCACGCGGGACGATAGTGTCCTCGTCGTCCTCCCAGTCGCGCACGTAAAGCACGGCGGTCGGATCGTCGACGCTGACGACCGGCAACGGCGTGTGGATGCCGCGATCCGAAAGCTGGTAGGTAGTACGCCGGTCGTTAATCCTGAGCTCGACAATGGTCTGTCCGGTGATCCCCCCGGCAAATGGGGGGTTGAGGCCCATCATCGACTCGGACTGCGTAACGTCCCACTGCCAGCCGATAGACGCCACGGTGTAACCCTGCTTAAACAGAAATCCGTCCCCCGGGTAAGCTATGCGGGAGACGGGAGCCGAGGCGGGAGCCCGGTTGAAGACGGGAACCATCCGGCGGCGGCCACGGTTCGGCAGCTCAATCAGCGCCCGACCGTTCCCACGTGCTGCGTCTACCGGGACGATTATTGAGAAGTCTGCCGTGAAACGGACGCGCCCCTCGGAGTCACGAGGAGCTTTATCCAGGTCGATGATGCAGCGGTTTGCCGCGTGCTCAGGGTCGACGGCGAAGGTCAGCAGGCCGTCGAGCTGCTCATACGCGCCGGTTTCGCCGAACGACACGCCCTCGGCATAAGGTTCGCGGCCGGTAACAGTGAAATCGATTACAGCCATCGCTGCACCTCGTTATGCCCTGGCGCGGGCGGAGAAAGAATCAGGTACGAACGAGGGCAATATACGCCAGAGCGGAGGCCGGCGCGCCCGGTCATCCCGATCCTTCCCCGGGAAGGGCGAGGGATCTTTACCAACAGGCGATCAGGGCTACCAGACCCGTTTTGAACGGAATCTTTGTCCTCCCTCACTCTTGATGTTCATGGCCTCTCCCATCGGGAGAGGGGGAAGCAAGCCCCGTTGAACGCCGGTCGCCAGGCGAACGCACTCGCCACTGAGCGAAGCACCCACCCTGAGGTTCTCAAAGGGTGGTTGCACAACCACACCGCGTCCCCTACCCGCCCGGGTCCTGCGCCTTGAGCACTGCGTAGATGAAGTCACAGGCCGGCGTTTCGATGCCCAGATCGCGGCCCGTGCGCCCGACCGTGCCGTGCAGTGAATCGACCTCCAACCGATTGCCGTTCAAAACGTCAGTCGCCAGAGACGAGCGCATGCCGGGACCGAGGCGGTCGATATAAGCCATCACGTCCTCGCGCTCACCATCCAGCTCGACCCCACTCGCCCGGCCGATCACCTCCACCTCGCCCACGACCTTCTCCAACATCGCCCACGCTTCTGGAGTGTCCTTGATGTAACCAAGCGTCCGATGTGTGACGGCCGTCATCCCGGCCACGGCATTGATGAACATGAACTTGTTCCACTGGTTCCGATGGATGTAGTCGGAGAACACGGCGTCGATGCCATCGACGTCCAGTGCCTCGCGCACTCGCCGGCCACGTTCACTGTCGCCACCGACGCCTTCGCCAAACACGATCCGGCGCGGCCCGTCCGTCTGGGCGACGACGCCCGGTCCATCCAGGCGCGACACGATGTAAGTGATACCCCGGAGAACGTTGCCCCGGCTCTCCTCGGGAAGTTTGTCCTCCAGTCGCTCGGCGGCGTCCACTCCGTTCTGAACGGGCAGGATCAGCGTTTCTGGTCCGATCATCGGCATCATGTCGCGCACGGCCTCTTGCGTGACGTAACGCTTCACACAGAACAGGACAAGATCGCAGACACCGGCGTCGGACGGCGATCCGGCTTTCACCTTCACCACGCGCTCACCCGGACCAACGCTCGTGATCTTGAGGCCCTCACTCTTCAGCGCATCCAGGTTGGCCCCGCGCGCCACCAGCGTTACATCACGCCCGGCCTCTGTGAGCACACCGCCGTAGTAAGCGCCGACACCCCCGGCGGCCATGATTCCGATTTTCAAGAAATGGTCCTCACACAGTCGTAGTTGGATCCGTAGGTGTAGGGGCGGGGCCTGCTCCACCCCTCGTTCTAAACACCGTAAGAACGGCTGATTATCCGCCCTCAGGCGGGCCGCTGCTCGCCCCTACGCGCTGGTTGCGAAACATTCGTCCCATGCAGAGCGTGCCTCGAGAGCCTCAACATGGGCGTTGTTTACGGTGGTTAATATCTCGCTCTTAACCGTGTGCGCCCAACTTGCGGCTGACGGCCTCCTCGGCGACAGGGCTGATTACCTGTCCGATGTTGACGTTCAGCAACGCCGGCTTTTCCTGGGCAAATGCCCGTGTCATCGCGCCGTCCAGGTCTGACGCATGCTCCACGTTCTCGGAGTACGCGCCCAACCCGGCAGCGACAGTGTCCCAGCGCGTCGGGAGTAGATCGGTCCACACCGGCCGCCCGTACAGACCCTTCTGGATCTGCCAGTCGATGCCCCAGATGCTGTTGTTGCCGAGGATGGTGATGACCGGCAGGTTGTGCCGCACCATCGTGTCCAGCTCCATGCCGTGGAAGCCAAAAGAGCCGTCCCCGGTCACGCACACCACGCGGTGGTTCGGGAGCGCTACCTGCAACCCCAGCGCGTAAGGCATGTTGATGCCGATCATCCCGGCGCTGCTGACGTAGAGCCAGCGATCCGATTTCCGCGCCGGGACCGACGCCCGGAAGAAGTGGGCGTAGTCGCCGCCGTCAAAAACCATCGGCGTGTCGGCCGTGATGTGTCTTTGCAGCGTTTCCGAGACGAACATCGGGTGCGCCGGGTCGGCCTCCACCGCCAGCTCGGACAATTCCGCCTGGTGCTTTTCTCGTTCGTCCTGTAGAGACTTGTTCCAGGCGCTAAAGGACGGCCATGACGCCTTGCCCGCTGCGTCCGCCATCTGCGTGATGACGGGTCCGACGTCCCCGAGGATTGAGACATCCACGCTTCGCGAGGTACCCAGGTGATGCGGCGAGGCGTCCACCATGATCCGTTTGACGCCCTCGCCGAACGGGGGCGTGCCGCCAAGTCCCCAGGTGAAGTCAAGCTGTTGCCCCAGCATCAGAACGGCGTCCGCCTCGGTGATCCGGGCGACCGCACGGTTCAACGGCAGGTAGCCGAACCCGATCGACAGCTCATGATCGTCCGAGATCAGCCCGCGAGCGCTGTCCGTGGTCGTGACCGGGATACCCATCGTCTCGACCAGTCGCTGAAATTCTTCGGGCATCGCCGTCGCCCCGGCTCCCGTTCCGGCGATGATCATCGGTTTTTCGGAGTTCTTGAGAATATCGATGGCCGCAGCGATCTGGCCCGGGTCCCCGGATACGGTCAGCGGAACGTTGTGCTCTCCGATCCGGTACCGGTCAAGAACGTCGTCGTCGACCATCGCTTCCTGGAGATCCTGCGGAATGGTCAGGTGGACCGGTCCGCGCTTGCCAGACATCGCGGTGCGGACCGCCAGGTTGATGTACTCAGGAATACGCTCTGCGCTCGGTATCTGCCATGCGCCCTTGGTAATCGGCGCGGCCGCGCCAACCTGGTCGAATTCCTGCATCGCGCCGCGGCCCAGGTTTCGCGAGTCGGACGAGCCGGCGATGTTGATGATCGGCGCCTGCGAGTGCGTCGCATTGACGAGTCCGGCCAACGCGTTGGCGTGTCCCGGGGTCGTGGACAGCACCACGCCGGGTCGCCGCAGCGTACGGGCATAAGCATCGGCGGCATGGGAGGCGGCGCCCTCGTGCCGGGTGTCGATCATTCGGAACGGCTCGTCTACCAGCACGTCCAGCAGGTGTAAGAAATGGTCTCCGGCGATCCCGAACAGGGTATCGATACCGTTCGCCTGGAGGGATTTTGCTACCAGTTGACTGCCGGAGACTTTCGCCATTTATCGATCCTGTTCAAAGCCCGTGTGTCGCGGACGGTGTCCCGGACGCATTCTGGCCGGGTGCTACCACGTTCGCCCCTCGTTGGAGCAGGGGCGAGAGTACCACACGGTCCCACGGTTTTCGTCGCCGCCCCGGAAGGCCGTTCACGGCGCTATCACAACGTCTCCAATGTGATCGGGTGGATTCGGCTAGAATCAGCCACGCCTGGCTGCCGGCTCTTTTTTTTCACGATTACCGATCGGGAGAATAAATGCATGCCCGCCGTCGAATACGTCGTCGAAGACCGCGTTGCGAATATCACTCTCAACCGGCCCGATAAACTCAATGCCATCAACCGCGAGATCCGTGACGGGCTGACGGGGGCACTTGAAGAGTTCGCAAATGACGGCGACGCCTGGATCGGGGTGTTCCGCGGGGCCGGCGAGAACTTCTCGGTGGGACTCGACCTGACCGAGCCGGCAGTTGCCAGCGGCGACACGTCGTTCGCAGCGTCGATCGAGCAGATCTACGTCGGGTTGTCCCGTCTCTGGAAGCCATCGATAGCCGTGATTGATGGATACTGTCTCGCCCAGGGCGGCGGCATCGCCCTGGCGTGCGACGTGCGAATCACCTCTGACCGGGCGCGTTTCGGCTGGCCCCAGGCCCGGCGCGGCATCAGCTCGATCAGCGGCCCGGCCATGCTCTCGGCCAAGATCCCTCTCAACCTGGCATTGGAGTACCTGTACACCGGCAACTACATCGATGCCGCTTCAGCTCACCGTCTGAACCTGGTCAACTGCGTGGTGCCCTCTGAAGAGCTTTCCGACGCGGCGGATGGACTGATCGCCGAGATCAGGGCCAACGCCCCGCTCGCCATGCGCTCCATGAAGCGTGCGGCCGTAGAAGGTCAATCGCTTGATCTGGAAGAACGGGTCCGACTGGCGGGTCAGTTCTTCCTCGAAAACCTGAAAACGGCAGACTCCGCCGAAGGGTTGGCCGCCTTTGCCGAGAAGCGGCCACCCGTATTCAAAGGGGAATAACGGGGGTGGCGTCAAACGGCAACAACCGGGAAACCGGCCCGGCCTACCCCGAATTGCGGCAGATCCAGAACCGGCTGCTGGCCGACATGGTCCGGCTGTGCTCCATCGCTCATCCGCATTACCGGGACCTGTTCGGCCGGCTAGGGCTGGAGCCCGGGGACATCGAGACGGTCGAGGATTTACGAAAGTTGCCGCTCCTGCACAAGACGGAGTTCGTGCAGGACCCTGAATCATTCCGGCTGGCGCTGGACGGGATGGAGGGCCTGGGAGTCGAGGAAACGACGATCGCCGACATCATCTACACATCGGGATCGACCGGCCGGCCGACGCCTTTCTACGACACCGTCCACGATCGTTTCGCCCGCATCGATCACATCGGGCGAGGGACCGAGATCGTCGGCGTGGGTGAGTCAGATATCGTGATGAACCTGTTTCCGCTCACCTCGGCGCCGCACCAGGGATTCCTGAGCGCCACCTGGGGCGCCGCCGCGGTCGGCGCCCAACTACTGTCCGGGCTGACGGGCCGCAGGTACGCCGGGTTTGACGTGCATCGGCGGCTCGATGACGCCGTGACGATGATCGAGCGGCAACACGTGACCGTCCTGTGGGGCATAACGAGTTTCGTCCGGCGTGTCGTGATCCGCGCACAGGAACTGGGATGCGACTACCGATCGGTTCGGCTGGCGATGGTGATGGGCGAGCCGTGTCCGGCGGGCATGCGCGACGACATGCGGTCGCGACTCGAATCTATCGGCGCCCAGGCGCCGGTCATCAGCAACGGCTACGGCTTCACCGAGATGCAAGCGCCCACTATGGAGTGCGTCGAGGGCGGAGGCAGGCACGTCGCCGCGCCGGAGCAGGTATTCTTCGAGGTAGTAGACCCGGAGACCGAAGGGCCGTTGCCGGACGGCGACCCCGGGATGCTGGTGATGAGCCATTTGAACCGACGCGGCACGGTACTGCTCCGTTACCGCGTCGGCGACATTACGGCGATCGATCACGGCACTTGTCCGCACTGCGGACGCCCGGGTCCGCGGTTCATAGGAGACCCGTATCGCGCCGACAGTTTCGTGAAGATCAAAGGCACACTCGTCAACCGGGCCGTGCTGGATGAATGTCTGTCAGAGTTGCTCTCGGTGGACGGCGTGTCTGAATACCAGGTCGTCGTGGGTCGCGAGGACGCCGCAGACCCGTTCTCCGGCGACCGGCTCTCGCTGCGCGTCGCATGCACGCCGCAAGCCCGCGTCGCGGTGGCAGACAGCGCGCCCGCCATGGTCGTACGAGCCGTCGAAGTGACGCCGGAGATCGAGTATCTGCCCGCGGACGGATTTGACCAGGCCGCCAGTCTTTACAAGTTCAGACGGTTCATCGACGAGCGGAACGCGAACGGAGAAAACAGCGCATGAGCAGTAACGTCAATACCGACCAGCTAGAGGCCGGTGACGAGCTGGATCCGCTCGATCTGCACATCACCGCCGAGTTCAACGAGAGCATCCTTCAGTCGATCGAGGACCTGCATCCCAGGTACATGACCACCGGGCCTGACCACGCGCCCATCGTCCATCCAGCTTTGCTGATTGTATTCAGCAATCTGACCCGCAGCCCGTCGTTCCGGCTCATCCCGGGCGCCGCCGCCGTGCAGACACACGACGACGTGCGGATGCTAAAGCCGGTCCCGGTGGGCGAGACGGTAACCATCACGTGGAAGGTCATCGAGACGTACGAAAGACGAAATCGCCCGTACCAGGTGATGGATACGCACATCGTCGATCCCCATGGGGACACGGTGCTGACCCGGCGGACCACCAACACCTTTATGGCGGGGAAGATTCCGATGCCCGTTGACATCGGTGGAAGCTGAGGGCCGAGCATTGCCAGAAATAAACACCGGCACGAAGCAGGGCGCGGAGTTCACTGGCCGAACCAAAAATGTGACCTCGTACCGTACCTGGCAGTTCTCGGGCGGCTGGCCGCCGCGCGACGGCTGGCCGGCGAGCAACGTCCACACCGATGACCGGTTCGCCATCCAGTCGGGCCTTCCGGCGCGAGCGGCGTCCGGCGCCATGTTGCAGGGCTACATCGCAGAACTGCTGATCGACCTGTTCGGCGAGGTGTGGATGAGTGATGGCAGCTTTGACATGAAGTTCATCGCCATAGTCCCTATCGACGCCCGCGTCACGACCATCGCCACGGTGGTCTCGAAAGAACGGGAGGGGGAGCGGATGCGCTTCAACATGGACGTGCGGTGCGAGATCGGCGACGGAACGCCCGTAGCTGTGGGAACAGCGACCGGCACGATCTGAGGCCGTGGGGGCGAGTGACCCGGCGGGCGGGCGCGAACCGCGGCCGCACCTGTGACACGCGGACCTTCGCGAGCGAGCGTCCGCTCATTAGACTCGTTCCACCTCGCCCAAACAATGCCACAGGTCCGTTTCAATGACCCTCGCCACCGGCCCGTCCACTTCCCCGCTCATCCGCGACTTCCCGGTCAACGAACGCCCGCGCGAACGTTTGCGAAATTACGGCGCGGGGCAACTCAGCAACGCGGAACTGCTCGCCATCCTGTCCCGTACCGGGATGCAGGGCGAGAACGTGCTGGCGATGGCATCCCGAATCCTGGCCCGGTTCGAAGGACTCGCCACGCTCTCGCGGACGAGTTTTGATGAGCTATGCGCGGAAAAGGGATTATCGGAGGCGAAAACCTGCCAGGTGCTGGCGGCACTTGAGCTGGGACGGCGGGCTTCGTCGCTCTCGCCGGAGGACCGTGTCGTGATCTCGTCGCCAAAAGACATCGCCAACCTTTTTATGGCCGAGATGTCCCTGCTGGAGAGGGAAGAACTGCGCGTTCTATTGCTGAATACCAAGAACCAGGTGCTGGGCGTGGAGCGGCTTTACCAGGGAAGCGTCAACTCCGCGCTCGTGCGCCCGGCCGAGGTGTTCACGGCGGCCATCCGACGCACCTGCCCGGCCATCGCCATCGTCCACAATCACCCGTCAGGCGATCCCACGCCAAGCCCGGAAGACGTGTCGATGACCGCACGGTTGATCGAGGCCGGGGAACTCCTGGATATCGAGGTGCTTGACCACGTCGTGATCGGCGCGCAGCGTTATGTCAGCCTCAAAGAACGCAAGCTGGGCTTCGATTAGGGGCGTCGCGAGGGCGTCTTGCCGTACGCCCCTTCGTACACCCTCGCAACTGGCACTCTCGGCCGCCATTCGTGGGTCATCGGCACTACACGCGCGCCGGATTGCCTCGCACGCAGCGATTCAACGGCCGGGCTCCCCGTTGTGTTCTGGAGCTCCCGCCCCAATATCACTGGAGGCGCCGGCGGCGCCTCGTGCGTCATCCCCCGCCACCAGGCGCGCGGGCTTGCCGTTGTTCACGTGCAACTGCAGCACGTCCGGTCGCGAGTAATGTCCGCCTATGTCGCATATCGCCTTTGCAACGGTGACATTCTCCAGCGAGCCCTCGGCGATCAGGATCGTCTCTTCATCGTCCACGGGCCCGGCGATCACATCTCCCTGCGGGTTGATGATGACACTGCCACCGTTCGTGCCGAGTCCATCGGGAGCCAGCTCACGGAGATGCTCCGGCAGGTCGTCCGGCGTCCGCATCCCTCCAACGGCGATGACGTAACAGGCGGCCTGGGCGGCAAAAGCCCGTGAAAGCAACAGCCCCTTGCTGCCGGGAACGATGCTCGGCCATGCTGCGACGTGGACCTGCGCGCCCTGTGCAGCGATGGCGTATCCGGGCAGCATCATCATGTGCTCCCAGCAGTTGAGACCACTCAAACGGGCATACGGCCGCTGGTACACGCGTAAACCCTGTCCATCGCCTTCCGCCCAGATCGTCCTCTCACCGAATGTCGGTTTGAGCTTGCGATGACGGCCGAGAATTTCTCCTTCGCTCGAGATGAAAAGGAGCGTGCAGTAAACGGACCCGCGAGTGTTCGCGTCCAGTTCGACGACGCCGATCACGACATCGACCCCGCCGCGTTTCGCTGCGGCGCACAGTCTTTCAGTTTCTGGACCCGGGATGACGATTCCGTTGGCGATGTATTCGGCGTGCGCGCGCGTTTTGAGTTGCGATTCCTCCGCCCTGTTGAAGAAGGGATATCCGGGAAGCCAGGTCTCCGCAAAGGCCGCGACGGTAGCCCCCTGGCTCGCCGCTTCCGCAATCAACCGGCAGGCTTTTTCCGTGGATGCTGTTTTATCGAAATACGCCGGCGACGCCTGCACGGCCGCCATCGTGAACTTCGAGAAGTCGGTCATCTGTGTCTCCTTTTGATGTCTCGATGTCCCGAGGAAAGCTCCACTCGTCAAACGGGAAAGGTACCCGCGCCCGCCGCTCAAAGGCCTATCCCGGCGAACGCTGAATCGACGGCGATGTCTGGCATGCCGGTTGCTGTGCTAATCTCGGATTCCGCTGCCGAATACGCCAACGCGAGGTATCGTATCTGCGGAAGCCGCGCCGCGCTAACCCGAGGACTCCCGTACGCCCCGGCGCTCCTCCGATTCCACAAGGAAAACGCATGGCCTCTGTGATCGACTTCAACTGCGACCTCGGCGAGTCATTCGGATCGTGGAAACTCGGCCTTGATGAAGAGGTCGTGAAACACGTGACCTCGGTCAACGTCGCGAC
>JASLLE010000088.1 GCA_030747175.1 Dehalococcoidia bacterium | reverse complement strand
CCGGTGTCGGGCGAGCCAATCGTCCGTCGCAAAGGGTACTGGAGAAGAACGGCTTTCGGACCGTAACCGGGGCATCGAGGAGCGCTTCAGGTGAGGTGATCTACCGGTTGTCGGTATAGCGGAAACGATCTGTAATTCCGACCCTAGTTCGCCGGGCTCCGGGCAGACGCGAGACGCCCGCCGGGGAGAGGTGGCGGCCGGCGGGCGTTCGGATCATGTGGTCTATTCCGGGGCGTCAGGGCATGTTGTTCAGGGCGACCTCGTCCTCTTCACCCGTGCGAATCCGGTATGCCTTCTCGACATCCAGCACGAAGATCTTCCCGTCGCCGATATTACCGGTGCGCGCGGCGGACTTGATGGCGTCGATAGCTGGTTCGTAGAACGGGTCAGACACCACGATGTCCAGCTTCAACTTATCGATGTACTCGACGTGGTATTCGGCCCCGCGGTAGGTCGTCGTGATGCCGCCCTGCTGGCCGAACCCGCGAACCTCCGAGACGGTCATCGCCGTGACCTCTACCTCGGCTAGGGCCTGCCGAACCGGAGCGAGCCGCTCCGGCTGAATTATTGCCATTATTAGCTTCATATCGGTCTCCTCAACTCACCCCGTTGGGCGAAAGCATCAGGTAGCCGCGCATTCGGACCGAGCCGATCCCCGGGTGTCCGGCACTCCGCAATTTTGCGCGAAGCCGGGACACGTATGCATCGACCACCCTGTACGTCGTGTCCAGTCGTCCCCAGACCCGGGTGTGCAACTCACGCCGGGTCAGCACACGATCCGGGTGATCCATAAACGCCGTCAGCAGATCGGCTTCACGCCGGGTCAGCTGGAGCGGTCCGTCGCCCACGTAAGCGACGCGAGAACCTGGATCGAACTGGATCCCTGAGACTTCTCTCGTGTCGCTCCCGGGTTGAACGGTCATGGACTTATCTCCCGTTATCAAGCGGGCGGACCACCCCCGTGCCGATCATTTCAGGCTCCGAGGGTGGTCCGTCGTTAGTTCATTGGTTAGTCGGCTGAGGATCCCATAGGAACACCCTCTCCGATAGACCCGGTAACCCGGGAACCGCCCATGAACTCCGGGTAGCCCTCGGAGCCGTGCTCGGACAGGTCCAGTCCCCTGAGCTGCTCTTCGTCCGAGGCCCGCATACCGATCAACTTGTCGATGGCCTTGAAGGCGATGAACGCCGTCGGGAAGGTCCATGCAAACGCAGCCAGCACTCCGATCGCCTGTGCCCAGAGCTGGTCGATGCCGCCACCGAAGAACAGGCCGTCGATGCCGCCGTATTCAGCAGAGGCGAATAATCCGACAGCCAGCGTGCCCCATGCGCCGACCACGCCGTGGGCGGAGATCGCTCCTACCGGGTCGTCGATCTTGAAGATCCGTTCCAGGGCGAGCACCGAGAACACCACCAGGATGCCGCCGATGAGGCCAATAATCATCGCCATGCCGGGGCTGACGTTGGCCGTCCCCGCCGTGATGGCGACGAGACCGGCGATGGCGCCGTTGATTGCCATCGACACGTCGAATCGCCTGAACAGCACGTATGACGTCATCATGGCGCCGACCACGCCCGCTGCCGCAGCGACGTTGGTTGTGACCGCTATCGTGGCGATCGTCAGGTCGTTGCCGGAAACGGTGCTTCCGGCGTTGAAGCCGAACCACCCGAACCAGAGCAGGAAGACGCCCAGCGCCGCCAGCGTGATGCTGTGGCCGGGAATGGCCAGCGGCCTGCCCGACGAAGTGAACTTGCCGAGCCGGGGACCGACAACGATGGCGCCCGCAAGAGCCGCCCAGCCGCCAACGCTGTGAACAACGGTGGAGCCTGCGAAGTCGACGAATCCGGGGCCGATGTCGTTCAACCAGCCGCCGCCCCACACCCAGCTACCGAAGATCGGGTAGATGAAGGCCGTGATGATCACGGAGAAAATGATGTAAGCGCCAAACTTTGTGCGCTCGGCGACCGCGCCGGACACGATGGTCGCTGCGGTCGCGGCAAACACCACCTGAAACATCCAGAACGCTGTGTTGACGAGTCCCTCTTCAGAGTCAGGCCCGATGCTGGACAGGAAGAATCCGTCCGTGCCGAGCCAGCCAGAACCGTTGGTCCCGAACATGAAACCAAAGCCGAGTACGGCGAACGCTATCGTCCCGACGGAGAAGTCCATCAGGTTCTTCATCACGATGTTTCCGGCGTTCTTAGCCCGGGTCATGCCAGCTTCCAGCATGGCGAATCCGGGCTGCATCAAGAACACCAGGAACGCAGCAAGGAGCATCCACATGATGTCCAGGGCTACGGGATTGAACTCCATCTCTTCCCCTCCAAAGGCAAGAGCTGTTTAAGAATCGACGGAACCCATAGTCCGGATGATTTGTTACAGGTGCGCGTCATCCCTGTAACGGAAGTGTTTCGTGAATGTGACAACTGTGTTTCGGGGGACCAGTAGCCCGGTTTTCCGTGGTTGAGAGGGCGGGGCGTCTGGCGCCGGGAACGCCACCGGAGTAATCTCCGGGCGGCCGCGGTCCGGCGAATCCCCTCTCCATCTGGCTGAGGGTGCAGGGTGAGGGGCTCAGGTGTGGACCCTGTCCGCTCGTGAATCCAGCGCGTTTTTCAATTTTTCGACAGTAGATATCGACCGGACCGGCCATCGGCCCATACATTGCCCACGCTCTAAGGATCACAAATGAACTTTGACACCATCATCTCCGGCGGCACAGTGATCGACGGAACCGGAACCCCCGGCGTCCGCGCAGACATCGGCATCAACGGAAAAGAAATCGCCGCCATCGGCGACCTCTCGGAATCGACCGCGGATCAGTCGATCAACGCGGCCGGCCTGACCGCAACCCCGGGCTTCATCGACGTTCATGCCCACTCGGACGGCGCGCTGCTGGTAGACGGCCAGCACGCCAGCGGCATCCGGCAGGGCGTCACCACGGAGATCCTCTGTCCGGACGGGCTCTCGTATGCACCGCTCTCCCACGATGACTACCTGATGTTCCGGAAGTACATGTCCGGGATCCTGGGCTTTCCGCCCGAGGACCTGGACATGTCGTCCATCGACGCCTTTTTGAGCAACTACCACCTCAAGACTTCCTGCAATGTCGCCACCTTCATCGGCCACGGACCCGTTCGAATATCAGCCGTCGGCATGAACGACGTGCCGTTGCGCGGGGCGGACATGGATCGAGCGAAAGGGATGCTCAGGGAGGGCCTGGAGCAGGGGGCGCGCGGCTTCTCCACGGGCATGTCCTACTACCCCAACGCATACAGCGACACCGATGAGCTGGTGGAGTTGTGTGGAGTCTCGGCGGAGTTCGGACTGCCGTACAGCACGCACCTCCGCAACCACAATCCCGAGCGTGGCTTCGCGGGCGGGGGCGTTCTTGAAGCCCTGGAGATCGGACGGCGCTCCGGCGTTCCGGTCCACCTCGAGCACTACCGCACCGCGCCCCCGAACATCGGAAATATCGCGGCGATCATGGACCCGGTGGACGAGGCCAAGGCGAACGGAGTCGACGTGTCACTGGAGTGCTACGTCTACCCGGTCGGCTCCAGCTTCCCGCACACCTTCATCCCGGGCTGGGTCCACGAGGGCGGCTCTGAGGCCATGATGGAGCGGCTGCGGGATCTTGAAACCCGCACCGGCCTGATCAAGTTTTTCCAGGAAACGCCGATCACACCGATGGGCGGCAACATGTTCACCGCCATCGCGGAAGGTCCCAACACGGACCTGGTCGGCATGACGTTTGAAGACGCGGCGGAGGCGAAGGGCGTCTCCGTGGAGGAGCTCGTGATGGAGCTGATGGTGGAAGAAGAGATGGGTATCGGCTTCCGCGGCATCCCGCCGACGAGCGTGCGGATTTGGCGTCAACACGAAGAGGACGTCATGAACCTGCTGGACCGCCCGGACTACATGATCGGCAGCGACTCGATCCCCGTGGCCCCGCCACTGGTTGGCATAGTCCACCCGCGCGCATACGGCTGCTTCGCCCGCTTCATCGGCCGGCTGCGCCGCCGTCTGAACCGGCCACTGGAGCAGGTGATACAGCGCGTCACACAGAACCCGGCAGAGCGCTTCAAAATCAACAAACGCGGTGTACTTACGAATGGTAATTACGCCGACATCGTTCTTTTCAACGCAGACACAGTAAACGACCAGTCGAGCTTCGAAGACCCGGCCGTCCACCCGTCCGGGATTCCGTACGTCTTCGTGAACGGCAAGCTGGCCGTGTCGGATGAGAAGGTAACGGGTGTGTTGGCAGGAGAGGCCGTGCGATAGGGCATACCCCTCTCCCGGTGGAAGAGGCCATGGGCATCGAGGGTGAGGGAGGAACACGGTTCTCGCGGATTCAGTGCGTAACCGGAGAATCGTGTGTTGGTGAAGGTCCCTCGGCTACGCTCGGGATGACGGCAGAAGCGCCAACCTCATTTCGACAGCGCCCTGCGCTTCCGACAGCGTCCTGAGGCTCTCGAAGGACCGGATACTGCGATAACGCGACTCCCCTCCCGCGGGAGAATCCCACGTACATCAAAGGCGAGGGAGGACAAAGGTCTTTGCTTAATCGGTTGTGTTTTCTGAACGCTGTGCCGGTGAAGGTCCGTCGTCTTCGCTCGGGATGACATTGAGGCGCATTAACCCGCTATGCCGGAGTAACCTGAACTCGCTGCCGACGCCCAAACCAAACGCACCCTCCTGCGTCCCAGAAGAAGCGCCAGAGCCAACGCCAATCGGAGCAATACATGGCAGATAGCAACCCGGCAGGGTCTCTAACGCTGATCGGCATCGGCCCCGGCGGCCTCGACTACCTGACGCGTCGCGCTGAGCGTGCGATCCGTGGGTGTGACATCGTCGTCGGCTATCGCCTGTATCTTGAACTGATAATCCCCCTTATCGAGGACAAGCACTACCTTGAGTTCCCGATGGGGGCCGAGCTGGAACGGGCACAGGAGTCGGTTCGCCTCGCGATGGAGGGCCAGAAGGTCGCACTGGTGACCGGCGGTGACCCGGGAATCTACGGCATGGCCGCACCCGTGTATCAGGCCCTTGGCGATCTGACCGAGGACGAAGCTGCGTCCGTGAACCTGGAGGTGATCCCCGGCGTGACCGCCGCCACGGCCTCTGCCGCGCTGATCGGGACGCCCCTCATCCAGGACTTCGCGGTGATCAGCCTGAGCGACCGCTTCGTGCCCTGGGACGTGATCGAAACGCGGTTGCGTAACACGCTGGACGCTGACATGGCGCTGGTGATCTACGAACCGGCGAGCAGACACCGGCCCTCGCACATGATGAAAGCCTGGCGGATCATCTCGGAGTATCGGAAACCCGACGGCCCCGTCGCGATCGTGCGGGACGCCACCCGCGAGGACCAGGCGACAACGCTCTCCACGGTCGCCCAGATGATGGATCTTCCGTATGACATGAAGACCACGGTCATCGTCGGCAACTCGATGTCCTATCTGGACCGCGGGCTGCTGCTGGCTCCGCGCGAGCACCCGGCGGTGACGAACACGTAGCTGTTGACTGCATAGGAAGGCTCGCCTGCCCCTCGTTCCCTCGGGAGCCCCCGGGACGCTTGTCATTTGCCCCCTCTCCCCGGCGCGAGAGAGGGGTGGGGCGAGGGGGTCAACCGGCGGGTGGACGATGCGCAAACACTTCCCAGCGCTACCAGGCTTTTCACACGAGCCTCAGGACACTGACGCGGCGCCCGCCGCACGAGAACGCTGTCGGGATGCCGCGCAAACTTGCACGCCCATCTGCGCGCGCCTAATCTCCGCCGCACGATTGGCAACTGAGATGAGAGGCGAGCATGGCCGACAACAAACGCAAAGTCCTGATTACCGGCGCCAGCGGCTTGATCGGAAGCCTCTGCATCAAGCACCTCGGCGACGAGTACGAGTTCAGCGGACTCTCCCGGCGATCGGTCGAGGGCATCCCGCACATACAGGCGTCTATCGAAGATAAAGAGGCCATAAGGCCCGCCTTCGAGGGCATCGACACCGTGATCCACCTCGGAGCGTGGAATACCGACGTGTTCGACTGGGACGGCACGATGGCCGTGACCGTCCAGGGAACGCTCAACGTGTACGAGGCGGCTCGCGAGGCCGGCGTGCGACGTATCCTGCAGGCGAGCAGCGGTTGCACACAGCTCGGCATGCAGTACGACGATTCACTCCCGTATGGGAAGCTAGCGCTATCGCCCGAGGTCGACAAACCGGCTGAATGGGACATGGTCACGCTGGACGACCCGGTGCGGCCGGACAGCCCTTACGCCATCGGCAAGCTTTTCGGCGAGAACCTCGGCCGGCTTTACGCCGATCTGCACAACATATCCACAATGGTCATCCGACTCGGCGGCGTCCTCGAGGGCGACAAGCCGGACGTATGGAGTATCTATCCGGGATACCTGTCGCACCGGGACTGCGTGAACATGGTTCGGGCCTGTATCGAAGCGCCGGACGACAACATGTTCGACATCTTCAACGCCATCTCAAACAACAAATGGCGCTGGCGCACCACGGACCACGGCAAGACCATCGGCTGGGAGGCCCAGGACACGGCGGACGTGTACCAGTGGCCCGGTGAAGAGGCCATCCAGGCGTAGTAAATCCGACATTTCTCATCCCACAGGAATCCTGAATACATTCTCCGTTCTGATCCCCTGGATGGTCGGAAATCGGGACGGAATGTGATATCTTCCATCACAAATTCACGGGGGTTATTCCCCGTGAGTACATATATATCGCTCGGTGCGCGGTGCTCACTTGAGCGTAATTCAGTTGGGGGTGTGCCAATTAGGTGAATTAACGGCGCGACGAAGTCGCGTAGTGCTGCTTGCAGCGATGAGTGCTTTGCTACTCGTTGCCGGTATCGCGTGCTCATCGACCAAAGAGGTCATAAAAGAGGTCCCGGGCGAGACTGTTATCAAGGAAGTCCCGGGCGAGACTGTCATCAAGGAAGTCGTTGTCACGCCGACCCCGGCATCGGACGCAGGCACTTCTTCGGGTTCAGAAGGACCCAAGTTCTGGACGATCGGTTTCCCGGAAGACGTCACAACGACCAATGTCTGGGACATGCTGGGTCCGGGCTCCACGGCGTACAACTACTACGCCTTCCTGAACCAGTACCCGGCTCTGATGTCGCTGTCGGATAAGCGATTCGACTACGTTCCGGCGCTGGCGGATGGATTCCCGACCGACGCCGTACAGGAGGGCGACTTCTGGACCATTACCGCCAAATTAAGGGATGGAGCAAAGTGGTCAGACGGCGAGGCGATAGACGCTGACGACTTTGTCTTCACGGTCGATACCGCGTTGGACTTCGGACTGCCCGGCAACTGGGCAACGAATATTGATCCGGAAATCGTTGACCACCTGGAGGCGGTGGACCCGCTCACGGTCAAGTTCTACTTCAAGAGCCAACCCGGCTTGTCCCGATGGCAGTTCGGACTCGCCCAGCAGGCGATTGTAGCGGAGCATTTCTGGGCGCCGCTTGTCGCGGAAGCCGGGGCAGCTGGAACGGATGAAGAGCAACGCCAGGCGCTGTACGCCATCACTCCGGAAAACGAACCCAAAGGCGGAGAAATGGTGTTCGCCAAGTGGGAGCCGGGGGCGTTTGTAGAACTTGAGAAGAACCCCAACTATTACTGGCAGGACTCCACGGTCGACCAGTACGCTAGCGGGGCCTACTCAGAAACCGCCGGAGGGGAGACATTCACCGCATACGGCGACACTTCTGGCGATGTGGATCTGTCCCTCACGCGTAGCGTTGCTGCGGACACGACAAGCTTCAGCATCTTCTCAAGCCAGGACGCCGCCATTCTGGCGCTCCGGGCAGAGGAGATCGACTACTTCCTCAGTCCTCTGGGGTTGTCGGCCGGCCTGAAGAACCAGGTGCAGGGGCAATCCGGAATTACAACGGTTCAGAACCCGTCTAACGGTTTCCGGTACCTGGGATTCAACCTGAGGCGAGAGCCGATGGCAGACCCGGCGTTCAGGACGGCCGTCGCGACGCTGATCGACAAGGAATTCCTGACCGAGAAGATCCTCCAGAACGCGGCGTTCCCGATTTACACGGTCGTGCCGGAAGGCAACGGTTTCTGGTGGAACAAGGACGTTCCGCAGATCGGCAAGGGCCTGGACCGAGAAGGCCGGATCAACGAGGTGGTCAAGATCCTCGGAGACGCCGGTTACACCTGGGAAACCGAACCCGCATGGAATGCGGACGGTAGAAAGGTTGATGCCGGCAAGGGTCTCAAGAACCCGGACGGCGAAGCGGTTACCGAGCTGGAAATACTGGCGCCCAGCGCCGGGTATGACCCGCTCAGGGCCACGTCCGCCATCTGGATCGAGCAATGGCTTAATGAGGCCGGAATTCCGGTCACAGCGAACCTGACCGGTTTCAACGTGATCGTTCCACGACTGTGGGAAGACCCGGATTTCGGGTTTGACATGTGGATACTTGGCTGGGGTCTCACCGTATACCCGGACTACCTGGCCGACTTCTTCCACACGAATCAGTCGGAATTGGGAGGCCTGAACGTTGGTGGGTACTCGAACGACGAGTTCGACGCGCTTGCCGATGCGTTCATAGCCGAAACCGACACCGCAGAAGCGCGCGTGCAGGCGTTTGAGTTGCAGGAATTCCTCGCCTCAGACCTTCCGTACGTGACTCTGTTCGCTACGCCGATATATGAGGCGTATCGATCAGATACTGTGGAGTTTGCGTTCACTGATGTTCTGGATGGAGTCCAAAACTATTTCCAGAGTTTCAATGGACCGTTGGCTCACTCGACCATCAAATAGTCGAACGTAGCTGACGAAAGAACCGTCAAAATGGTAGAGGTCCGGGGTGTTAAAACATCCCGGACCTCTACCGCTTGAGCCGTGTGCCTGAGACGGAATTGCGAATGACCACTGGGATCTATCGATGACGGCGTATCTCCTGACCCGCCTGGGACAGGCGTTCATCGTCTTCTTCATATTCCTCACGATGGTCTTTTTCCTGGTGCAGGCACAGCCCGGCGACTTCTCGTCCTTTTACGCCCTCGATCCGAACATTCCGCCGGAAAGTCGCGCGCAGATCCGCGCCAGTTTCGGGCTGGATCAACCGATGTGGCGTCAGTACCTGACATACGTAGGAAACGTCGCTCAGGGCGATCTAGGAACATCGTTCCAGCTCCGCCGTCCGGTATGGGACGTGTTGATGGAACGGCTGCCCCGGACCTTCATTCTTTTCGCGACGGCCGCCGTCATCTCGTTTTACCTCGGGTTCGTCCTCGGCAAAATGATCGCGTGGCGTCGCGGGCAGGCCATTGAGTACCTGACCACGATAAGTGGCGTTTACCTGTTCACGGTTTTCACGCCCTGGTTCGCGCTCGTGATGATGTGGTTTTTCTCATTCAAGTTGGGCTGGTTTCCGATAGGGAAGTTCATAAGCCCTCAGGTGTGGCGCGGCGCGGAAGTGGAGGCCAATTCGATCTTCAACCTGATGCTCCTGACGGCGGCGATTGCCTCCGGCATTCTGCTTGCAGCCTACCTTGTCATGTTGCGCCGGCGCGTGAAACGACGCGGGATGCTGTTGACCGGGATGCTATCGGCCCTGGTCCTGGCTTCCTACCTGGCATGGGACATGTCCGGAAACGGCAAATTTGCCTGGGACATCCTCACTCACATGGCGTTGCCGGTGATCGTGGTCACGGCGATTTCGTTCGCCGGGACTATGTTGCTGACCAGAAACGCCATGCTTGAAACGGTACGTGAGGATTACGTCCTTGCCGCCCGCGCCAAAGGCCTTCCAGACCGCGTGGTGCGGGATCGCCACGCTGCCCGCAACGCTATGCTTCCCGTCGTCACAAGCTTCGTGTTCAGTGTCGCGTTCGCGCTGGACGGCGGCATCATCACCGAGACGATATTTTCCTGGCCGGGAATTGGTCTGACGCTGCTGGATTCAGCGGGCTCGTCTGACCTCCCGATGGCCGTCGGGGCATTCGTCTTCACAGGTGTTTTCGCACTCGTCGCGCACTTTGTCGCCGATGCATTGTACATGGTGCTCGACCCGAGGATCCGTACCTGATGCGCGATAACTCCGCAATAGAATCCGGCCTCAGGCCGCTGGAGCCGCTGTGGCGCCTGCGTTTACGAAACACGGCCCGGCGCACCCGGGAGCAGTGGAGGCTTTTCGCCCGGACGAGGGTCGGTCTGATCGGTCTGGGTGTGATCGCAATCTTCGGCCTGATGGCCGTGGCTCATCCCTTGCTGATGCGATACGTCTGGGACGTTTCTACCTATCACCCGGTGATCGGATTCGGGTTTGAAGAAACGTCACATCCGGCGCCGCCATCGGGCCGCCATCTGCTCGGTACTGATCCGGTGGGGCGTGACATCCTGAGCATGCTGATGTTCAGTGCGCGTGCGGAGTTCACGCTGGGCCTCGTCGCCGCCGTCGTAACGGTCGTTATCGGAACCGGGGTGGGCGCATTGAGCGCTTATTTCGGCGGCTGGGTGGACACCATACTGATGCGGGTGGCCGATATCGTGATCATGATGCCGACCATCGCGTTACTCGTCGTACTGGGTTCGTTGTGGAACCTCAGTTTCCTGACGCTGGCTCTTGTCATTGGCGGCCTTTCCGGTTTCGGCGCCACCGCCGTAATCATCAAATCACAGGCGTTGACGATCGTCGTCAAACCCTACATAGAAGCGTCGCGCGGCGCGGGCGCAGGCCATCTGCACGTAATCATGGTCCACATCGTGCCCAACCTGCTGCCGATCGCATTCCTCTACATGATGTTCACCGTCACGGCGGCCATATTTTCGGAGGCCGTCCTTTCGTTCTTCGGAATACTTAACGTCCGTATGAGCTGGGGCATCATGATCCACACGGCCCAGTCCGGGGGTTACCTGCTGTCCGGGCTGGACTTCTGGTGGCTGTTGTTTCCGGCGGGGCTCTCGATCACTCTGCTCAGCGGATCCTTCTACCTGGTCGGCCGCGCCCTGGATCAACTGGTCAATCCAAGGCTCAGATCCAGATGAGTGGCGACGCGCTCAACGTGAAGAATCTCAGCGTCGTCTATCGGACCGAGGCCGGTCCGGTACACCCGGTTACGAACGTCTCATTCAACTTGCGACCCGGTGAATCTCTCGGACTTGTCGGCGAGTCAGGCTGCGGCAAGACCACCGTGGCGATGGCCCTTCTGCGCTTGCTTCCGGACAACGGCGAGATCGTTTCCGGGAGCATAGATATGGGCGGCGTGGACATCGTGGAATTGGAAGGGGCAGAACTCGAAGATATCCGCTGGCGTCGCATATCGATGGTCTTCCAGGCCGCCATGAACTCGCTCAACCCGGTGCACAAGGTTCGGGACCAGATTATTGAAGCGATCGATGCCCATGAAACCGTCCCGCGGGCGGAAGCCGAGGAGCGAACGCGGCGGCTGTTCGACCTGGTCGGCCTGGACGAACAGCTCCTGGAGCGTTATCCACACGAATACAGTGGTGGCATGCGGCAGCGCGCCGTCATCGCCATGGCGCTCGCCTGCAACCCGGAAATCGTCATAGCCGACGAACCGACGACGGCGCTCGACGTGATAGTCCAGGACCGGATCCTCAAAGAGTTGCAGTCCATCCAGGACCAGAAGGAGATGGCGATGATCTACATCTCCCACGATGTTGCGGTGATCGCGGAAGTGTCGGACACCATCGCCGTCATGTACGCCGGTCAGTTCGTAGAAAAAGGTCCCTCAGACGTGGTGTTCGCCCGCCCGATCCACCCGTATACGGATGCGTTGCTGGCCTCCGTCCCGAGCGTACGGGGCGAACGTAAGGAACTCCGGTTTCTCGCCGGCGAACCCCCGAGCCTGTCCGACATCCCGGCATCATGTCCTTTCGCACCACGGTGCAGCCGGGCCTTGCCCGTATGCGACGCAGAAATTCCCCCGTTGATCGGCGACGATACACACTGGGCTGCCTGCCACAACCCGGTGGAGGCGATCTTGTCATGAGCGGCGTCAATTCTGCGCCGGTGGAGCGCGCGCCAGAATTCACGGGTCCGGCGCTGCAGGTGCGCAATCTCCGGAAGCTGTACCCGATCGGCGGCCGTTTCTTCCGGCGCGCAAAGAGCAATATCCACGCCGTGGACGATATTTCGCTCGACGTGCCCGCGGGAGGAAGCCTGGCGCTCGTCGGCGAATCCGGCTGTGGCAAGACCACGGCGGGCAAGTTGATGGTCAAGCTACTGGACGCGACCTCCGGCGAAGTCCGGCTGACCCATGGCGGCGGAGATGAGATCGAACTGTCGTCGCTTTCGGGCCGCGAGACAAAGCGGTTCCGCCGATCTGCGCAGATGATATTCCAGGATCCGTACGAGTCGATAAACCCCCGGAGGACGGTGTTCGACACCATCGCAGAGCCCCTCGTGGTTCAGCGTGTCGGCAACATCCGTGAACGAGAGGAACGGGTTCTGCGGATAATGGAACAGGTTAGCCTGACACCTGTTGCGAGCATGCTGATGCGCTACCCGCATGAACTGTCCGGAGGACAGCGTCAGCGTGTCGCCATTGCAAGGGCCCTTGTTCTGGAACCGCGCTTCGTCGTGGCGGACGAACCGACATCCATGCTGGACGTATCGGTACGCACCGGCATCATGATGCTCATGCTGGAGATGCGCGAACGGCTCAATGCGACCTTCGTTTACATCACCCACGATCTGGCCGTCGCACGATACATGTGTGACCGGATTGCCGTGATGTACATGGGCAAGATCGTGGAGGTTGGTGAAACAGAAAGCCTTCTCAAGAATCCCGTGCATCCGTATACCAGGGCGCTTCTCTCGGCGGTCCCGGTCCCGGACCCGAGTGTGACCCGGTCCGAAATCCAGATCAAGGGGGGAGTCGCCAGGCCCGTGGACCCGGCTCCGAGATGTAGATTCTTTGATCGCTGCCTGTCCGCCACCGAGGTCTGCGAAACGGAAGATCACCCCGTCCTGAGTCTGCGCGAAGAAGGCCGGGCCGTGGCCTGTTGCAATTTCTGATCTGCGGGCGATCCCCAGAATGATGAACTCTTCGTTTGCAGCGGCGCGTTATCG
>JASLLE010000087.1 GCA_030747175.1 Dehalococcoidia bacterium | reverse complement strand
CCCTCTCCCGCGGCGGGGAGAGGGGGCAAGCACGAAAACGCCGATACGTCATCCCGATCCTTCCGGTCCCGGAAGGACGAGGGAACTTCACCGGTAGATCCATGGTCCAGGCACATACAATTCCTGCCAGCACACCTTTCTGCGGCGCCCGACCAACGACAACGAAAACTACCGGGAGTAACCAGCGATATGCGGATGAAACAGCTTGGCAAGGACGGACCGGGGGTATCGGTTATTTGCTTCGGCACGATGGAACTTGGCGGGCGAATGGGCCCGATAGAAGAGAGCCAGGCCATCGCAACCGCGCACGCCGCAATCGATGCGGGTGTGACCTTCTTCGACACCGCGGAAGGCTACGACACCAGCGAGGAGATCACCGGCAAGGCGCTGGTCGGGAAGCGTGACCAGGTGTTCCTCGCGACCAAGCTCTCGGGTGACCAGTCGAAGGAGCACATCGCGGAGGCGTTTGAGAACAGCCTTCGCAAGCTCCGGACGGACCATATCGACCCGTACCAGCTACACCGGCCGAAGCCACAGTGGCCGATCGAAGCGACGATGGGTGAGCTGGTGAAACTCCAGGAGCAGGGCAAGATCCGCCATATCGGGATATCGAACTTCAGCGCCGCCCAGACCGCCGAGGCGATGGGTTACGCCACCGTTATCAGTCATCAGCCTCGTTATTCCATGATGTACCGGGAGGCGGAAGACGAACTGTTTCCGTTTTGCCTGGAAAACGGTGTCGGAACCATGGTGTACGCGCCGCTTGCGAAGGGCTTGCTGACCGGCAAATACGGACCGGACCACGTGTTCGATGTCGTCGGGGACCGGCGCGTCGGGAATCCATCGTTGACCCCGAGTAATACGCGGATCGCTTACGGCGTGACACAAAGCTTGAAGGGCTGGGCGGCTGACCACGGTCACAGCATCGTGCAACTGGCGGTGGCGTGGACGCAGGCCAACCCGGCAGTGACGGCGACGATCTGCGGCGCAAAGTCGCCGGCGCAGATCGTCGAGACAGGCGCGGCAGGGGACTGGGTGCTTTCGGCCTCCGATCTTGCGGAAGTCGAGGCGCTTGTTGGCGACGTAAGGCTGACTGACGGCTAGATCGTTCCAAGCTCCTCACGAACCCGCCGTGCAAGTGCGTCTGCGCTGGCGTCGTCCAGGTGCAGCGGGTTTACGACGAGTGTTCCCTGTGCCAGCTTCCCGTGGCCCGGGTACACGGGCGGGCTCCCGGCTCGAAGCGCTGCGCAGATGTCGAAGGCGCTCCTTCCGGCCGCGTCCTCGTCCACGGTGATATCCAGCAGCGGGAACGACTCCCCATCATCACGATCATGGATCATGCAGGTCACCGGCGCCCCGGATAGCGCTGCGGCGATCCGTTCGAGACGCCGGCGGTATCCGGCGACCTCTTCATCGTAGGCCCCGGCAGCAAACAACTTCAGTGCTGTGAGTAGCCCGACGATTTCTTCTTTTGAGACCTTGTGGGCGCGTCCGACTCCCTGACGGGGCGGTCCGCCCTCGAATTTCGCGATGTCTACCAGCTCTTTCGGCGGGTTCCAGAGCGAGGGGTGATCATCCATGTCCACCAGTTGCGCGAAGGCAGGGCCGACGAGGTCACGGCGCCCGGCCAGGATCCCGGTGGACTGCGGGCCGCGTATCGACTTTCCACCGCTGAAGGCCACGAGATCAGCGCCCATTGCCGGGATAGCAACAAGGTTTGAGCGGGGAGGTAATTCACCGGCCGCGTCTACCAGGACGGGGATGTTGTGCTTGTGCGCCCGCGCCACGACCTCGACAAGTGGCGGCTCGGAATCTGGCGTGAAGACATACAGAACGCCGACGGTGTCTGGACCGAACGCCGCCTCGTACTCCCAGGGTTCGGTGCGTCGCACCCCGGCCCCGGGTACGATCTCGTTGAATCCGACCTCGACCAACCGTGCTCCGGCCGCTCGAACAGCATGGTCATACCCGGAGCGTTGCTCGCGGGCGACCACGAACTCGTTTGGAAAGCCGTCTGCGTGGGGGAGTGACTCCATCCGGCCCCGGTCCCATCCGGTCATGATGGCCGCTGCGCCCAGAGTTAACGCGGACGCAGCACCAGCGCTGACAAGACCGGCCTCTGTGCCGGTGAACGAAGCGATCTCGGTACTGGCCTTCGCCTGCAAAACCTCTATCGGGACGGACCCGGATGCGGCGTCCGTCATGGCATCCAGGACCTCCCGTGACATCGGCGCTCCACCGAGCCGGGTGACCGAGCCGGAGGCGTTGATGATAGGTGTGAGGCCAAGATCTTCGTAGACGCCCATCGATGCTCCGTTCATCTAGCTGCCCGAACCCATAACAGGCCGCCGGGAATCTCATCCAGTAATCGCCGCCGTATTATAGGTTTGCAGTCCCCCCGACGACTCGAGCCTGCCCGAACCGCCAGATGTGACGGAACCGACGAACCGTATACCGTATACAAGGAACGCCCCTTTGCTTTGTCCCGTAGAAGGAACCGAACTCCAGCACGCCAAACTCAGAGGCCTGGAGGTAGACCGTTGCCCCGATTGCGACGGCGAGTACCTTGACCATGACCAGCTTGCGGAGCTTGAGGACCAGGTTTTCGATCACGACATCCCCAAAGGGACGATTCATTTTGGGGACCACGAGGTCGATCACGTCTGCCCGCACTGCGGCAAGCAGATGCTTCGATTTCGCTACAGGGGCTGGCCGCTTGAAATCGAACGGTGCCCTGATGAGGAGGGCTACTGGCTCGATAAGGGCGAAGAGAAGCACATCCGTGACTACATGAAGGAACGGAAGTCGAGACTCTCACGCGCCGGGTCGGCCGAGGCGAGTTTCAATCAGTGGCGTCACGGTGTGAGCGGCGGTTTCTTCCAGAAGATAAAAAACATCTTCCGCTAGGCCCTGCCGGGGCCCGGCTGGGCGGCTATCTGGAAGACGTCCGCTCCGGACGGCCGGTTTGCTTGCGATCAACGTCGTGGGTCGGCGCTTGCTCCGCCCGTTTGGTGTCCACGTCGGTTCGCGCACCGACCACCAACTGTCATCCTGAACTTGATTCAGGATCCGCTCATCCCACTCCGGCGTGTTGATAGATTGACATGGGTCTCCAATCGGCTGGCTCACCGGCAATGAGCGTCTGCGACGTTGAAATGGATCCTGAATCAAGTTCAGGATGACCGGTATGAAGGTCTGAGCCAGATGATTGGCGTCGCAGCAGTGTCTGGAGGCCTTCGTTGCAATGGGGTGTGCGAAGACGCCGACTTGTCCCTTCCCCACGGGGAGCGGACGTCGTACATTCCCACTTCGAACCTAACCGGTATCGCCGCTCCGTAGGTTCGTTTGCGGCCCGGCTCATATAATCTCGAATATCGGCGATCTGGCTGTGCCGCCTTCCGTCGCTGCCCGGGCAAATGCCGGAGGACATATTGCGAGAGCTGTTCGGAAATCCGTCTGACGGATCCTTCCTGGCGTGGGTGGCCGATGAGGGCATCTGGGCCGGGCTGATCGCGCTCGCCGCCCTCATCGTCTGGTTCATTCTCCGTATCTATCTCCACCGCTTGCTTCGATCGGGCGCGGCCGCGCTTGAAGAGCAGGGCATGGGTCACGTGAGTGACCGGGTTCAGTCCTCCGTGCTCTTCCTGAGCGAAGGCCCGATGCTGCTGATACTTGTCGGTGTGCCGTTCGGACTCTGGATCGCCCATGTACTCGACCAGAACGTCTCACCGATCTGGGACGCGATAGGCGAAGGGTTCTTATCGGTCGGCGAAGGCATCCAGCCCCACGTGATCCCGATAGTCGTGATCTGGGTAGTGGCCTACGTTGCAATTCGACTATTGAAGCGGCTGGTTCCCCCGGCGATGGACCGCCTCGTGATGACCGAGGGCGAGGACCCGGGGCTCCCGAACTCTTCAAGCAACCGTGCCCAGGAGCTTCGTGCGCAGACGCTTTCCGGCGTGATCGTCTACGCGCTGGCTATTCTCGTCTGGGCGATAGCCATCTTTTCCGTGCTGTCAGAGATCGGCGTCCCGATCGGCCCGATGATCGCCGGTTTCGGCATCGCCGGGATTGCCGTCGGGTTCGGCGCGCAATCAATGGTCAAGGACATGATCGCCGGGTTCTTCATCGTCGCCGAGAACCAGTACCGCACCGGCGACGTGGTGTCGATCGCCGGCATCGCGGGTTCCGTGGAGAGCATCAACCTGCGCCGCACCGTGCTGCGGGACCTTGACGGCAAGGTTCACGTGGTGCCAAACGGCGAGATCAGTGTCGCCTCCAACTACACCAAGTTCTGGTCTCGGATCAATTTGAACGTGGGCGTGGCATACAAAGAGAATATGGATCACGTGTTCGAGATCCTGAACGAGATCGGAATGGAGCTATCGGGCGAGGATTACTGGGAAGAAAAGATTATCGACCCGCCCCAGGTATTACGGCTGGACTCTTTCGACGATTCTCAGATCACGATCAAGATGCTTGGCGTTTGCCGGCCACTGACCCAGTGGGAGATAGCGGGCGAGCTGCGCAAACGGATCAAGGATCGGTTCGACGCGGAAGGCATCGAGATACCGTTCCCGCATCAGACCATCTACTGGGGTGTCGGGGCGCATCCGTCCCGTGGCAACCAGGGTTCGGAGGACGTTCATGCCGACGCCGAGACTCTGCAGGAACTGGATATGCCGGAGGATGCCCGCCGGGAGGCGCTTCGTGAGTCAGCGCTCACCGCAGAGGCGGAACGACGGAGCCGCCCCAACCCTCGTTCGCTTGAACGCCTGACCGAACTAGATGATATTTCCCGCCAGATCAGGCAGCGATCCCGACCGGCGTTCTTGAATACTGAAGAGGACGAGGATGGTGAAGAACACCGGCCGAATCCCCGCTCGGCGGAACGTATGGCTGAACTCGACCGAATGGCGCTTGAGCAATCATCAGAGCGCAGAAAAGTGGACCCGGACGGAGTCGATAAGGACGATGGCGACGGCTAACCGGCGCTCGTTATTCGGTGATTCCGGGATCATTTGATCCCAACAGCCGTCCCGCTGCGATGTGCGACATCTGCTGTTATCCGTGTTTATCCCGGCGGTTTGCCCTGCCGTCTCGGATACCTGAATACGCGATGAGGGCCCCGGGGAACTCGGGAGATTTGCGCGCCTCACGATTTCCCCACGCCGACCTGCTACTATCCCGGTTATTCGTCACGGTCCGTACGTTTTTAGCCGGGCCAAACTTCCTCCAGGGGGCACCATGCCGCGCCGGACCTGTATCTGTATGTGTATGTGTCGATGTCGATTCTGTCGATGTCGGTCTTAACCTTCACGGGAGACGTACCAAACTATTCCCGGGTACGTCCCCTTCTGCCCGGCCTGGTGTTGTCCGCCACGGTCGGGGTTTTTATTTATATGGGGGATCGGGCGGTCGACAGCCCGTATCTCGACGGACTGCTGGTTGCCCTGGTTCTCGGGATCGTCGCGAAAAACGTGTTACCGGCGGCAACCTGGTACGACTCGGGGGCTAGATTCGCCGGCAGGAATCTACTTGAGTTCGCAGTGATGATCCTCGGCGCCAGCGTGTTCATGCCGGATATCACTGAGTCCGGGGTTACGTTGCTCGCGCTGATAGTCATCGGAGTGGTTGGGAGCATGGGGCTGGCCTATTTCGTCGGCCACGTGATCCTGGGCCTGAACAGCAAGCTTGCGACTCTCGTCGGAATCGGCAACTCGATATGCGGCAATTCCGCCGTGGCGGTGATGGCGCCCGTGATCGGCGCGCGGCCGTCCGATGTAGGAGCTGCGATCGGGATAAGCGCAATCCTCGGCGCGGCGCAGATATTGCTGTTGCAGTTTCTCTCGCCGATGTTCGGGTTAAGTGATTATCACTACGGAATAGTGGCGGGGATGGCCGTCTACGCAATGGCCCAGGTCTATGCGGCATCGGCGGTGGTGAGCCAGGCGTCTGCATCGGTGGCGATAGTGGTCAAATTGACCCGGGTGTTAATGCTCACCCCGATGGTTATCATCGTACGGATAATTCAAAACCGGCACACCGGGGGCGCCGGGTTCGCCGGCATAGACCGGGGCGCCGTGAACACTCCTGCCGAGGGTGTGTATCGATCCGTGGTGTTCCGTTACGTCACGCAGTACGTTCCGTGGTTCATACTCGGGTTCATAATCCTTTCAACCCTTCGGTCTTTCGGTGTCATCGGTGAGGAATCCGGCGGGCAGGTGCGTGATGTGTCGAAACTCCTGTTTGTCGTGGCGATGGTCGGAATCGGACTGGGCGTAAACCTCCGATCAATCTTGAGCGTTGGTCCGCGGGTGGCCTTGACCATCGTCACGGTGCTCACGTTCATGATCGTGCTGGGCCTGGTAGGCGGCTCCTTCCTCGACGCCCCGTAAAGGGGTTTCCCGGAAGTACACGCGGGGTAGTTAGGACGCAGCGGGCTGCACGGTGCCGTCACCTGCTCTTGCCGCCGCAATTCCCGCCGGTAAGTAACTCCCGGCGCGCAAGCTCCCGATAGAATGGAGCGCCCGGCGCGCTGAACTTGCCGCACGACGGGTAAATCAGCACATCATCCATCCAGTTCCGACGCCTCATCTATGACTGAATCACGATCCATGCCACGCACAGCGGACGAGATCCGCGAGGCCTTCCTGAAGTATTTCGAGACGCAGGATCATCTGCGCATGCCTGCGGCATCGCTGATCCCGGCGGGCGACCCGACGCTGCTCCTGACCAACTCGGGAATGGCGCAGTTCAAGGCTTATTTCGCCGGGGAGTCTCCCCCGCCGCACCCGCGACTTACCACATCTCAAAAAAGCTTCCGGACCACCGACATAGACGAGGTCGGAGACGCCACACATCTGACCCTGTTCGAGATGCTCGGCAACTTCAGCTTCGGCGATTATTTCAAGAAGGAAGCCTGCGAGTGGTCGCTGGACCTGATGGTGAATCACCTGGGCTTTGACCGCGAGCGCCTGTATATCACCATCTACAAGGACGACGACGAGGCCGAGCAGGTCTGGCTTGACCTGGGAGTCGAGCCGGAACGGATCTATCGTTTCGGCGACGAAGACAACTGGTGGGGACCAGCGGGCGCTGAAGGGCCGTGCGGACCCTGCAGCGAGCTGCACTATTACCGCGGCTCGATGGACGATGTTCCGGCACTCGACGACCCGATTCGGCAGAACGGGTGGGGACCAAACACCGACGACGATTTCCTTGAGGTGTACAACCTCGTCTTCACGCAGTTCTACCGGGATCTTGAAGGCAACGACACACCCCTCCCGAACAAGAACATTGACACGGGGATGGGACTGGAGAGGGCTGCGGCGGTACTCCAGGACGTGACGTCGCTATACGACACGGACGTATTCGTCCCGGTCATCTCAAAGGTCGAGGAACTTGCAGGCCGGGAGTGGGGCGCAGACCCGGGTATCGACCGCGCGCTGGGAGCGATAGCCGAGCATTCACGTTCGGCGGCGTTCCTGATCGGCGATGGCGTCGTACCGGGCAACACCGGACGCGGCTATGTCCTGCGCCGGATCATCAGGCGCGCCATGCGGTTTGGCCTTGCGCTCGGCATCGAAGGTCCCTTTGTCGGCCTGGTCGCCGAAGTCGCCATGGACAAGATGTGTGACGTTTACCCGGAGTTGAAGGACAACCGCCCCTTCATCCTTCGTGTCATGGAGATCGAAGAAGAGAGTTTTGCTCGCGCAATCGCACAGGGCACACGCGTTCTTGACGGCATGTTCGAGTATCGCGACGCACACTCATTGATCCCGGAGACATTGGACGCGGCTGTTTCAGACGGAGTCACACCGAACGGGATTTCAGAGTTTCTTCTACAACACGGATTTGAATCCCCGGAAGGTGATGACTCGTCCACCGTCGGCATGCGTGCGGCGTATGAAGCTATACGCGATTCGATCAGTGCCGCCGTTTCCCCTGTCGAGGACGACCGGGCGCGCCGGAGAGTGCTGAACTGGCCGACCATGGTTTCCGGCGCCGAAGCGTTCCTGCTGTATGACACGTACGGTTTCCCGCCTGAGCTCGTCCGTGAGGATGCGCTTGACCGGTTCTTGAGCTCCACGGGCGAATCGGCCCCGGAACTGGCCGGTGAAGGTGAGGTAGACCTTCTTCTCGATCGTGAAGGTTTCGAGGAACAGATGGAGGCGCAGCGGGAACGTGGGCGTGCGTCCGGAAGCATGTTTGGCGGCGATACCGCGGCACGCCGGGTCTACGAGTCCCTCGGCGTGGACGATACGCCGTTCCGCGGTTACGAAACGCTGACGGTCGATACGCGGGTCGTTGGAATCGTCAGGGATGGGGAGTCGACGCCCGAGGCGAGCGAAGGCGACGAGATAGAGATAATCCTGCACGAAACCCCGTTCTATGCGGAGCGCGGTGGTCAGATAGGCGACGCGGGTATGCTCACGGCCGATGGCCTGGAAGTAGAAATCACCGACACCCAGAACCCATACTCCCACGTCAACGTGCATACGGCGGCGGTGAGCAGCGGCACCGTGCGGGTTGGTGACGCGGTGACGGCCACTGTGAACGAGGATCGTCGTGAGCGCATCAGGCGTAATCACACCGCCACGCACCTGGTTCACTCGGCTCTGCGGCAGGTTCTCGGCACGCACGTGCGACAGACCGGCTCGCTCGTCGCGCCCGATCGCCTTCGATTCGACTTCACACACGTCGCTTCGATGACCCCGGATGAAATCCGCCAGGTACAGAACATCGTGAACGACAAGATTCGTGAGAATCACGATGTCAACGTGGAGTGGTCGTCATACCGGGAGGCGATAGACCGCGGCGCTCTGGCGTTCTTTGGCGACAAGTACGAGGCGGATGTGCGGACAATCCAGATCGACGCGCCGTGGAGCTATGAGCTTTGCGGAGGCACGCATATGGCGCACACGGGCGGCATCGGCGCCTTTTTCATCACGACGGAGACCGGGATCGGATCAGGCACCCGGAGACTGGAAGCGCTGACGGGTAAAGGCGCTGAAGACCACCTGTGGGAGCGGTTCGGCATGCTCGCCGATATCTCGGACAAGCTCCGCACACCCGTTCCGGAGCTAAGCGCACGCGTCGAGTCTCAACTTGACGAGCTGGACGAGGCGCGTCGGACGGTGGCGAGGCTCGAGCGCGAGGCGTTGCTGGGCGGTGGTGGCTCCGGTCCCAGCGCCACCGATTCCGCTGTGGATGTTGACGGGACGAAGGTGATCGTCATGCAGAAGTCCGGGGTAAACGCCAGGGGGTTGCGGGAACTGGGCGATCACCTGCGCGACCAGCTCGGTAGCGGAATTGTGGTCGTGGGTGGCGAACTGGAGGGCAAGCCGACGGTCATCACTATGGTGACAAAAGACCTCGTTGAGCAGGGGCACAACGCCGGGGCCATCGTCAAAGGCATCGCCGAGATCATGAACGGGCGGGGCGGAGGACGGGCCGACGTGGCGCAGGCGGGCGGTAACGATGCCTCCCTGTTGTCCCGGGCGCTGGAGGAAGTTCCGAACGTCGTCCGAGATACCCTCGCGGGCAGCAAGGCTTAGGCACGTCATGCGCGCCCTGGCACTGGACGTAGGCGATGCGAGGATCGGGCTGGCGATATCCGATCCGAACGGCCTGATATGCCTGCCTATCGAGGCGCTTACCCGTACCGAAGAGTCAGACGATCTTGCGGCGATCGTGGAGACGGCTGTGCGTGAAGGCGCTGAGGCGATTGTCGTCGGGCTGCCACTTTCACTCGATGGCAGCCACGGTCCAGCCGCCCGCAAGATGCAGCGTTTCACGTCAGCACTGCGTAAATTGGCTGATGTTCCTGTGGAGAGTTACGACGAAAGGTTCACTACCTCCGAGGCGGAGAACCGTCTTCGAGCGGCGGGGTTCGAGCCTAGCCGGGACCGGGCACGGCTGGACTCGATGGCGGCGGTGATTATCCTGGAAAGTTTTCTCGCCGCACGTGCGAACCGATCGGGACGGAGCTCTCAGTGACAAAGCGACTCGGAATCTTCGGGTACCCGCTCCACCACTCGCTGTCTCCGCTGTTCCAACAGGCGGCGCTGGACGCGCTCGGGATCGACGCCCGGTTCGAGGGATGGCCGACACCGCCGGAGAAGTTTGCCGAAGCGGTGGAAGGGTTGCGCGCCGATGACTGCCTCGGCTGCTGTATCACGCTTCCGCACAAGGAGGCAGCACTCGAACTGGTTGACGAGCTTGACGCCGCGGCGGAGAAGATCGGTGCCATCAATACGATTGTCAACTCGGGCGGCCGCCTGAAGGGCTATAACACCGACGCACCGGGGTTCATTCGGGGACTGAGGGAATCGGCCGGATTTGAGCCGGAAGGGAAATCGGTGCTGGTGCTCGGAGCTGGAGGAGCGGCGCGGGGGATCGTGTACGCACTTCGGGAGGCGGGAGTGTCCCGGATGGCGATCGCCAACCGGACGGAAGAGCGGGCGCAGGCGCTAGCCCGGGATATGTCACGCGCCCGGTTCCGGCCAGATGCGATGTCGTTAAGCATCGACCAACTCGCCAACTTCGCCCCGTATGCTGACCTGATCGTTAACGCAACTTCGATGGGGATGCGCGGAAGCTCGGCGGTCGAGGAGTCACCCGTGCCGCCGGAACTCATCTCGGGCAGCGCCCTCTGCTACGACGCCGTGTACGTACCGCCAATGACGCCGTTCCTGGAAGCCGGGGAGGACGCGGGCGCGCAGATCGCCGGCGGCCTGTCGATGCTGATATACCAGGGCGCCGAAGGGTTCAAGCTGTGGACGGGACAGGACGCGCCGGTAGACGTGATGTTTGACGCGATCCCGCCGACGATGCGGAGCGTGTAGCGCGACGCAGGATCAGCACAGGGGCCGCCTGCACCATCCAGACCAGCGCAGCTATGGCGCAGTGGCGCCCCCGGAGGGAGTTGAACCCCCGACCGTCTGCTTAGAAGGCAGCTGCTCTATCCGCTGAGCTACGGGGGCGAGCGCTGGTTGGTCTCCAACAGGATATCGGTATTGACGGGCGCAGGTCTACGCGGTGGCCTTGATCCCCCTCCCCCCGATTTTGCCTTTAAGGATTCGCTTGTTCAGGTGGGATGGCGGCGCTGAGGATTCCAGCTTTGGCGCACTTGCCGGGGACTCTGGATCGTGTCTCGGGTGTTCCAATCCGGGGAACGGCGGGGTCACATCCGGTTGGACCTCTCCCCTTAAACGCGGGCGCGGTTATAATCCCCGCAATTGCGAGGGCGTCGATACCCACCTGGAACTCTGTTCGAGGCCCAAAGCACAGCGACATCCGGAACAGTTTGGCCGATACGCCCACCGTACAGGAGGCAGCGATGACCTCGAAGGTCTATTTCATGGACGCCCGCAGTGACTCGGCCGATACGAGTCTCATTGCAAAGACGTTGACCGTCTTCGACGCCGCAGGTCTGGACAAGCTGGTCAACAAGGGCGATGTGGTCTGCATCAAGGTTCACTGCGGTGAGTGGGGCAGCAGCGCATACCTGCGCCCCGTGTATGCCAGGGCGCTCGCCGACCGAGTCAAGGAACTCGGCGGCCGGCCGTTCGTCTGCGACACGACTACCCAGACGTACAACCCGTACGGAAGCCGGGCCACCGAGCTCGACCTTCTTGAAACGGCGTCGCGCAACGGTTTCAACGCCACCACGCTGGGTTGCCCGTTCATCTGCGCAGACGGTTACGTCGGCACAAGCGACTACCGGGTCGACATCCCGGAGGGTTACCTCCTCAAAGAAGCATTCGTCGCACAGGCGATAGCCGCTGCGGACGTCATGATCGCCCTGACCCACTTCAAGGGACACGGCATGGGCGTCATCGGCGGAGCGCTCAAGAACCTGGGCATCGGCGGGCAGTCCAAACGCGGCAAGTTCAATGTCCACATGGGCCGGCACCCGAAGTACGGCGCCGGCGATGCGATGGATTACCACCCCGAGAACTTCGCCGGCAAGGAGAAGGACCCGGACTGGACCATCCTCGAAGACTGCTGCCCGCTCAGCCTGTTTGAGGTCACCGATGATGATGAGTTGAAGTGGGAAAGGGAGAAGTGCATCAACTGCCTGGGTTGCATGGGCATCATGAACCCACGCGGTATCTTCAGGCCGAACCTGGCCACCTTTGACGCCACTGATGCCGCCATCGCTGACGGCGCCCTCGGCGTCGTCAAGGCTGTCGGCGCCGAGCGCTGTGGATTCGTTACGGTGGCGGTCGATGTGTCACCGAAATGTGACTGCGCCGGTTTCTCGGATGTGCCTATCGTTCCGCACCTCGGTGTGTTCGCAAGCACGGACCCGGTAGCCATCGACCAGGCTTGTGTTGACGCCGCCCAGCACGCGCCGGGAATCCCGGGCTCCCTCTCTGAAGAGGTCGGGGTGGACGCTCCGGGCGATCGCAAGTTTGACCTGGCCGGCTCCGCTCTCGAGGGCGCAAGCGAGCAGACGACTATCAACACCGCTGTTGTAAACGGACTCGGCTCTCGCGATCACGAGCTCATCCACGTAGAGCGGGCGGGAGCAGAGAAGTTCCGATTCCCGCTCGACCCGCGGCCGACTCGACAGCGCTTCGGCAAGCTGTTCGCCAAGTTCCAGCCGTTCCCGTTCGACCGTTATGACACCCGCGGCTTCAACCGCCTCCCCGAGGTGGATCTGGACGCCGTCAAGGGCCACGCCGGCCCCACGGTGGACCCGCACTCCCACCCCGACGCTCCGTACCACGGAGATGGCGTGTGGCACCCGGGCATGGAAGAGGCGGCCGGAAACAGCGGCATGAGCTCGGACAAGGCCGAGACCCCGGCGGGCGACGACTAGGCGATCGCCCATAAAACCTGACAGAAAATGAGGGGGTGTTCCCCGGACACGGGAACGCCCCCTTTCTGTTTATCGAGCAGAGACGCCTTGCCTGCGGGCGGCTTTTCGGCCATCCTGAAGACATCGCTTCCGCCCCGTGCCGGACATCCGTCGGGAACAGGGAAGTGGAGCGCCAAGATGACCAATCACGTCGCCGGGATTTTCCGGCGTCCGTGTCACGAGAATCAACTAATTACAAGGAGACTCGATCAGTTGGCCAGGGCACAAGATCAGCTCGACGAAGCGATCGGCATCATACGCGATACCGCCGGCGGGCTTGACGAAGACCTGAAGGGACGCTCAGAGGCGGCGGCGGCGGCAATGGAAGTTCACCGCGAGAAGTTCTTCTTCCAGTCGCTCACAGGGCTGCCGTTTGCCGTTAAAGCGAATAAGGCCGCTAAAGCATTCGCCGCCTCTGCCGACGACGCCAGCGTGGGTGTCGTTGAAGCGGTCGCAAAAGAGATCGATGACAAGGCCGATGCCCCCGGCACGGTCCTGACGTAACTTGTCCAGCATCCTCGTAACGGGCGGCGCGGGCAGCATGGGGCGCCTCGTCGTTGGCAAACTGCTAACGCAGGGACACGATGTACGCGTCTTCGACCTG
>JASLLE010000086.1 GCA_030747175.1 Dehalococcoidia bacterium | reverse complement strand
GACGGCCTGGTTCAGACCTTCCGGGTCTCCAGATGCATCGGCGACCACGTTCACGCCTTCGCCTTTGGTCAACTCTTGAATGGCCTCGGCGACGTTCTCTTTATCGGCGTTAATGGTGTCCGTTGCGCCGAGTTCACGGGCCTTGTCGAGGCGGTAGTCCTCGAGGTCGATCGCGATCACCTGGCGGGCACCCTGGGCCGCTGCGATCATCGTGAACGAGAGGCCGATAGCGCCCTGGCCGAGGACGGCGATGCGCTTGTCGGATGCGTTGCCCCACTGGCGAGCGGAATAAAGAACCGTCCCGGACGGCTGGCACATCACCCACTCATCCAGCCCACCCTCGTCCGGGAGGGCTATGATCCGGCTGCTGACGATGTACTCGGCAAGACCGCCTCCGGACGGGCCGGTCTCCGGGTTGTAGTCCGGGAGCACGATGGCGCGCTGTCCGACCTTGAAATCCGGGTTACGGGATTCGATGATCGTTCCCGCTATCTCGTGGCATGGCGCGCCGGGAACGGAGGGGTAGCGTTCCTCCGGCAGGACCGGCTCGTACGACAGGTGCGTGTCGCTGCCGCAGACGGACGCTTGCTCAATCTTGAGCAGGACCTGGCCCTCTGCCGGAGTCGGGTCTGGAGCCTCGATAAATTCAAGTTTCCGGGGCCCTGTGAGCTGTACGGCTTTCATTGGGTGGTCAAGTTCCTTTCACACCTCGCGGGGTGTTTCGCCTCTAAACCGCTGAAACCAATGGGGTGTTATTTCTGCTGCATGACCACCTTGATCACGCCGTCGCTGTGGTCGGAATACATGTCGTATGCGCCCTGGATGTCGGACACATCGAATCCGACTTTGTGGGAGATCAGTTGTCCGGGGTCGACGTAGCCGACTTCCTTCATTCGGATCATCTGGCGAATCGTGTCGGTCGGCCGGTCGGTGCCAGCGACCTGGGTCGGGATGATCGTCGCCGCTTTGCGCATCCATGCCGAGTGGTTGAACTCTGTGGAACGGCCGCCGAGCAGGCTGAAGTTGATTATCGTGCCGTGTCGTTTCACGATAGAGACCACGGTGTTCAGGCCCTCAGCCGCGCCGCTGGCGTCGACCACGTAGTCCAACCCCAGTCCGTCGGTGAGGTCATCGATGGCCTCCACGAGGTTGACATCGTCCGGGTTGAGCGTCGTTGAAGCGCCCATCTCCGTGGACTTCTTCAATCGAGCCTCGACGAGGTCGATTCCGATTACCTGCTCGGCGCCCTGGGCGGCGGCCAGCATGGTGAAAGAGAGGCCGATCCCGCCCTGGCCGAGCACGCCGATGGTCTTTCCGGCGGGGTTGTTCCAGTAGCCGGCGGAGAAAAGGACTGTCCCGGAGTGCTGGCACATTACCCATTCTTCGATCGGACCCTCGTCCGGGACCGGCAGAACTTTGTCCGGGGTCTGCGCGACGTACTCCTGCAATCCGCCGAAGGTCGGCCCGGCAAGGACAACCGCCCGCTGGCCGACGTGAATCTCATCTGTCTTGCTCTCGACGACGATGCCGCCGATCTCGTGGCAGGGCCGACCGGCGGGAAGAGGGTAATCCTCTTCTTTTGCCATGCCGTGGTAACTGCCGTGGATGTCACTGCCACACACGGATGACGCCTGGACCTTGATCAGCACTTCCCCATCCGCGATGGAAGGGGTGTCTACATCAATCATCTCGAAGGTCTGCGGGGAGGTAAGTCGTGCGGCTTTCATCAGCTCTCCAACGGTCTTTTGAGGTGTCAGCACGCGGCGTGCTGCACGTTGATTTATTACGTAGTCTTTATTACGTAGTCCAAGTACGGGCGAGCGGGATGATACACCCGCCGCTGGCCTGATGTGCGGCTTTCACGCGTTGATCCGCCGCAAACCCGGGATGGCCTGCATGAAAAGAGAGGATGGTGAGCGGCCGTCCACCACCGGGAAGATCACTCGGTTGTATACTCGGCACCCGGTTTCCGGGGACGGCACGAGAGCAAGAATCGCGTGGTCTGGAGTGGGCGTTTAGCCGGCCCGAGTCCCGGGTTATCCGCGTGCGAGGAGGCCCCCTTGGCAGCAGCCAGGAAAAAGATAGGTTTCATCGGTTCCGGCGCGATCGCCAGCTATATAGGAGCGTTCCTGGCGAAGGACGGCCACGATGTCACGCTGATCGACGGCTGGCCAGAGCAGATCGACAAGATCAAGTCGGACGGCATATCCGTGACGGGTCCACACGACCCGTTCACGCAGACGGTTCGGGCGTTGCACATCAACGAAGCCCAGTCGCTGGCGCCGGGCGACGAGTTCGATATTGGTTTCGTCGCCATGAAGGCGTATGACACGCGATGGGCGGGCGCCTTCATCGACCGTTTTGTGAAGCCCGGAGGCTACGTAGTCGCGTCGCAGAACTGCTGGACGGACGGGGCGCTGGCGGAATCGGTTGGAGAAGGCCGGGCCGTTGGCATGATCATGTCCGGTATCTCCGTGGCCGTATGGGAACCGGGGATGGTCGAGCGGGGAGCGACGAAGACGGGCCGGGAACTCGGCCACGACGTGTTCCGTGCGGGCGAGCACGATGGCTCCATCACCACACGGACGGAGGAACTGGCTGAAATCATGTCGGTCGTTGACGGCTCGTTCGCGACGGACAATTTATTCGGCGAGCGCTGGACCAAGCTCTGTCAGAACGCTTCTGGAAACCCGGTCCAGGCAATGACGCTCCAGGGCGGAATTGACGTCGTATCCACGGCCCGTGGCCGCCAGATAACGATCATGCTTTTGCATGAGTGCGCCAGAGTGGGCTTGGCGGCAGGATTCAAACTGGCGAACATACGCGGCGTGTCGGCTGAAAAATGGGCGGATGCAGACCAGGGAGATGTATACGAAGAGCTGGACAACATGCTTGTTCCGAGCGGATCGGGTGGCGTCAACTGGAAATCGTCGATGGCCCAGGACACCACGAAAGGGCGGCGGTCCGAGACCGAATTCATGAACGGGTTCGTCGCCGAGACCGGCAGAAACGCTGGCGTCTCCACTCCCGTTACGGACGCGATCATTGAGGTCATGGCCGCCATCGACGCGAAACAGCTTGAACCCTCTCCAGACAACATCGAACTCACCCTCCGGAAGGCGGGGCTTTAGCCCGCTCTTGCTGCTAGACCTTCACGTACACACGACCCGCGGCAGCGGGGACAGCAGTCTTCGGCCGGAAGAGCTTATCGAGGAGGCGATTCGTCTCGGGCTGGACGGCGTTTGCCTGACGGAGCACACGCATTCATGGACAGATGCGGAGATCGATCAGTTGGCCAGCGAGACCGGCATCCGATTGTTCCGGGCGCTGGAGGTTGAGACCGATGCGGGCCATGCGCTCGTTATCGGGGAGGACGGATACCACTCGGATATGCGGAAACTGCCTCTCCTGGGCGAACGGGCCAGCAGGTCCGGCTCGGCAATCGTACTGGCGCACCCGTTCCGCCACCTGCACGCGCCCGGGCCGCAAAGATGCATTTTGACGCGCGGTGCGGGAGTAGAGCCGGGTGACGTGAATGGCGCGGCAGAGATACCGATGTTGAAGCATGCCCACGCGCTCGAGGTGGTGAACGGGGCGACCCCGGAGACCGACAACGACTTCGCACTCAACGTTGCGACCGTTCTCGGCGTTCCGTCTACCGGAGGGTCTGACGCGCACTCGTTACACGGCCTGGCATCAGGTGTCACGCAGATAGAAGGCGACCCGCGTAATGCGGCCGAGCTCGCGGAGATCATCCGGGCCGGCGGCGTGACGGCGGGCGTCGATCTGCACGTGGGCCGGCTTCGTTTCCTGGAAACCCGGCGCAACGTTCCCGGCCGGGGGGAACCGTCCGGCGGGGAAGCGCAGACGCCGTCGTGACGGGGTTTGCGGGCTGGCAGCCGAGTCTGAGCGAGCCACTCGACGAGACGGTGATGGTTTCGCTGGACCTGGAATCCACCGGGCTGGATCAACGCACGGACCGGATCATCGAGATAGGCGCCGTGAAGTTCCGCGGCGGCGAGGAACTCGAGCAGTTCAGCACCCTGGTAAATCCGGGCCGGGACATTCCACCCTTCATCACGGAGTTGACCGGGATATCCGACCAGGACGTGTCCGGCGCGCCGTCCATCGAAGAAGTCCTCCCGGGCCTCCGAGAGTTCCTCGGGGATCACCCGATGATCGGCCACAACGTGGCTTTCGACGCCGGGTTTCTCGTCCGAAACGGTGTGACGCCGCGTACGCAAACATTTGATACGTACGACCTGACCTATGCGCTTCTGCCGGGAGCGGCCGAGTACAACCTTGGCGGCCTCGGAACCGCGATGGGACTGGTACATGACAACCCGCACCGGGCGCTTTCGGACGCGCTGGTCACGCGGGATCTGTTTTTGTTGATGCTGGAGAAACTTGCCGAATTGCCCCCGGCTTTGCTGTCCGAATTCAGCCGTCTCTCGGCCGCCTCCGGGTGGAGCACCGGGGTCCTCGCCGGCCGGATACTTGACCACATGGACTCGGCGGCGGCGATACAGGCGGCGGGCGAGATCAGGCCAGACCCGCGTGAGTTGAGCGGCCGGTTGCGGGTGAAACCGGCAAACCCTGACAGCACGACCATTGAGGAACCGGGAGAGGTTCCCGCTGGACCCGGGGGCGGTGCGAGCGTCTCGGACGTGTTCGGAGGGGATGGGTACCTGTCCCGTGAGCTGCCGAGTTTCGAGTACCGCTCGGAGCAGGAACGGATGGCAGAACTGGTAGCCGCCGCCATCGAAGAAGGCGAGCACTTGATCGTTGAAGCCGGGACGGGTGTCGGAAAATCCCTGGCTTACCTGGTCCCCGCAGCGCTCCATACCCTGTCAGGTGGGCGGACCGTCATCGTGTCCACCAACACCATCAATTTGCAAGAGCAACTGGTGGCGAAGGACATCCCGGCGGCGCGGTCGGTCCTGCGCGCAATTGGCTACCCCGAGGAAGCGCTCTCGTCGGCCCAGTTGAAGGGGCGCTCAAACTACCTTTGTTACCGGCGCTGGAGCCATTCAAAAACCTCCGGAGATATGACGATCCCGGAGGCCAGGCTACTGGCGAAATCGATGGTATGGCTGGAGACGACGGCCTCCGGAGACCGGTCTGAATTACGGCTGAACCGGGAAGACCAGGCGGCCTTCACGAAAATCTCGTCGCAGGGCGCGCGCGGGTGTCCGTCGCCGGACGGCCCGTGCTTTTTGCGTTCCGCGCGAGGCCGGGCGCACAACGCGGATATCGTCGTCATCAACCATTCGCTTTTGCTCGCCGACCTGGTGATGGGCGGAGGGCTTCTGCCCGAGCACGACGCGCTGATCATCGACGAGGCGCACCACCTGGAATCGGTCGCCACCAGCAATTTCGGTTTCCGGGTGGAGCAACGACAAATTGAAGCGGACCTGTCCGGCCTTTCCGGGGAGCGCGGCGTCGTGAGCGACGCTATGCGGGCGCTGCGTGCGGCGGGAGGGGCCGATCCGGCGGTGGAGACGCTGGCTGCGGGGCTGCTGGAGGCGGTCGGCAGGGCGCGATCTGCTGCTGCGGAGTTATTTCGTGCGTTGCGTGAAACCATCACGGAGGTTAGCCCCGGGCGTGGGTTTTCCGGCAATGACTTGAGGATCACCGGGGGGATTCGTCAGCAGCCGGCGTGGTCCGATCTCGAAGTTTCATGGGAAAACTATGACCTTGCGGCATCGACCGTATCGCTTGGGCTGCGGGACATCGGCATCGCCATAGACCGGGCGCCATCATCTCTTGAGTCACGAAACCTCCAGGCCGTGGGATTGAACGTGACGGCGGCCCTGGAGTCGGTCGAGGAATCTCGACAAGGATTGCGGGCGGGGATACCTGAACCCGGGGACGGCATGGTGTGCTGGTTGTCCGCGAGGCCACCGAACGGCCCGATCGCCGTCAGCGGAGCGCCGCTGGTTGTCGGACCATCCCTGCGGGAAACGCTGTTTGAGCGAGAACGCTGCGTGGTGCTGACAAGCGGGACGCTGGCCGATGAGGGCCGCTTCGACAGGGTGCGCGATACGCTGGGTGTCGAAAGCGGGCGGGAGATCGCGCTTGGCTCCCCGTTCGATTTCAAAAAAGCCGCGCTCGTGCTGGTCCCCGGGGATATTCCGGAACCCAACCGGCCCGGCTTTAATGAGGCCGTGGCCCAGGCTATAAAAGATGTCGCGATGCAGCTCAAGGACCGGACGCTCGTACTGTTTACGTCCAACTCGGCGCTCAACGCCACTCGAAGCGCCATCAGGTCATCTCTTGAAGCGGAGAACATCAAGGTGGTTGCGCAGGGGATCGACGGCCCGCCGCATCGCGTGATGCGGGCGCTCGACGCCGAGAAGGCGACGGTCGCGCTCGGGTCGGCGAGCCTCTGGGAGGGCGTGGATCTTGAAGAGTCATCTATAGGCGCGTTGATGATCGCCCGGTTGCCATTTCCCGTGCCGAGCGACCCGGTCTTCTCCGCACGCTCCGAGTTGTACGACGATGGATTCGGCGAGTACGCGGTTCCGTCGGCGGTGCTTCGATTCAGGCAGGGATTCGGGCGGCTGATCCGCAGCCGGTCGGACCGGGGCGTGTTTATCGTCCTGGACTCCCGGATGGCGACGCGCGGATACGGAGCAGCGTTCCGCGATTCCCTGCCCGGGTGTGACGTAGAGATCGTCCGGGCATCCGAGCTGGCCGCACGCGCGGGTCGGTGGTACGAAGAGGCGCGGACAGAGATACGAGGGTGACCGGCCCGATACCGGCCCCGGCATCAGAGTCGGGCGCCTTCTTCCCTGTCCCGGAGTTCGATCTGTCGGGAACGATGGACGGCGGACAGGCGTTCCGCTGGACACCCATTGACGGCGGTACCGGCTATCGGGGTGTCGTGGCGCGAACGGTGCTTGAGATTCGTTCGGCAAAAGACGGACTGCTCGTCCGGGTTGTGGCCGGAGAACCGGCCGATACGAGTGGAATCCGATCGTACCTGGGCCTCAACGACGACCTTGAAGGATTGCGGACGAAGTACGCCGAAGACCCCGGGCTTGGACCGGCGTTGTCCGGGTACCTGGGATTGCGATTGCTCCGGCAGGACCCGTGGGAATGTCTTTGCGGATTCATCTGTTCGGCGACGTCAAACATCCCTCGCATCAAGTCGAATATGGCCGGGCTTGCATCGACTCAGGGGGAGCGCATCGGGCCGGAGCCGGGCGATTTCGCGTTCCCGGGACCGGAGGCGGTTGCCGCCGCGGGTGAGCAGGCGGCACGCGACCTGGGCTGGGGTTTCCGGGCTCGTTACCTGGCGGTCGCTGCGGTCGCTGTGGCTTCTGGAAAGTTCGTGCTAGAGCGGCTGTTGGATCTGTCGTACGAAGAGGCGCGTGACGCGCTCGTGACCCTGGACGGGGTCGGTCCGAAGATCGCTGATTGTGTTCTGGCGTTCTCGCTGATGAAGGGCGAGGCGTTCCCGGTAGATCGCTGGGTTCGGCGTGCGATGGAGGAGTGGTACGGCGCGCCCGAAAAGATGTCGAACGACGCGATCGGCCAGATGGCACGCGAGCGTTTCGGCCAGGACGCCGCGTACGCACAGCAGTACCTTTTCCACCGGCAGCGGCTGGCGGCGCGGGCCGGCTCTTAGCCGGTCCACCCGGTCCTCGACCATCACCGTTTGCGGTCATCCTGAACTCGATTCAGGATCGGCCAATCAAACGATACCTCCTCATAAGAGGGGGACGGACAATGAGTTTCCGCCCATGGTTGAGACCGGGGTGATCGAGACACAAGCGGATCCTGAATCGAGTTCGGGATGACCGAATTGGACTGTCACAAAATTTGGGAGTTGCGCCTACTCCGCGTCCGGTCGCAGCCAGGCCGTGTACCGGCCGATCGGTTCGAATCCGATGCGACGGTACATCGGCAAGGCCATATCCGACGGGTCTAACCAGGCCGGCACATCTTGTCCGGCAGCGATCGCTGCCTTCGTGATCGCTTCTCCGTAGCCGCGCCGACGGTGTTCAGGTGGAGTCGCCACGTCATAAATCCCGACCACGTCGTCCGATACGTAGGCCATGGCGCCGGTTACTGGCTCTCCGTTCACCCGCCCAACGAAAATACGCATCCGCGGGTCATCGAGAATTCCAACGGCATGTACCCCGAAGGGACCGAGCTGACCCAGCCGCTCCTCGCTACCGAACCCCCGCAGGCTGACGCGCTCGTAATCGCCCAACCCGGCTGGATCGCTCACCTCTTCGATCAGGAATCCGGGTGGAGCGGCCGGGGTCGTGGCTATCGGTCCGGCCGGTCGCCAGAACCACTCGTTGATCGCGCCGTATGGAGATGGAGAAAACCCCTTCTCATGCAGTCCCAGGGTGTCCCAGGTATCGGCGACCACGATTTGCTCACCCGCGCGCCGATTCGCGAACGCTTCCATCTCGGCCGATTGCCGCTCGCCGCCATCACACGTTCCCAGGCTGATCGCCATGAGGTAAATGATCCCCGGCCCGTCCTCGCATGACCACAGAGCGTCCGTTCGGCGGGTTGATCGGCCGAGAGCACGCAGTGAACAGTCGTGCCAGTCAGCCAGGTTGGCCGCTGCCGCCCGGATCCGGTCCATGGTTAACCTCCCGATTCGATTTCACAGGAGAACACGCAGCCGGCGCTTTACCAGCGTCAGCTCGTCGTCGCGCGTTCCGACAGCCCTGTCCAGTCGCGCCCGCCGCAGTTCGTCGAGAAGCTGCCCGATCAGCGGCCCCTGCGGAACTCCCGCTTCGAGGAGATCGTTGCCTGAGAGCAGCGGCTCACGGAAACGCAGCTCATCCAGCCACGAACGGAGCGCCGCCTTCTGCCGGGTTGCTGGGGCGAGTTGGAGCTGCGCCTCCAGCGCCAGTACCGGGAAGCCTTCGAGTAGTTCGGCGATCTCGCTGGGCCGCAGGTCAGAACGCTCGAGGATGGAGGCGATCTCCCGGTACGTGGATCCCGCCCCGAGCGCCTCACGCCAATCGGCCGGCGGATCTATTCGTTCGATGAGCGACGCCGCCTCCGCCTGCGTGAGACGGGCGCCTATCAGCGCCACATGGAAAAGGGGTTCGCGATCGGGCGTTTCTTCGATCGCTTTGAGCGACCGGCCCGCGATACGGAAAGCGGGCGAAATAGACCCGAGAATGCCGAGCTCTTCGGCCCGGCTCAGGGCCCTGGTTCGGGCGGTTTCATCCAGTATGCGCCGGAGTTCAGCCAGCACTCGCGCCGGGGAAACGGCGTCGAAATGCACGCAGTCACGCTGCATGTCGTTGACGGTCGCAGGTTGAAGCGTGAACGCAAGGCGCGCTTCGTACCGTACCGCCCGCAGGGCGCGCGTGGGATCGTCTGCGAAGCTGGCCGGGTGGAGCGACCTGAGCCGCTTCATCATCAGGTCGGCCATCCCTCCGTGCGGGTCGATCAGCTCGCCCCAGCCACCGTTTGAGAGGTCTATCGCCATCGCGTTGACGGTGAAATCACGCCGGGCCAGGTCTTCCGTGATACCGGCGGGCGTCACTTCCGGCAGCGCGCCCGGGTGTTCGTAGGTTTCGGTCCGGGCGGTCGCCACGTCGATAGACAGGGAGCCTGTTTCGACCGTCGCGGTTCCAAACTCTGAGACCTTTGTCACCTGCCCGCCGAGGTGGCTCGCGAGGGCGGCGGCGTAACCGGGGCCATCACCGACCACGGAAAGATCGATGTCGGCCGATCCCTCTCCCCGCACCAGGTCTCGCACCATACCGCCGACCAGGTATAACTCGCTGACGATCCCCGGCTCCTGGCTCGCCACGGCCGAGGCCGAACGCAGCGCATCGAGGATGTGCCGGGGCAATGAGCGTTCCATTAATGCGGCGACGTTGGGCATTGTGAAGCTGGAGGGTAGGGCGGCGGCGTGGGTTCGAGACTGTTTCGCGAACCGAAACTCAGTCTAGCGGAGGGCCTCCCGAACGCCCCGGGGCAACTGACACAGATAATCGGCTTTTGACCCGGGTTCCTGCCGAAACTAGACTAGCTAGGCTTCCGACGATCTAGCGGCCCTTGTGCAGAGGTCGGACGCACTGGAAACCGGAGGTACCAACTTGGTTACGAACACCCCGATCAAAACCGAAATATTCATCGACTTCACCTGACCGTGGGTCAGGCAGGCGGGCAGTTGGCTTGCCGATGTGAAGGAAGAACTTGGCGACGAACTGGAGATCACCTGGCGGAGTTTTGCGCTTGAGCAGGTGAACAGCAAAGAAGGCGATGACTGGAAGGCGTGGGAGCAGGGTCCGGATTACGAGAGCCGAGGATTGCTTGCGCTGTGTGCAGGTGAGGCTTCCAGGAGCCAGGGCAATGAGCTGCACAACAGGTTCTTCATGAACTTGCTCGAGGCCCGGCACGTGGATCGTAAAGACGTACGAGAGCGCGACGTGATCCTTGAGATCGCTCGTGACAGCGGACTCGACATGGCCAGCTTTGAAAAAGAACTGGACGACCCGGAGACGCTGAAGAAGGTTGGAGCGGACCATGAACGGGCCGCAGAATTGGGCATCTTCGGCACGCCGACGTTCGTGTTTGAAGACGCGCCACCGACTTTCGTAAAGACATACACACCCCCGAAGGATGAAGCCGTGGCGGCGTTCCGCCACTTCATCGCCCTTTCAATGGGGAGCAAACTTTTCGGCGAGATCAAGCGCCCGCAGCCGCCGTGGCCGCGGGGCATTTTCGACGACGATTAGGGATACTGCGTGCCCGGGCAATTCGCAAACGATGCACGTCTGGGCGAGCTTGAGGAGCGGCTTGGAGTCCGATTCAAGGACAGGTCGCTGCTCCGGCTCGCGCTCACTCACAGTTCCTACCTGAACGAAGACCCCTCAGTGGCTATCGAGTCCAACGAACGGCTTGAATTCCTGGGAGATGCAATCCTTGGCGCGGGGATCGGGCACCGCCTCTACCACCATGCTCCCGAGGCTCCTGAAGGGGATCTCACGGCGGTGCGGTCCCACGTGATTCGCGAGCGCGCTCTGGCCGCGGCGGCCGGGCGGCTCGGCCTGGGTGGTTTCCTGACTCTCGGCCGGGGCGAGGCTGCGAACGGCGGCCGCGAAAAGCCGTCGATCGTGGCCGACGCGTTCGAGGCCGTAGTCGGCGCAGTGATGGAAGACCAGGGGTACGAAGCCGCTTCGGAGTTCGTTGTGCGGTGTCTTGAACCCGAGCTGACGGCTGCGATGGGGGCCGGTTCGCCCAAAGACCCGAAATCGCTGCTCCAGGAGCGTGTTCAAGCGGATGGCGCCGCTCCGCCCGCGTACCGGGTGTTGCGGGAGGACGAGCAAGATGAAGACGGACGCTTCACGGTGGAGGTTCTGATCGCCGGAACACCTGTCGCCATCGGCGTGGGACGTAGAAAGCTGGACGCCGAACGTATAGCGGCGGGCAAGGCGCTGGATCTTCCAGTTCTTCCGGGGTTACTCGATTCCGCCGATGCCGACAAATGACACCGAAGTTACGGGTCTCCCGGATCGGCCCGCAACAACTCTTCATGGGAACCGTAATGGTGGGTGAAGGAGACTGACCTGCTAAGACTTTTTCGGCGTAAAGGGAAGACTGAATCAAGTTCATCGAAGACCGGGGCGCTGTGGTCCCGTTCTATAGGCGCGTTATTCCGCCGGACCGAACTTGACGACGACTTCTGGGACGAGCTGGAGGAATCCCTTGTGGTCGCGGACGTGGGCGCCGTTACGACGATGGAGTTGCTCGACATCCTGCGCGCCCGGGCTTCCGACGAGGGACTAAAAGAACCGGCGGAGGTTCGCTCATTACTCCGGGAAGAGATGGCGAAACGCCTCAGGGAAGCCGGCGCCGGAAACGCGCTCTCCGAAGACGTGGACACAGCGATCTTGATTGTCGGCGTGAATGGCGCCGGCAAGACGACCACCATCGCCAAGCTGGCCCACACGGCGAAAGCTAACGACCGCAAGGTCATTCTCGCCGCCGCTGATACGTTCCGAGCGGGCGCGATTGAACAACTGCAAGTCTGGGGAGAACGCGTGGGCGTGGACGTTATCGCTCACCAGGCTGGTGGAGACCCTGGGGCGGTCACCTTCGACGCAATGGAAGCGGCCCGGGCGCGGAACGCGAACATGGTGATAATCGACACCGCCGGCCGATTGCACACCCAGTCAAACCTGATGGACGAGCTGAAAAAGGTCCGCGGGATCGTTGCCCGCCAGGCCGGCGATTTTGAGCAGCGAGTTCTGCTGGTGATTGACGGTACTACCGGCCAGAACGGCCTGTTGCAGGCACGCTCATTTACCGAAGCCGTGGAGTGTGACGGGGTGATCCTGACCAAGTTGGACGGGACTGCACGCGGCGGGATAGTGCTGGCGATAGCCGGGGAACTCGGCCTCCCGGTGCTTTTCATCGGAACGGGCGAGACGCTGGACGACCTCGCTGTGTTCGATCCGGACGAGTTCGTTGACGCGTTGCTGCCAGAGGCGGCTGCGGAAATCTCGGGTTGATCTTCGAGCTAACCCGCTCAGCCGCCACGAGTCCCCGCATCGGCGCAGCTTCGTATTCTGGATAGCGTGACCTCCAGATGGTCCGCTGAAGAAGCGCTCTTACCGCGCCCCGGGATTACGGGTGTCGCGGTGAAGCGGACGAGATTCGATGCCTGAAATCCTGCGCTGGCTGATAACGGTCGAGGTGATCGGCCTCATTACATTGCCGATCGCGTGGCTCGCCCTGCCGTACCTGCGCGAGCGCGGCGCGGGACTTGCAAAGCCGCTCGGGTTGATCCTCGTGGCCGGGACCGTCTGGCTCCTGAGCGACGCCGGTTTGTTGCCGAACTCGGGCTGGGCGTACTGGCTCGTGGCTGCCGTTTTTGGCGGCGTGTCCGTATGGATACTCTCAGGCCGCCGGGGTCGATTTGGACGTTTCGTGCGGAAGGAGTGGCCTGCGCTGCTCACCGGTGAACTGCTGTTTCTCGCGTTCTTCGCCGGGTGGGTCTTCATCAGGTCACACCAGCCGGACATATCGGGCACCGAGAAACCGATGGAGCTCCTGATGCTCAACGCGGTCACCATCTCGGAGAACGCCCCGCCGGCGGATCCCTGGCTGGCCGGTGAACCGGTTGCCTACTACTACTTCGGGTTCTGGATGCTCGGCGCCGTCGGCCAGATGTCCGGAGTGGCGACATCGGTGGGATTCAACCTGTCAATTGCACTGATCGCCGGGATGGCGGCGTCGGCGGTCTTCTCGGTGGCCTACGGGATGATCCTGCCGGGCCGTATCCGGGATAGATCGGCACTGCCGATCGCCGCGTCCGCTTCTGTGCTGTTACTGATCGCGTCGAACTACGCCGGGCTGTGGGAGTTCGGGGCCGTGAAGTCGTTCGGACCGGAAGGATTCTATGAGTGGCTGGCGATCGAAGGCGTGGAAGCCGGGGGAGACGGCAGTAACTGGCGACCCGACAGATACTGGTGGTGGTGGCATTCGTCGCGCGTGATCAACACCTTCGACGCGGGGATCGGACTGGATTTCACAATCCAGGAATTCCCGTTCTTCAGCCTGTTGCTGGGGGACCTGCATCCGCACCTGATCTCGATTCCTTTCGTGCTGCTCACGATTGGACTGGTCTTGAACCTGTTCCTGGCTCCGG
>JASLLE010000085.1 GCA_030747175.1 Dehalococcoidia bacterium | reverse complement strand
AGAAACCTTCATGCCGACCACCCCAGAGGTGGCCGGACTAACATAATCCCTGGTATCGCTTCAGGGGGCAGGTCAGTTGTTGATCCTGGCGGATTCGTCGGAGGAACTCGTCCGGCGGTTCCCGAGTCATGAACCTCTTGCGAAGGTCATGGACGTACGGTCTGTAGTCGCAGCGCCGCTTCTGCACCGGGGACAGGTCAGCGGCGTCCTGCACCTGGCCTCAGAGTCACCGGGCTCATACTCCAGGGCTGATCTGCACCTGGCTGAAAGAATCGCCATACAGATAGCCGGAGGCGTGGTTAACGCGGACCTGTTCGCCCGGTCGGAAGAGCAAGCGCGTGAGCAAGAGCTACTGGCTGTGATCGGGAGGATGGTCGGTTCGACCCTCGAGCTAGGGGGATTGTGGCGAAAGGTAACCGGACCAATCAGGGCACTCCTGCGGTATGACCGTCTTGCCGTAGTGCTGCATGACCCGGACTCTGGAACAAGGTGGACTGAATTCGTCGACGGCATCCCGTTGGAAGGGGCGAGACAGGGCGACTTGAGGAGTCACAGCACACCCGCGTCTCGGATGATGCAGTCTCGGGATCCGATCGTCATTGAGGATTCCCGTAACAACGCCCGGGATGCTGAACTGATGGGATCACTGGAAGTCGAGACAGGCTTCCGTTCCAAAGCCGGTGTGCCGATCATTTTCAATGCCGAGTCGGTCGGCGAGATTGATATTAAATCGCTTCAACCGGGATCGTACACGACCAGGGACGTGGATCTGCTGGAGCAGGTTGCGAGCCTGATCGCCGGCGCAGTTGCGAACGCCCGGTTGCACTCAACGGTCACCACCAGGGCCGAAGAGGAACTGGTGATGTCAGCAATTGGCCGGCTGGTGAGCGCGTCTCTGGATTTCGGCAGCACATTTGACCAATTTGCGGCCCTAGTCAAACAACTCATTCCGTATGACCGATTCGTGGTCGCGGGCCTGGACGTGGAAGCCCAGCTATCGTGGACCCATTTCGTTGCCGGGATGGATATTCCCGGATGGGGACCGGGTACTTCACGAGTGGTAACGGGATGGCGGATGGGGCAACATCCTCTGTCGCCGGAAGGGATGCTATTCGACGCCGATCCGGGACAGGGTCTGGATGAAGATCCTGCGATCAAGTCCGTTCTACCTGCGCTTGCGTTCGTACCGCTTATCTGGGAAGACAGATCGGTCGGGAACATTTCGATCCGGGCAACGGAAGCCGGACGTTTCACCGAACACCATCTCGTATTGCTCGGCCGCGTTGCCTCACAGATTGTCGGGGCATTTGTAAATGCTGAGCTCCACGCGATCACGGCGCGTGATGCTACCGAGCGCAGTTTCCTGGCCGAAATTGGCCGGTTGTGGCTTCATCTCTGGATATCGGGGAGATGTTTGAGGGTATCGCCGAACCCTTCAATGAATATGTTCCCTACGATCGTATATCCGTCACGACGTACGACCCGGAGGCCGAAGTGTGGACCACGCGTTTCACCGCGGGTCAGACCGTTGAAGGATATGAAACCGGCGATCAACACACTGATGAGTTGTCGGCAGCACGTTGGGCGATGGATTGGAAGAAGCCTTTCATAGAAGGCGGCGAGGATCCGCCGGACGAACTGGTGGACGTTGACCATTCGAACGAACAGGGGCTGTTATCGGGTATCCAGATTCCACTGATTGTCGGTGGCCGGCTGGTGGGCGCATTGTCCGTTCGATCGCGAAAGAGAAACGCATACGGGCAAAAAGAGCTTGAACTGGCGAGACGTGTCGGAATCCAGATTGCGGGGAGTGTGGCAAACGCCGAACTCCACGCGATAACGGAGCGGGAGGCATCTGATCGGGCCACTCTTGCCGAGATCGGTCGCCTGGTCGGCTCATCGTTGGACGCACAGGAGATGTTCAAAACCGTCGCGGAGCCGTTCAGGTCCCTGGTGCCTTACGACCGTTTCTCGGTCTGGACATTCGACTCAAGAGACGCCATGTGGACAGTCCGATTCGTCAAAGGCGATGCCATAGAAGGGTACGAGACAGGCGCCCGATTCGCTGATACGACGGTATCCGGAAGTTCAACAATATCCCGCGTCGATGCGGCTGTATCCACCGGTGACGAAAAATCACCCGATGTCCCGGAAGTAATCAGCGCCGGCCTGCCCGCGTCGCTTCGCGTTCCTCTGGTAGTCAACGACGAAATCATAGGCGGAATTTCCGTGAGGTCGCGGGAGAAGAACACGTACACGAGAAAACATGCCGAGCTCGCCCGCAGAATGGCTGACCAGATCGCGGGTAATGTGGCGAACTCTGAGCTCCACAGGGCTCTGGCCGACAACGAGGCACGAACGCGGGCGGTCGTGGAGACGGCGGCGGTAGGAATCGTCACAGCCGATGCTCAACTCACGATGCTAAGCGTGAACGATGCCACGGTTGATATTTTCGGCTATACGCGGGAAGAGTTGATTGGCCAGAATGTCATGCTGCTGGCCGCCACGCCATACAACGATGAGCATGACGGGTTCCTGGAGAAATACGACAGGACGGGCGAAGCGAGCATCATCGGCAGAAATCGAGAAGTCGAAGGTCGCCGTAAAGACGGAACGGTCTTCCCTATAGAGCTGGAAGTGACCCAGGTGGATCTGGAACGCGGACGGATGTACACGGGGGTTATCCGGGATATCACGGACCGAAAGCGCGCCGAGGCTGAACTTGCTGATATGGCCGCCAGCCTGGAAAACCGGGTCCAAGAGCGGACCGTGCAGCTACAGACGGCCAACTCCGAGCTGGAAGCGTTTTCCTACAGCGTCTCGCATGACTTGCGTGGTCCAATGTCTATGAACGCCCATCTCGCCGCGAGGCTATTGGAGTCAGAACATGACACGCTGTCCGACACCTCCAAAAAATACATCGAATTGATCGCGCGCTCGTCTACGGAAAGCGCTGAACTGGTGACCGATCTGCTGAATTTTGCCCGCCTCGGGCAACAGGAATTGAATGTCCAGAACGTGGATCCATTGCCTATCGTCAATTCCATACGGGTGGAGTATGCGGAGCAGTATCCAGGGGTCAGATGGACGCTGAGCGAATTACCTGTATGCCAGGCGGATCCAGGCCTCCTGAGGATTGTTCTTGCAAACCTTCTCAGCAACGCGTGCAAGTACACCGGCCCGAAACCTGATCCATCGGTCGAAGTCGGCGCTACTGTGATCAAGGGGATCACGACCTATTTCGTGCGAGACAACGGCGTCGGATTCGATATCGAGCAAGAGCATCGGGTATTTGAGGTCTTTGAACGGCTTCACCGCCCGGAAGACTACGCCGGAACGGGGGCGGGCCTCGCGATTGTCCGGAGGATTGTCGAAAGACACGGCGGAAGAATCTGGGCGGATTCAGAAATCGACAAAGGCACGACCTTCTTCTTTACGCTGACGCGGAGTGAGGAGGAGACGGAAGGCAACGACGCCCACGCATCGGGTATCAGGCCGTGAGATCACGAATAGTCGGTCTCGATCACGGCGAGAAGCATCTGTACAAATCTACCCCGGCGTTAATCCTTATCGGCGTCGAGGGCGACGTCCGGAGGGCGCGCTGTTTCGAGGTCGGATCGGTCCGTCGAACCCCTGATCCGGCGGGACACAACATATTCCTGCAAGCGCCCGATAGCCTCTGCAAGCGCGAGCATCACCACCGTGGTTAGAACTATCGCCCCACCGGCGGCGAGATCGGCGTAAAACGCGACGGCCAGGCCGATCCAGACGCTGAGCAGGCCAAACCCGATGGCCAGCAGCAGAGCCGTCCGAAAGCCCCTCGCCAGTCGTAACGCCGCCAGAACAGGTATCACGATGAGCGCGCCAACCATCAGCACCCCGACGACACGCATGGACGCGGTCACCGTTGCGCCCGTCAGGACGGCCAGCGCGAGGTTTGTCGCTGTCACGCGGACGCCGCTCACATGCGCCAGGTCCTGATCGAAAGCGCTCTGCGTGAGCTCCGCGTAGAACGAAGCGACGAACAACACGACGACCACCAGCAGTATCCCGATGAGCCAGAGATCGCGATCGTTTATCGAGAGGACAGTGCCGAACAGATAGCCAAAGAGGTCCGCGTTGAACCCGGAGGATTTGCTGATTACGATCACCGCGATCGCGAGCGATGAATACAGGAACACGGCGAGCGCCGCATCCCCGGGCAGGCGGCCACGCGAACGTAGTTGCTCGATACCCGCGGCCGACGAGGTTGTCGCAAGGAGCGCTACAAATGTCGGGTAGGTACTTGTGACGAATCCGATAGCGACACCCATCAACGCAACGTGTGACAGGGTGTCGGCGATTAGCGAGAGGCGGCGCAGGACGATGAACAGGCCGAACGATGGCGCGAGTATGGCGACCATCGACCCACCGATCAGGGCCCGGATCATGAAATCGAACTGGAATATCTCAGGCAAGGTTCACCTGCGCTTACCTGTGTTCATGAAGGGCGTCGTGGAGGAGGACATCCACCGGGAATCCGTACAGCTCCGAGAGGTGCTCACCCGTAAGGTGATGAGGCGCTCCGTGGAATACGACGGTCCGGTTGATGCAGGCGCATACGGTCGCCCCCTGCATGACGGCGCCGATATCGTGCGAGATCAGGAAGACGGTCATTCCATGTTCCCGGTTGAGGGACGAAATGAGTTCGTGGAATCTGTCCCGCCCTACCGCGTCCACGCCCGAAACCGGCTCGTCGAGGAACAGCAATTCCGGGCGGCCGACGATGGCGCGAGCGATCAGGGCACGCTGGCGTTGCCCGACCGATAACGACTCGATAGGCCGGGAACGGAGGTGCGAGATGCCGGCAACCTCAAGGGCGTCCAGAACCTCTTTCTGCCCGTGCCTGCGGAATATGGCGAGCGGATCGAATCCCCGGTAACGACCCTGCTCCACGATCTCCTCGACGGTCGCAGGAAAGCGGATTCCCAGCCCCTCCACCCGCTGCGGTACATATCCGACGCGAGACCAGTCACGGAACCGGGACGAGGCCTCTCCGAATAACTCGACCGAGCCACGAGCGGGTTTCAACAGCCCCAGAGCGAGCCGGAGCAAGGTGGTCTTCCCACTTCCGTTGGGGCCAAGAATTGCGGCGAAGTCGCCTTTCCGTACCCGGAACGAGACATCCTCGACGGCCGGTTCACCACCGCCGTACGAGTACCACGTGTCTGTGAATTCACATACCGCTGGACGGTCAGAGAAGGCGCCATTTGCGTCTGAATCTGCCGGCCATAACGCGCTCTGGCCAACCTGCGCGTCTTCACCCGGTGACGGATCCTGTTCGGTCGAACCGGTCGTTTCGATGGTCATTGCTGACACTCCAGGGCAATAGCCAGGCTCTCCAGATTGGCGTCCATGAGCGACAGGTAGGTCTCGCCGGCGTCGCGCTGATCGCGGGTAAGATTCTGGAGACTGTGCAACTGCAGAGCATGGACGCCCGTCTCCCTCGCCAGCGTGTCGCTCAGGCGTTCGGAGTCGATGGGACTGACGAGTACGTATCGAATCCCGAATTCCGTCACGGCATCACTCAGATCGGCCAGGGTCCTGGGACTGGGTTCGGACTCCGGATTGATGCCGGAGATTCCAACTGCGTTCAGACCGTATCGACCTGCCATGTAGTTGAAACTGTCGTGGGACGTGACAAAGGTGTCTCCGGAACAGGAGCGAAGGGCGTCAGAGTACCGGCCGTCCAGCGCCGTGAGTTGTACTACGAGATCGTCGGCATTCCCCTCGTATGTCGCGCTGCCTTCCGGGTCGATTTCTATCAGGCCGTTCTTGATGGCGGTAACCTGCGTGACCGCCAACATCGGATCGAGCCACATGTGCGGATCCAGATGGCCGTCCTCGTGGTCGGGTTCCGAACCGATCTCGTCCGGCCGGAATCGCAGCGCGATGGATTCCGAGCTTGCCTGCACCGCCGCCTCGGGAGCGTCGCCTGAATCGAGCAAGGCGTCGATCCAGGATTCGAACCCGAGACCGTTATAAACGATCAGATCGGCGCCTGCGATTTTGCGGAGATCGCCCGGCGTTGGCTCGAAATCGTGTGCGTCGGCCCCGGCCGGAACCACTCTCTCCACCCGTACCCGATCGCCCCCGACGCGGCCGGCGAAGTACTCGAGTGGATACATGGAGGCGACTACACGGACGGCTTCCGGATCGGAGTCGTCCGTCCCGGTACTCTCCCCGTTCCCACCACAGGACGTCGCGAACATCGCCAGTCCTGCAGCCGTTAGCGACATAGTTGAGGCATATTGTTTAATGAGATGTAGTATCAATTAGAGTTACTGAAAAGCCATCTGCCGGGTTTCGATCAAGGAGTCAGGCGCCGGGCGATTCCAGGCAAGTCTGGCAGCGGATGAACACCTCCATCCGATGACCGACGATCTCGCCTTCGATTTCACGGGTGAGTGACCTGAGTACGCGTTCCACTGTGGTGTCGCGAAACTCTTCTATAGCGCCGCACGTGGTGCAGACCGAGTGATGGTGGTGTTCGACCCGAGAGGGGCTGTACATCGGCGTGCCGTCCGGCAACGCGAGTTTGCATATCACGTCAGCGGTCACGAGAAGCTTCAGCGTTCTGTAGACGGTCGCGCGCCCGACGCCGGGGAGCTCCATCGCGATGTCTTCCGCCGTAAACCCGCCGTCCCGGCGCTCGATGGCCGCTACTACCTGTCTTCGCTGGCCGGTAATCCGAAGGCCGGCGTCTTCCAGGGCAATTATCGCGTCAAGTTGTGGCGTAGGTGCGGTGGTCATCGCGGGAAGTAGAACACTGTTCTCTCTACGTTGTATTGATAGTAAGTATCAATTAAAAGGGATTGTACGCAACGTTACTTACCGCGTCAATCCCGTCAACGGCCTTTCAGATAGGCGAGCTCGAGTTCGGCGAGGAGACGGATTTCAGGGTCGCTCGGATCGTAAGACATCGCCAGTTGAAGGTCGCGGATAGCGTCATCAAATTCGCCCAGTTGCGCTTCGGCGAGCCCCTTGATCGAGTAAATCTTGCCGAGCGAATCCGGAGACGGGTCGGAGAGCAGGGCGAGACGGGCGTATGAACCCGAATCTTCGAACCGTTTCTCCAGCAGTGCGCTCAATGCCTGGCCGGTTAATTCGTCCGAGAAAGTCCGGTTCCGATCTGTGTCGCCACGCGAAACGGCCACCGTGATCAAAAGCAAGATGGCGAACGCGGTCAACGTCGCTGTACCGATAGTCGCGAGTGTCGATTGCTGGTACACCGATCGGGCGGCCAGAAGCTGGCGGTTGAGGGCGTAAGTGTTCTCGGTAATTACCCTCGGCGATATCCTGAGGGCCATCAGCGTGCCGACGATGAGGCCCCCGAGATGCGCCGAGTTGTCCACGCCGGTTGTCGTAAGCCCGAGCGAGACATTAATGATGATGATGAAGGCAAGCCCACCAAGTGACCCGCGCGCCGATGAACCGAACATGGCTCGATTCAGGAAAAGGTACACGGCGAACGCGCCCAGCATCCCGAAAATGGCGCCGCTCGCACCCGCCCCGACGATGGGGCCGGCTGTATAGCTGGCGACGTTGCCGGCCACCCCCGCGGTCAGGTAGATAGCTAGGAAAGCACGCCAGCCGTACGAGCGCTCGACTATCCCCCCGAAAATCAGCAGGGACACGCTATTGGCAAGCAGATGGAAAATTCCGATATGCATAAACATCGGGGTTATCAAGCGCCAGAACTGACCATCTGCGATGTTGGGACCGTATTTGGCGCCATATTTGATGAGCACTTCGATGTCTTCAGAGCCGCCCGCCACCTCCAGCAACAGGAAGTAGGCCAGGTTTATCGCCAGCACGGACCACATGGCCGGATTGGCACGCAGCATCGTGGCGATACCTCCTCCTTCCGGTCCCTGCTGAAATGGGCTTCGTTCAAACATCCAGATGGCTCCTGTAATCTTCAAGACGGCCGACGACGGGCGTGTGATCCGGGGGCTTTGGGCCGGGCCTGATTACTTTACGCATACGAACGATGGCCGGACCTGCCCCTGATATCTGATGCGTTTCGAGGTGCGACAACCTCCCTTTGCTCCGTATACTCAGCAGCGTTAATGAACCACGTACGTGGCCGGGAGGCGGCCATGACCCGGGCAAATCCAGGGGCAGTTTCATCTATTGAACGAGTCCGATAGGTCCGAGCTGGCAACGCCACTCCGCAAAGTCCTCGTTGTCGATGACGAAGACACCGTGCGCACCGCTCTTCAGGCAAGTATCGAAACCTTTGATGGTTTTGATGTCGATACCGCAGAAGACGGCGAAATTGGCCTCGCCATGATCGCCGGGGAGCGATACGACGTCGTACTTGTGGATCTCATGATGCCCGTACTGGATGGCTTTGAGGTTCTGCGCCATCTCCGTGAACTCGGCGAAGAAAGCCGTCCCGAGCGCGTCATCCTTGTGAGTGGAATGGTCGATCCTTCTCTACAGGGAAGTGTGCGGGAGCTGGGTGGCGACGCGATCCTGTCCAAACCATTCCGCCTGGACGATCTTCGCCGCCTGCTCGTCGACGAGCTGGATCCCCTCTGATCTGAGACCGTAATTCAGGCGCCCGGCCTCGGGTCGGATTTGTTCCACAGCAGCTCCAGGTGATACCGGGGTTGCCAGCCGAGTTGCCTGCGTGCCTTGGTGTTATTGAACTTGGCGTGCGGGATGTCCGTGAACACCATGTAGGTTTCGGCCCTGGTCGGCAGTCGTTCAAGTGGCAACTCGACGGCACATCGAATCGCTTCTCCGGCGTCCGGCCAGGCGATGCTGTACGGGACCATCATGTCCTTGCCCAGCGACTCCACCCCGCTGCCCCCGGGACCGTTGCCGATGTCGCCGGGGTCGTACAGGTGATAGAAGAGCAAAGTCTGCAGGTATATGTCATGCCTCGTGGTGAAAACCCGGTCGATCTCCTGCCCCAGCGCCTTTGTATGCGCGTAAAGGCGCGTCCCCGGCTGTGGCGGCATGTCCGGGTTGAGATCGAAATCCCAGTCTTCGTAACCCGGACCGGCGAGCTGGAAGTGCGGCCCCGTGTTGATGACGCGCCGGATGCCGTGCGCCACGGCGGCGACCATCATGTTGTAGTTGCCGCGTGTGTTGACATCGAACGCGATCCGTCGGTGAGGACGCAATACGGAGAGATTGATGATGGCGTCCATCCCCTCCGCTGCGTCCACCACGGCATCGAGCGACGAAACGTCGATCTGACGCCATTCGTGAGTCGTGGCTGGCGGCTCGCCGATGTCCGTGATCCGCAACCGATGGCGATCACCGAGCGCGTCCACGACCCATGGCCCGAGCATCCCGTTTCCGCCAAGAATCAAGATGTTCATCAGGCCACACCCTGCCCTTCCCATAGCCCGAGGATGGAGGCCGCTCCCTTGAGAAGGAATCGGCCGCCCGGAATCGGAGACTGCACGTGGATCGTCCTGAACGAGACCGGGTGAGGGGCGTCGGTAGACTGGGCGTTCGCTCCGAGGTCTGCCGTGAGCGCCGCACTGATCGCCGCGCTCAGATCATCGCTCGCGAGGGCCGCACTATCGCCGGAACCTGCCGCGGCGGCCGTGTCCCCCTCGACCAGCGGGAATCCGAGCCTGAGGTTGGCGATCTTGATCCCGCCTTCCCGTCCGAACTCCCGGCATACGTACTCGGTCAGATGTGCCGAAAGGATGACCGGTTCCACGCCCGGGGTCGAGCGCCAGTTCTCGGTGACGGTCAGGTATTCCGGGTAGTCATCGAGCAATCGCAGAGTGCTCAGGTTGACGAACCGGCCCACTCCGGCAGACCGCGCTGCGGTCAACAGGTTGTACGTGCAACGCGTGTGAACGTCCAGAAGCTCGGACGCAGATGCGAAATGCCCCCCGTATCCGATATGGACGATGGCGTCTATCCCGTCCACGAGTCTGTCAGTAGAGTCATCGTCGCCGAGATCGCACGCCGTGACATTCGTGCTGCCGCCTGTGTGCGTGGTGAGATCTGTGAGGACGAGGTCGTGGTCCGGACCCAACAGCGCAGCGACCGTCCGGCCGAGGCCGCTCGTGGCAGAGGTCAATAACAGGCGCAATTCGGGCCTCCGGAATGTGGCGGCTTATTTGACGAAGAGATTCACGGTTTCGGTTTGCGGCGTGTGAGAGGAAATGCCGCAGGTAGCCGGGGACAGCTTAGGCGCGGCCCATGTCCGTCTCAAGGTTCCCGGCGATATCTGATAGCCTCGCCCTGCCGCACCGCACGCTTCACGCCCGCAAACCGGGCGCCCGCGCCAAACATTCTTCTTCGAGGGACCGACCGATGAAGATCACAAAGATCGAGACGATCATCCTGAAAGACATCTGGCCGATCACCTGGGTCCAGGTTCATACCGATGATGGCATTGTCGGCCTGGGCGAGGTCTGGGTGAACGGTACCGGGTCCGTGGCGGCCTACATCGCCGAGACGCTTGCGCCGGAGCTTCTGGGCAAAGACCCGAGGGACATCGAGCGCCACTGGCAGCGCATGTACTACGTGGGACGGTCCACGGGAAATCGCGGGGTCAACATTCTCGCCATGTCCGCAGTGGACATCGCACTGTGGGACGTTTACGCGCAGTCGGCGGGCGTACCGCTCTACCAGGCGCTGGGCGGGAAGTTCCGGGAGGGTATTCGGGTCTACAACACCTGCTTCGACCCGATCATCCCACACAGCGGAGCCACTGACGACAGCGCCCTCTACGACCTCAAGGCCCAGTGGGAGACCCCGGGGACGCTTGCGGAGTCTTTGTTGGCCGACGGAATCACGGCAATGAAAATCTGGCCCTTCGATCGATACGCCGACAAAAGCAACGGCCAGTTCATTGGCGCACAGGATCTGGATGCGGCGACGAGACCGTTTCGGGAAATCCGGGAGGCCGTCGGCGACAGGATCGACATAGCGCTGGAACTCCACAACAGGTGGAACCTTCCGGCGTCGGTGCAGATCGCAAAGTCCATCGAGCCTTACGGCGCCATGTGGATCGAAGACTGCATGGTGATGAACAACATCGACAGTCTGAGAGAACTGAAGAACTCGACGACCGTTCCCGTTTGCGCATCCGAGACACTGTCTACCCGCTGGGGATTCCGTGAAATGTTTGAAAAACACGCCACGGACATCGTGATGATTGACGTGACATGGGTCGGAGGGCTGAGCGAGGCGCGCAAGATCGGCTATGCCGCCGAGACGTACGGGTTGCCGTTCGCTCCGCACGATGCCTCGGGACCGGTGACGTTGATGGCCTCCACGCACCTGGACATGCACCTGCCGAACGCCGTAATACAGGAGACGGTTCGAGCGTTCATGCGGACCTGGTACACCGAAGTGGTTGATGTCCTGCCGGTCATCAAAGACGGACACATCTCCGCTCCGGACACCCCCGGTCTCGGGTTGAAACTGTTGCCGGAAGTGATGGAACGGCCGGACGCCGAGGTGGTCGCAACGACGCTCTAACCGGGAAGAAAAAATCCCCCGAATAAAGTTCGGGGGATTGAACGGGTTCGGTCTCGGATGAAGCCGTATTTACGGCTCGATGCCAAGCCCTTCCACCGCGTTGATCAATCGGCGAAACGCCGAGACGGTTCGCGTCCAGCCGGACCGCAGAAGGCCGGGGTTCTGTTCAATCGTTGGTGATGGGATCTGTGTCGTTGTAGCCATTGTTCGTATCCGCTGCTGTGTACCGGTGCCAAAAACCTCGAGGCCCGGGAGCGGAAGGCAATAAAAAAAACCCCCGGGAACAAATGTCCGCAGGGGCCGCACAGAGCGCCATCTTGTTATCAACCAGTTAGCGCGCGCTTGGTCCTCCCCTGCGGGTGGTACAACAACAGGCGCACATGGTTGATCGGTAAATCATCGTGCTGCCATTGTATCCACAACTTGCTGTATTGCAAAACCTGGCCTGCACCATGGAATTGGTTGATGCCATCTTCCGGAGCTCGATTCAGGGTTTCATTTCGGCCGCAGGCCCAGCAGATCCACTGCGTTGCCACCCAAAACCCGGGCCGCGTCCGCATCGCCTAGGTCGGCCTCGCGTGCGCCGCGCAACGCCCTGCCCTGCCTGATCAGCGGAAAGTCACTGCCGAACAGGATGCGACCGGGCCCGGCGGCATTTACGGACACCCCGTACACGTCAGGTCGATACAAGAAAGGCGTGGCGGCGCTATCAAAGTAGACGTTTGACAGGGATTCGGCGACCTCCGGCATGAGGGCATAAAAGGGCAATCCCCCACCGAAATGGGCAAATATGAACGCTACATCCGGGAACGCTGTCGCCAGGGCGATCAACCGGTCCGGTGTCGTCGAACCCTTGCCGGGATAGGTGTGACCGACCGGTTCCGAAGCATGGATGACCACGGGCACGGCAGCCTCAGCGGCGAGCGACATGACACGTGCAAACCCGTTGCCTCCGCCCGCATCATCCGACTTCCATGCCTGCGTATCGGCATGCAACTCCCCGATACCGCGTGCCCCTGAAGACAGGCAACGTTCAACCTCCCTCGCCGCCGCGTTGCCCCAGCCCGGGTCCACACTGCAAAAAGGAACGATGCGGCCGGGATGATCGCTCGCCGCGGACAGCAGGTAATCGTTCGATAGTCGTGCGGCATCCTGATCGGTCCATCCGTACCCCAGGACAACCGACATATCGACGCCGGCGCCATCCATCTCGGCGATCAGCTCATCGGACGAAGCCGTAAGGGCAGCCGTGTCGTTAAACAGAGCGGAGAACGTACGATCGGCAGCGAGCCAGTGTTCTCGTTGATTTCGGAACTCGTCCGGAAGGATGTGTGTGTGGGAATCGATGATCACGGCGTTTCCCGGGCCGGTGGGACACACGGCCATTGCTATACTTTTGACACGAATTGACGATGGCGCCGTGTGGGTTTTCGACGTTGACGCGCCCGTCACAACTCTACCCGACGTTTGAGCACCGGAGACTGCATGGCGAACCTCGCCGAATCCCCTGTCATCCCGCACGCCACCCCAAAAATGGGCGTGGTCGCCGCGATGTACACGACGCCAGAGACGGTGATCGAGGACTACGGCCAGTTGCTGGAAATGGCCAGCTATCGTGACGCGCTGGCCCCCGGCACGCAGACACTGCTCAAGATCAACTTATCGTGGCAGCACTACTACCCCGCGTGCTCGACGACGCCCTGGCAGATGGACGGGGTGATCGCAAAGCTCAAGGCGGATGGTTACGACGATCTGATGGCCGCGCACAACGGCACCGTGGTTGTCGATCCGTTCGAGGGCGAGATCCGCAACAAACACAAAGTTGTCGAAGAGAAGCACGGCATCCCGAGTATCACGCTTGATGTAGAGCCGAACCGCTGGATTCCGTACAGGCCAAAAGGGAAGATGCTCGTCCTGGATGAGGTATTCCCGGATGGCCTCTTCATCCCGGAGAGCTTCGCCGGGAAGAACATCATCCATTTCCCGACGGTGAAGACGCACGTATTCACCCGGATGACGGGCGCCATGAAAAACGCGTTCGGCGGCCTGCTCCACCGAAACCGCCACTGGACGCACTCCGTCATCCATGAAACGCTGGTCGATCTCCTGACTATCCAGAAAGAAATCCACCCCGGCCTGTTTGCGGTGATGGACGGGACCTTCGCCGGAGACGGTCCGGGCCCGCGAGCCATGCGCTGGCATGAGAAG